>JACDEL010000017.1 GCA_013816405.1 Chloroflexota bacterium | reverse complement strand
GGCCGCGTCAGCCCCCGGCGCGCACTCCTGTCGCTGGGGCTACCGCGCGCCCGTCGCGCGTAGCAGCGCGGGTGGCCGCGCTGCGTTCCGCCAGGGCAACGTCGGCCGGCGGGGTCGTTCACCGCGCTGAGGGCGGTCGCGTCGAGATCGTCCTGGTCCGCCGCCGCCAGCCGCCGCTCTGGGCCCTTCCCAAGGGAACCCCCAACTCGGGCGAGACGCTGGCCGAGACCGCCATTCGCGAGACGAGCGAGGAGACCGGCCTGCTGGTCGAGATCGAGCAGCCGATCCGTGCGATCACCTACTTCTTCGTGCATGGCCGGACGCGCTTCCATAAGACCGTCCATTTCTTCCTGATGCATCCCATCGGTGGTCGCTTGGAGGACCACGACCACGAGTTCGACGAGGTCGGCTGGTTCCAAATCGACGAGGCGCTGCAGCTGATGACGCACGCAACCGAGCGGGGGGTGGTGCAGCGCACGGCCGAGCTGCTGACTGCGCGCGGAGAGGTGGCGGAGCTGTCGGTCAGCAGGGCCCCGTCGTGACCGAGGCCCCGGCGCTGCTGCGCCACACGCCGCTGCATGCCAGCCACCTGGCTCTCCAAGCCCGGATGGTTCCGTACGCCGGCTATGAGATGCCGGTGCAGTACACCTCGATCATCGACGAGCACCGGACCGTGCGCAGCGCGGTCGGCCTCTTCGATCTGTCGCACATGGGAGAGATCCACCTGTCGGGGCCCGAGGCCCTCGCATTCGTTCGCTATGCGGTCGTCAGCGACCCGGGCCTGCTGGAGCCGGGTCAGGCCCAGTACTCGATGCTGTGCGCTCCCGACGGCGGGATCATCGACGACGTGATCGTCTACCGCGTCGAGGACGGGTACCTGATCGTGTGTAATGCGGCCAACCACGATGCGGTGCTGGCGCAGCTGCAGTCGCTCGGCGGCCGCGGCGACTTTGACGTGCAGGTGTCGGACCGCTCGGATGAGACCGCCCTGATCGCACCGCAAGGCCCGAAGGCCGCGGAGCTGCTCGCCCGGCTCACCGACCTCGATCTGTCGACGCTCGGCAACTATCGCTCGATCCAGGGCCGGGTAGCCGGCACCGAGTGCCTGGTGGCCCGCACCGGCTATACCGGCGAGGACGGTTTCGAGCTGTTCTGCGCCGCGCGGCGCGCTCAGCGCCTGTGGGACGCGCTCATCTCGACCGGCGAGGACCTCGGGCTCCGGCCCTGCGGGCTCGGGAGCCGCGACACCCTCCGCCTGGAGGCGGGAATGCCGCTGTACGGCAACGAGCTGGACCGATCGGTCAACCCGTACGAGGCCAACCTCGGCCGGGTGGTCAAGCTTGAGAAGGGCGAGTTCGTCGGGCGCGGAGCCCTGGCCGCGGTGCAGCAGACCGGTCCCCAGCGCAAGCTGGTCGGGCTCGTGATGCGCGACGAGGCGATCGCCCGTCACGGCTACCCAGTGCTGGTCGATGGCACGGAGGCCGGGTCGGTGACGAGCGGAACCCTCTCGCCGACCCTCGGCGAGAGGATCGCGATGGCCTACCTCCCCGCCGCCCGCGCAGCGGTGGGTGCCGCGGTCGAGGTGCTCGTCCGCGAGCGCCCGCACCCAGCCGAGCAGGTAAAGTTGCCGTTCTACCGACGCCCAAAGCCGGACGCTGCCTGACGCGCGACGGCCGGACGACCTCGAAGGAGCCCGATGTCCACGACCCCGCCAGACGACCGGCGCTACTCCCGAGAGCACGAGTGGGTGCGCGTCGAGGGCGCGGTGGCCATGATCGGCATCACCAGCTTCGCCGCCGACGAGCTCGGAGACATCGTCTACGTCGAGCTGCCCGAGGTCGGGGCGCGCCTCACTCAATTCTCGAGCTTCGGCGTGGTCGAGAGCGTGAAGGCGGTGAGCGACCTGTTCGCGCCAGTATCGGGCGAGGTGGCCGAGGTCAATGGCGACCTGCGCACGAGCCCTGAGCTGCTCAACACCGATCCGTTCGGGAGCGGCTGGATCGCAAAGGTGACCCTCGGCGACCCCGCGGAGATGGACAAGCTGATGGACGCGGCCGCCTATGCGGAGCTCACCGCCGGCTGATGTCCTACTCCCCGCACACCGCCGCCGACCGCGAGCGGATGCTCGCGGCGATCGGGGTCGAGTCGGTCGACGACCTCTTCGCCGACATTCCGGCCGCCGTGCGCGCCACCCGGTTCGACCTGCCCGCGCCACTCACCGAGCAGGAGGTCCGCGCCGAGCTGGCGCGCCTGGCCGGGCAGAACCGGATCCCGCGCGTCAGCTTCCTGGGTGCGGGCGCCTACCGCCACCTGGTCCCGGCGGTGGTGAGCGAAGTGATCGGACGCGCCGAATTCTCGACTTCCTACACGCCGTACCAACCGGAGGTCAGCCAGGGGACCCTGCAGAGCATCTACGAGTTCCAGTCGCTGATCTGCGAGCTGACCGGGATGGAGGTCGCCTCCGCCTCTCACTACGACGGTGCGACCGCCACGGCCGAGGCGGCGCTGATGGCCTGCCGACTGACCGGTCGCCACCAGGTGGCTGTCTCAACGGCGGTGAACCCGCAGGTCCGGCGGGTGCTCGCCACCTATTGCGCCGGACCGGGGGTCGAGATCGTGGAGGTGCCCGCAGACCTGTCGGAGGGGAGGACCGGCCTGACCGACCTCGAGGCAGCCGCCGTCGCAGTGACCGACGACAGTGCGTGCCTCATCGCCCAGCAGCCGAACATGTTCGGCGGAATCGAGCCGATGGCGGAGCTGGCAGACGCGGCCCACGCGGTCGGCGCGCTGATGGTGGCGGTGGTGGAGCCGACCTCGCTGGCCCTGCTCGCCGCCCCTGGCTCCTACGGCGCCGATATCGTGGCAGCCGAGGGGCAGCCGCTCGGCATCCCGCCCTCCTACGGCGGGCCATACGTTGGTCTGATGGCAGCCCGGATGGAGTCCGTGCGGCAGATGCCCGGCCGGCTGGTCGGCGCGACCCGAGACGGGCAGGGGCGCAAGGGCTACGTGCTCACCCTCCAGGCCCGCGAGCAGCACATTCGCCGCGAGAAGGCGGCCAGCAATATCTGCACCAACCAGGCACTCTGCGCATTGGCCGCCGCCACCTACCTGTCGGCCGTTGGCCCCCAGGGGCTCCGGGAGGTGGCCGACCTGTCGGCCACCCAGGCGCGCCACGTGGCGGCGGCGATCGAGTCGGCCGGCCTCGGTGAGCGGCGTTTCAGCGCTCCGTACTTCGCCGAGGTGGCCATCCGTGTGCCAGACGCGACCGGCCGGCACGCGGCCCTCGCAGAGCAGGGGATCGTGGCGGGCTATCCACTCGGGTCCGACTACCCCCAGCTTGCCGACACGCTGCTGCTTGCGGCCACCGAGCTGACCACCGATGCCGATATCGAGGCCCTGATCGCGGGCCTGGAATCGACCCGATGAGCGTGCTCGAGCGGCCGCCAACCGGCGACGCGTCGGGTCGCGGCGCGGCCTTTGCCTCGCCCAAGGCGGGGGATCAGCTGACGATCATCGAGCCGCTCATCTTCGACTCCTCGCGGCCGGGCCGCCGCGCAGTCCGCTACCCGTCCCCGTCCAGTGCTGCGCGGGCCGCCGCGGCCGATCAGCCCCAGATCCCCGAGACGGCGGTCCGGAGGACGGCCCCGCGCCTGCCGGAGGTCGCCGAGCTCGACCTGCTGCGCCACTTCAATCGGCTCAGCCACCTGAACCACGCCATCGAGCTGGGCTTCTATCCGCTCGGGTCCTGCACCATGAAGTACAACCCCAAGGTCAACGAATGGGCGGCCCGCCTCCCCGGACTTGCCGATTCGCACCCCCTCGATCCCGATCCGCTGGCCCAGGGCAGCCTGGAGCTCGAGTGGCTGCTGGCTGAGCTCCTCAAGGAGCTCAGCGGCTTTGCCGCGATCAGCCTGCAGCCGGCGGCCGGCGCCCACGGCGAACTGACCGGGCTCCTGATGACGCGCGCCTACCATCGATCTCGTGGGGAGGGCGAGCAGCGCACAAAGGTCCTCGTCCCCGACAGCTCGCACGGTACCAACCCGGCGACCGCAACAATGGTCGGCTACACGGCCGTCACGATCCCGTCCAACCCGCGCGGCGGGATCGACCTCGACGCGCTGCGTGCGGCGCTGGGCCTGGACACCGCCGCCCTGATGATCACCAATCCGTCCACTCTGGGCATCTTCGAGGACCAGATCGACCAGGTTGTGGCAGCCGTCAAGGAGGCGGGCGCCATCGCCTACATGGATGGAGCCAACCTGAACGCGATCCTCGGCCGCTTCCGACCCGGCGAGGCGGGCTTCGACGTGATGCACTTCAACCTGCACAAGACCTTCTCGACCCCGCACGGCGGGGGAGGCCCTGGGGCGGGGCCGGTCGGCGTGAGCGAGAGACTGGCGGCGTTCCTGCCGTCGCCGCTGCCAGTGCTCGCCGTCGGTGACCCAGACGAGGTACGCAGCAACGCCTGGTCCGGGCGCCCCACGCCGGCAGCCCGCTTCGCGCTGGAGGAGCCCGGGGCGAGGCCGACCACCATCGGCAAGGTGCGCGCCTTCACCGGCAACTTCGGCATGTTCGTGCGCGCGTATACCTATATCCGGAGCAATGGCGGCGACGGGCTGCGCGAGGTGAGCGACGACGCGGTGCTGGCAGCCAACTACCTGCGCGTCCGACTGGCCGATGCCTTCGACCTGCCCTACGACCGCATCTGCAAGCACGAGGTGGTCTTCTCAGGGCGGCGCCAGAAGCGGCAGCACGGCGTCACCACGCTGGACATCGCCAAGGCGATCCTCGACCACCGCATCCACCCGCCGACGATCTACTTCCCCCTGATCGTGGAGGAGGCGCTCATGATCGAGCCGACCGAGACCGAGTCGCTCGAGACGCTGGACAGCTTTGTCGAGATCATGCATGGCATCGCGTCGCTGGCCGAGACCGCCCCCGATGAGCTCAAGCAGGCGCCCCGCACCACCCCGGTCGGCCGCCTCGACGAGGCAGCCGCGGCGCGCCGGCCCGATCTGAAGCACGACTTCGTCACCGCGTCGACCGCCCCATCGGTCCATCAGGAGCTTGTTGATCGACCCCAGGCGGCGGGAAAGGGGTAGGATTCGCCACCAGTCGGCGCATCGTACGCGGAGTACAGGTGGTCACTGAACAGCCGGACGGGCTCGTCGCGCGCATGACGTTGGGGGATCCCGACGCGTTCGAGGAGTTCTTCGCCAAATATGAGCGGCCGGTCTACATCACCGCTCTGGCGATCACTCGCGACCCTTTTCTGGCCGAGGAGATCATGCAGGACTGCTTCGTCAAGGCCTACCGCGCCAGGCACCGGCTGCGAACCGATCGGTCTCCGCTGCCGTGGCTCCATCGCGTAACCACCAACCTGTGCTACAGCCGTATCGCTCGCCGGCGGATGATCCTGGAGCCGATAACCACGCTGATCAGCAACCGGGTTGCGGACCTGACCTCCGGACCGGACCAGGTGGTCGAGTCCCTTGAGATCATCGAGGTGCTCCAGCGCGCCATCGACACGCTGCCTCCGAAGCAGCAGACCGCCGTTATCCTCTACTACCTGCATGGCTACTCACTTGCGCAATCGGCCGAGATAGCGCGCTGCAACGTGGGCACCATGAAGTCTCGCGTGCACTACGCGCTCAAGGCGCTGCGATCGAGGCTCCCGGACGAGCGGCGCGCGCCAGCCGGTGCGAAGGTGTCCCGCCGTGAGCTGTAGCCAGGCACGTCGCCAGCTGCTGGAGCAGTTCGCCCTTGGCGAAGAGTTCACGTATCGCTCTGGGCCGCATCTGGCCCACCTGGAATCCTGCGCGGACTGTCGCCGGGAGATGGGCATCGACCGCGAGCTGGTCGAGAACCTGCGTCGTGCGCTGCGAGGGCGGGTGGAGGGCTACGCTCCGTCTGGAGCGAGCTGGGGGCAGATCCGCAGCCGGACAGTCGACCAGCCGGTGTGGCCCTGGGCGGTGCGGGTCCTGCACTGGAGAGGCATGGTGTCCGCTGCCGCAGCGGCCGGCATGATGATATTCGCCGTTGCCACAGCCCCGCAGAGCAGGCTCCTTCCCATGAGCCAGTCGCCGTTCGTCGCCTCTGCGGCCAGGCGGGTTGTCCCGCCCGTCGAGGAAGCCAGAGTCTGGCCTACTGCGCTCTCGAGCAAGTACCTTGCGCCCCAGACGTACCCCCCGCTGCCGGGCTGGCCCATGCGCATATACGTGTCGGATGAGGCCACACCGCGCGACGGCGAACCGCCAATCCCCGGACGGATGCAATGACGGTCGGCCCGGGAGGAGATTTGAACCTAGGTGGCCGGTCAGAGGTACTAGGTATGAAACGCAGTAGCGCGCTTGAGCGCGTACTTGACCGAATCGTGCAGCGCCCACGAAGATGGGCGCAAACCACCCGCGGACGGGCATTCGTCTCGATAGCCGCTACAGGAGGGATTCTCGCCCCGCAATGACAGTCGTTCAGGACACCGCTGCCGGCTTCCAGAGCGCAGCCCTCACGGGCGGCCGGAGCCTGCGGCAGATCATCTGGGCCCGCCTCCGTCGCGACCGCGTTGCGATGATCTGTCTGGTCGTCCTGGTGCTGTTCTACCTGATCGGCATCTTTGGCCCGATCGTCGGCGGAATGGTGGGCATCGACCCCTACAAGTTCGACTCTGCCTCGATCAGCGACAACGCGGGGAAGCCGGTCTTGGACTGGGGCGGCATCAGCGCCGCCCACCCTCTCGGGGTCGAATGGGGGACAGGGCGGGACATCATGGCCCAGCTCCTGTTCGGCCTGCGCATCTCCCTCGTCATCGCGACCAGCGCCACGTTGATCACCGTCGCGATCGGGACCGTCGTCGGCATCATCGCCGGGTACAGCGGTGGCTGGACCGACTCGATCATCGGCCGTTTCATGGACCTGGTCCTCGCATTTCCGTTCCTGCTCATCGTCCTGGCGCTCTCGGGAGTCCTCACCCAGCGACTCACCCAACTGGGAGTCCCCGAAGGCAACCCGTCGCGCATCCTCTACCTCATCCTCGTGCTCAGCGTGTTCGGCTGGCCGTACCTGGCCCGCATCGTGCGCGGGCAGGTGCTCAGCCTGCGCGAACGCGAATTCGTGGAATCCGCAGTCGCGATGGGGTCGAGCAAGCGCAGGATCCTGTTCACCGAGATCCTGCCGAACCTGTGGGCGCCGATCCTGGTGTATGCGACGTTGACGTTGCCAGCGTACATCGGCACAGAGGCCGCCCTCTCGTTCCTGGGCGTTGGCGTGCTCCCACCGGAGACGACGTTCGGGGCGATGCTCGCCACCTCCGTCACCTACTTCAACGTCGTCCCGACGTATCTGTTCATCCCGGGCACAGCGCTCGTCATCCTGGTGGTCTCGTTCAACCTGTTGGGCGACTCGCTCCGGGACGCACTCGATCCAAAGGCCATTCATTGAGTTCGGTCTGCCAGCAGTCGGCGAGTAGGAGCCGCCGGCGCTTGAGCAGTCGCAACGCATCTACCCGTGTATGATCGGGCATCAACTTGAGCCGGGACCGTCCCGGGCCCAACTCGTTGGAGGATGGAACAACATGGTCAGATTAGACGTACGGGTGCTCCGTACCTTGGCCCTCAGCCTGGTAGCCATGCTTGTGCTGGCGGCTTGCGGCCCGGGCACGACGTCGAGCCCCGGTGGGTCGGGCGCGGGAAGCCCCGGCGCCAGTGCGGGAGGGTCCGCTGCCGCTGGTCAGACAGGCGGCACGATCTATCTCCTCACCCAGGCCGATGAGTTCAATCGCGTCGACCCGCAGCGCGCCTACACAGGCGAGGATCTCGCGTTCTTCGGAGCGACGATCTACCGGGCGCTCGTGGCCTACACCGTGTCCTCGGACGACAAGGCAGCATCGGTGCTCGTCCCTGACCTGGCGACCGACACCGGCACGGCAAACGCGGACGCTACCTCCTGGGAGTTCACCCTCCGTGACGGTGTGACCTGGCAGGATGGCTCGGATATCACCTGCGAGGATGTCAAGTACGGCGTCTCACGAACCTTCGCGAACGACGTCATCAGTGAGGGTCCGACGTACGCGATCCAGTACCTGGACGTTCCTGCCAACCCGATCACTGACGAGAACGATCCAAAGTCGGTGTTCCTCTCGGCGTACTACGGTCCGTATGACGGCACCGGCCAGGAGCTGTTCGACAAGGCCGTGGTCTGCGACGGCAAGACGATCACCTTTAACCTGAGCGGGCCGCATCCAGACTTCAACTACACGACCACGCTCGGATTCTCTCCAGTCCCCAAGGCCGCCGACACGGGCGAAACCTATGGTATTGCGAAGCCCCCGATGTCCTCGGGACCCTACAAGGTCGACAGTTACACCACCGGAAACGGTGGCAAGATGATCCTGTCCAGGAACGAGGCTTGGGACCAGGCGAGCGACGACTACCGCACCCCGTATCCCGACGGCTGGGAGGTCGACTTCGGCCTTGACCCGGCGGTCATCGACGAGCGGCTCATCGCCAGCGCGGGCAATGACGTGACCGCGATCGGGCGCGACGGCCTGCAGCCCCAGAACCTGCCCACCGTGTTCACGGACCCGAAGACTCCGCAGGCCAAGTTCGAGGGCCGCGCGATCAGCGGCTACGACATCTATGCCCTGTATTACTGGATCAACGTCCAGAAGGTCCCGAACGTCAAGCATCGACAGGCCATGGCGGTCGCCCTTGACCGCGATGCCATCCGCAAGAACGGCGGTGGCAACTTCCTCGGCGACTTTGCCGACGGGGTCATCAAGCCGAACATCGGCCCCGACTATGCCGAAAGCGGGATGTGGACCGACATGTTTGGGGCAGCGGTCCCGGACACCGGGGACCCGGAGCTGGCGAAGCAGTTGATCGCCGACTCTGGCGAGCCGGCCCCGAAGCTCAGCTTCAACTTCGCCGATACCCCCACAGGCAACAAGAACGCTGCAATTGTCATCTCCTCGTTCGCGAAGGCTGGCATCACCGTGACGCCGGCGCCGCTCGAGAGTGGCAAGTACTACAGCATCGTCTTCGACCCCGAGAAGGCTGGCGACTTCGGAGTCGGTGGCTGGGGAGCTGACTGGCCGAACGCCTCGACCGTCATCCCACCGCTCTTCACCCAGATTGGGGGCTGGGACCTCTCCCAGGTCGACGACGAGGCCTTGAACGCCAAGATCGATGCCGCTGTGGCAGAGACCGATCGCACGGCGCAGAACGCGCTGTGGCAGGCGCTCAACAAGGAGGCCATGGAGAACGTCTACGTGATCCCGACCTTCTTCGAGTTGACCCAGTTCCTTGGCGGAACAAAGATCAACTCTGACGGCCTCTTCCTCTGGGGTCCATACGGCTCCTTGTCGTACGGTGTCCTGTCAGTCGTCAAATAGGTAGGACGTAGCGTCAGTTAGGACTAGCGTTCAGGTCCCCGGGGGAGTGGCGATGCCGCTCCCCCGGGACGTAACCTTTCTCTGACGGAGGGCAGGCCGCGTGTTCGCATACTTGGTTCGCCGAGTCCTGTTGATGCTGATGCTCCTGTTCCTGCTCAGCGTCAGCGTCTTCCTGCTCTTCGCCATCCTGCCGGGCGACCCGGCTCGGCTCACGTGCGGGAAGGCCTGCACACCGGCGATCATTGAGTCCAACCGACATCGCCTTGGCCTCGACGAGCCGCCGCTGACCCAGTACGTCAAGTTCGTGTCGGGAATCTTTGTCGGGCGTACGTTCTCAGCCGACTCGCCCCAGCCCATCAAGTGCGATGCCCCCTGCCTCGGATACTCGTTCAACCGGCAGGAGCAGGTCATGTCGCTGATCGCACGCTCGGCCCCAGTCACCTTCTTCCTCGCGATCGGGGCGTTCGTCATCTGGATCGTCGTGGGGCTTGCACTGGGCATCTTTGCCGCCCTCAATCGCGGGCGCTGGGGGGACCGGCTGATCATGGGCATCTCGCTGATCGGCTACTCGATGCCGTCCTTCTTCCTCGGGCTTCTCCTGGTCTTCTTCGTCATCATCAAATGGCAGTTCCTGCCGTTCCCGGCGTACGTGGCTCCCTGGGAGAACCCGTTCCAGTTCTTCCAGACGATGCTGCTGCCCTGGATCCTCCTGGCGACGCTGTACGCAGCGTTCTACATTCGTCTCACGCGCAACCAGGTGCTCGAGGTCCTCAGTGATGACTACGTCAGGACCGCCCGCGCCAAGGGACTGCCGGAGCGCACGGTCGTGGTCAAGCACGCGCTGCGTGCCGGGTTGACGCCTATCGTCACGGCGGCCGGGCTCGACCTCGCCGGGCTGCTGGGCGGCGCCATCATCTCGGAGAACATCTTCAGCCTCCCCGGGCTTGGGGCACTCGCGATCAGTTCGATCATCGATTCAGACCTGCCGCTGATCACCGGAATCACGATCCTGACGGCGGCAATCATCATCTTCGCGAACCTGGTGGTTGACCTGCTCTACGCCGTGGTCGACCCGCGGGTGCGCGTCATATGACGGCGACCAGCGAAGAGCCGCTCAGCGGCATGCCGATCGTCGGCTCCGCCGACCGGCCGTTCCTGTCCGTGAACGACCTTCATGTCACCTTCCCGACCGAGGACGGCCTCGTGCAGGCCGTCGATGGCGTCTCCCTGTCCGTGGAGCGCGGCAAGACGCTCGCGATCGTCGGCGAGTCGGGCTCAGGCAAGAGCGTCACCGCTCAGGCGATCATGGGCCTCGTCAACCGGAAGTCCGCCACTGTCACCGGCGAGATCTGGCTCGACGGGCAGGAGCTCATCAACCTGCCCCAGCGCGAGGTCCAGGAGCTCATGGGGATGGAGATCGCCATGATCTTCCAGGACCCGATGTCGAGCCTCCATCCGTTCTATCGGATCGGTGATCAGATCGTCGAGGCGATCCGGGCCCACCGCTCGATCGGAAAGGCGGCGGCGCGTCGCGAAACGTTGGAGATGCTGCAGCACGTCGGGATCCCGGCGGCAGAGCGGCGCATTGACGCATACCCGCACCAGCTCTCGGGCGGCATGCGCCAGCGCGTCATGATCGCGATGGCGCTGATCAACTCCCCCCAGCTGCTCATCGCCGACGAGCCGACGACTGCACTGGATGTCACCGTTCAGGCTCAGATCCTCGAGCTCATCGCCCGCCTCCAGGGCGAGTTCGGGACCACCGTCATCCTGATCACCCATGACCTGGGGATCGTTGCCGACGTTGCCGACGATGTCGCGGTGATGTACGGCGGCCGGATCGTCGAGCTGGCCTCGACCACCACGCTCTACGATCTGCCCGAGATGCCCTACACGCTGGGCCTCCTCTCATCCGTTCCCCGAATGGACCAGAAGCTGCCGGAGCGGCTCGACCCGATTCGCGGGAACCCGCCATCGCCGATCAGGCTCCCCAAGGGCTGCGTCTTCCAGCCGCGCTGTGACTACTGGCAGCGTGTTCCGGGCGAGGCCTGTCTGACCGTTCGGCCCGATCTCCTCGAGTCCGATCCTGACCATTGGGTCCGCTGCCACCTGAAGGTCGAGGAGCGCAAGCAGATCGCTCGGGACGTGAAGCAGATCCTGGCCGGAGGCGGGGAGTGACGAACCAGACGAGCGATGTCCTTGACGTCACCGATCTCCGGACCTATTTCCCGGTCAGGTCACGTGGACTGATCCCCAGGACCATCGGCGCGGTTAAGGCGGTCGACGGTGTAAGCCTGAGCCTCGACGCCGGCGAGACCCTTGGGCTCGTCGGCGAGAGCGGCTCGGGGAAGACGACTGCGGCCCGGTCGATCCTGATGCTGGTCCGTCCGACCGGCGGCAGCGTCAAGATCGATGGCGAGGAGATCACGGATCTCTCGGCGCGGAAGCTCATGCCGATCCGGCGCAAAGCGCAGATGATCTTCCAGGATCCGTACAACGCCCTGAACCCCCGCCACACCGTCGGCGCCATCATCACCGCCCCGTTCAAGGTCCAGAAGGTGGTGCCTCCGGGTGGCGTCAAGAAGGGGGTCCTGGAGCTGATGGAGCGGGTCGGGCTGAACCCGGAGCACTACAACCGCTATCCGAATGAGTTCTCAGGCGGCCAACGGCAGCGGATCGGCATCGCCAGGGCAATTGCCCTCCGGCCGAAGCTGATCGTCTGCGACGAGCCGGTCTCGGCGCTCGACGTCTCGATCCAGGCCCAGATCCTGAACCTCCTGCGCGATCTCCAGAAGGAGTTCGGCATCGCGTACCTGTTCGTAGCCCACGACCTCGCCGTCGTCCGCCAGATCTCGCACCGAGTCGCGGTGATGTACCTCGGCAAGATCATGGAGACCGCGCCGCGCGAGCTGATCTACTCCAGGCCCCTGCACCCATATACTCACTCACTCCTGTCGGCAGTACCGGTCCCGGATCCGAAGCGACAGGCACATCGGAAGAGCCGCATCGTCCTGCACGGCGACCTGCCGAGCCCGATCGATCCGCCCAGCGGCTGTGTCTTCCGGACGCGCTGCTTCCAGGCGCAGGAGCGCTGCGCCGTGGAGGTTCCTCCGCTCGTCGAGCTGGCACCCGGCCACCATGTGGCGTGTCACTTCCCGATCGCCGTCGAAGACCTGCCGGCCAGGGCCGAGGTACAGGCGCTCACTGCCGACGACCCGCAGGAGGCCACCCCCGACGTCCAGATCGTCTCCCGGGAAGAAGCCGCCGACGGAGCTGCGGGGGCGGCCGGCAAGGGGAGGGGCGCTCAGGAAGAGGCCCTCGATGAGGGGGGCGCCGCCGAAGAGGGCGTCAGTCTGAACAAGCCCCGGGCCTGAGCCCTCGCGTGGAATTCCGGATCGGGCTGGCGCAATACGCCCCGCGCCTGGGCGAAGTGGACGCAAATCTCGAGCTCGCGGCTGGCTGGCTGCGTCGCGGCGCGACCGAGGGGGCGCAGCTGGTCGCCTTTCCGGAGCTGGCGCTGACCGGCTACCTGCTGTCCGACCTGGTGCCCGAGGTCGCGATGCGAGCGGACGACCCGCGCCTCGCCACCCTCAGCCGCGAGGCGCCCGGGGTGGTGGTGGCCATCGGCTTCGTCGAGGAGACCGATGCGCATCGCTTCTGCAACAGCGCCGCGCTGCTGCGCGACGGCGAGCTGATCGGCCTGCACCGCAAGGTCTACCTGCCGACCTACGGGATGTTCGACGAAGGGCGCTTCACCCGGGCCGGGGATCGGATCCGGACGCATCCCGTGGAGCCACTGGGCAGCATCGGCCTCAGCGTCTGCGAGGACTTCTGGCATGCCAGCCTGCCGATGCTCCAGGCGCTCGACGGTGCCAGCCTGCTCGTCAACCTGGCCGCGGGTCCGGCTCGCGCCCCGGGCAGCTCTGCGGGGCTTGCGGCGATCGCCGGCTGGCACAAGATGCAGGACACCTATGCGCTGCTTGGCACGGTCGCGATCGCGTTCTGCAACCGGGTCGGCAACGAGGAGGGGCTAACCTTCTGGGGCGGCTCGCGCCTGCTCGGAGCCGATGGGTCGACCATCGCCCAGGGCCTGCTGTACGAGGAGGCTCTCGTCGTTGGCTCGATCGACAGCGACGACCTGCGCATGCAGCGCTACGGCCTTCCGCTCCTCTCCGACGAGCGCCTCGAGCTCGTCCGTCGCGAGCTGGATCGGATCATCGCGGAGCGTGCCGGGCTGCCATCACCGCCCGACCAGGATGACACGTGACGGCTGCCCTTCCGGAGATCGACGCGCCCTCCGCGTTAGAAGTCATCATCGCCTTCATCCGCTCCCAGGCCGAGCAGACCGGCTTCCGGCGTCTGGTGGTCGGCCTCTCTGGTGGCGTCGATTCGGCGACCGTCGCCTTCCTGGCGGCGCGGGCAATTGGCGCCGACAACCTCCTGGCGGTCCGCATGCCCTATCGCAGCTCGTCACCCGACTCCGAGGCCGATGCCATGCGCGTGGTGACCGCCCTGGGCTGCCGCACGGAGCGAGTCGACATCACCCCGATGGTCGAGCCGATGCTTGCCCTGATCGGGGGGGACGACGAGGCTGCGCTGCGGGTGCGGAGGGGCAACGTCATGGCCCGTGAGCGAATGATCGTGCTGTACGACCGATCTGCCGCGTTCGACGCCCTGGTGGTGGGGACGAGCAACAAGACCGAGGCACTGCTCGGCTACGGAACGCTCCACGGCGACATGGCCAGCGCCCTGACGCCGATCGGTGACCTGTACAAGAGTCAGCTGCGTGCGGTGGCAGGTGCGCTTGGCGTTCCTGCTGAGATCCTGGCCAAGCCGCCATCGGCTGACCTGTGGCCGGACCAGACCGATGAGGCCGAGCTGGGTGCCAGCTACGACGACCTGGATCGGATCCTGTTCGCGCTCGTGGACCGGCGATGGAGCGTCGAGCGCTGCGTCGCGGCGGGCATGGACGCCAAGCTGGTGGCCTGGGTGGCGGAGCGCGTGGCGCGCAACGAGTTCAAGCGCCAGATCCCGCCGGTCGCCAAGGTGAGCCTCCGAACCCCCGGCGTTGACCATCTCTACCCGCGCCGCCGGCCCGGCTCCCGGCGGGGGAGCTAAGCGCAGCGTGGCTGGACGTCTCCTGGTGGTGGGAACCCCGATCGGCAACCTGGGGGACCTCACCCCGCGCGCGGTCGATGCGTTGCGCAGCGCCGACCTCGTTGTCGCGGAGGACACCCGGATGGCGCGGCGCCTCCTCGCGCATCTGGGGGCGAAGCGGCCGATCGTCAGCTACAACGACCATTCGCCCGAGACGCGAACGAGTGAGCTCCTGGATCGCCTCGCCGGAGGGGCCACGCTCGCGTTCACGACCGATGCGGGGATGCCTGCCGTGTCCGATCCGGGCGCACGCCTCGTTGAGGTGGCGAGGGCGGCCGGGGCATCGGTCGAGGTGCTGCCCGGGCCGTCGGCCGTGACGGCGGCGGTCGCAGCAGCGGGGGTCGATTCGCTCGGGTTCCTGTTCGGTGGCTTCCTCCCGTCCCGCCCGGATTCTGCGCGCGGCGTGGCGCTGCGGCGTCTGCTTGACGCAAGCGGGTCAGCGGGGATGCCGCTGGTGCTGTTTGAGGCGCCGCATCGCATGGAGGCGCTGCTGGCGGCCCTGCAGCGCGAGGTGCCCGACGGCCGCGTGGCGGTCTGCCGGGAGTTGACCAAGCTGCACGAGGAGGTCCTGGTCGGTACGCCCGCCGAGGTGCGGGCCGTCGGCTTCGACCCGCGCGGCGAGTTCACCCTGGTCATCAGCCGCATCCCGCGGCGTGAGCCGGCATTCGCCGTTGATCTGTCCGCGCTCGGGGATGCGGCCGGCCGTGCCGGCCTGTCGCCACGCACCGTCGTCGAGCTGCTGCGCGCTGCGGGGGTCCCGCGCCGCGATGCGTACCGGGTCGCGCAAACCTCGGCAGCGGTAAGCGACGACTAAGCCCGCGGTAAGGCCGCAGCCGTAGCCTGCCTTCATCCGGTGGCCGCCTCGCCCGGTGCGCCGTGAGCCCGAGATCGGGCAGGAGGAATGGCAAAGCATGAACAAGGTGTTTCTGGTCGGGCGGCTCACGCGTGACCCTGAGCTGCGCACGCTGCCGTCGGGCAAGCCGGTCGCGAATTTCGTGGTCGCGACGAACGAGTTCCGCGGCAACGGTGCCCCTGAGCGGACCGAGTACCACAACCTCGTGGCGTGGGATCGGCTGGCGGAGATCTGCGGGCAGTTCCTCTCGAAGGGCCAGCTGGTCGATGTAGAAGGGCGTCTTCAGACCCGCCAGTGGGACGACGATGGTGGCGTCCGACACTGGAAGACGGAGGTCGTCATCAATCAGCTCGAGATGCTCTCCGGCCGCGGCAAGAAGGAGTACGCCAAGGAGGCGCAGACCGTCGCCGCGACCGGCGAGGATGGCCTGCCCTCCGCGATCGCGAGCGAGACGAACGGTGCCGCCGAGGAAGCCCTCGTCGCGATGTAGCTGTTGTGCGGGCGCGTACTCCGCCCGCCTCAGCGACAAGGTGACCCTCTTGGCGGGATAGGCGGGGACCAGCGCGGAACCCGGCCGTTAGCGGTTCGCCGCTCCGGAGGTGGAGGCTGGATCAGGACTCACGTCGTCACCGTGGATCTCGCCCCGCCAACCCTCGCTGTCACTCTCGGTGTCTTCGATCTGCTCCTTGAACCGCTTGAGATCGCCTTCTACCTGTCGCTGCAGGAAGCCGAGCGCATCGCCGGCAGTCTCGATCAGGCCATGAGGTTCGGCGTCCATCCGCAGCGTCAATATCGTGCGGTCTTGGCCGAGGGCTTCGAAGAAGACCGCACCAGCGTTCTCGGCACCCTGGGTGCTCTTCCAGGCAATTCGCGTGTCGGGGGTCTGATCGACGATTTCGGCCTCCCAGTCCTTCCTCTTTCCGGCGATGGAGGCGGTCCAGCGGAGGTGCTTGTCGTCTAGCTGGACCACGCGCTCGACGCCCTCCATGAACCTCGGGAAGTCCTCGAACTGGGTCCACTTGTCGTACGCCACTCGGACGGGCACGCCGACCTCGACCGATTTCTCAAATCGCGACATGACTCGCTCCTCGGATACCTCGCGTGGCCCTCACCATCTCCTCGGCAGGCCTTGGGACAGCCTGCCGCGGCGACCTCGGCGCGTGAGCAGCAATGAGCCGGCCCGTCGTTGCATCGACGTACCAAGCGCTCCGGGCCTCTGCTAGGTCTTGCCCGATACGTCCCTCGGATCGGCCAGCCGGCAGAATCGGCTCTAGCTGAGGTCGTTGGCTAGTCGCCGACGGCGACGGCAGAGCGGGGGTGCATGCCAATCTGTCGGACCGAGGGGACGAGCACGACGCTGACGCAGACCGCGACGTTGAGGATGGCCGCCAGTGCGAGGGTCCGTGACGTTCCGAAGCCTGCGGCGATCGGCCCGATCAGCGCGTAGCCGATCGGGTTGAGCGCGACCGAGCCAAGCCAGTCGAATGAGCTGATCCTCGACAGCGCATGCTCGGGCACGTTGCGCTGCAGCGCGGTCATCCAGAGCGTGTTCCCGAGCGCGAACCCGATCCCCACGACGAAGCTGACCACGGCGAGACCGATCAGGGGGAGCGGTACGGCGAGGGCTGCCAGCAAGAGACCCGCCGGCACCACCATCAGCTGGGAGGCGACAAGCGGCCGGTTGAACCTGAGCCGCAGCGCGAACATTCCCCCGGCGACGGCGCCGAACGATTCCACCGCCAGGATGAGCCCCCAGGCCCCCGCCCCGCCGAGCTCACGCTTGGCGACAAGCGGCCCGAGCACGAGCAGGGCAGGGAAGTAGGTCAGCTGGAAGAGGCCGAACGAGGCCACCATGGCCACCGCCCAGGGGCGCGTGACGAACTCGCGCCATCCATCGCGAAGGTCCTCGAGGATCGATGCCGACGCGATGCGCACCGTGGCTGTCAGGTGCATCGAGGCGACCAGCACTGCGGACATGAAGAACGTGATCGAGTCGACCAGGATCGCCCAGGCCGGACTGCCGGTGGCAACGATGAAAGCCCCAATCGCCGGACCTGCGATCGAGAGCACGCTGCTGGACAGCCCCAGCAGGGCGTTCGCCTCCTGGAGTCGCGCATCACTCACCGCCTCCCTGACCATCCCGGTCGTCGCGGGCCGTGAGAACGCGGCCGACATCCCGAAGACCGCCTGCAGAGCGGCCACGTTCCAGACGTTGGCGGTGCCGGAGAAGAGGAGGATGGCCGTGCCCACCTGCGCTGCTCCCTTGACGAGGTCGCTGCCGACCAGGATCGTCCGACGCGGCATGCGGTCAGCGAAGACGCCGCCCAGCAGCAGGAGAAGGACGATCGGAATCTCGCGAGCCAGCAGGACGATGCCAAGGTCGGTGGCGCCCCCGAACCCGAGCACTGCAAAGGCGAGTGCCACCATGGCCATCCCCGAGCCGAGGGTGGAGACCGTGCTGGCCGCCAGGTAGCGGGCAAAGCTCCGCTCGTGGAGCACGTCGAACGAGACGGGAAGGCGCACGATCCGAGTCTAGATGGCTACACTTTCCGGGTCCGGGGTGCGCCACCACCAGCGGGCGTTCACCCCACCACATGGCACCGATCACTGAGGAGCGACACCCCTGATGCCAACCTACATGGACATGCACGACATTCCCGGCGTGAAGGCAGCCGACGTGGCCGGAGCGCATGAGGCCGATCTGAAGGTGCAGGACAAGTACGGCGTCAATTACAAGCAGTATTGGGTCGATGAGGAGGACGGCAAGGTGTTCTGCCTGGTCGAGGCTCCCGACAAGGAGAGCGCCAACCGCACGCACCGCGAGGCGCATGGCCTCGAGGCCCACACCCTCTACGAGGTGGAGCCCGGCGCGTAGGCACTCGCTGGCATGAAATTCCACGCCCTGATCGAGGGAGCCGGGAAGACGGCGGCAGGCATCGAGGTCCCCGCCGAGGTGGTAACCGCCCTGGGACAGACCAAGCGACCGCCGGTTCGGGTCACGATCAACGGCTACACCTATCGCAGCACCGTGGCAACGGTCGGCGGCCGGTTCATGGTGGGCGTGAGCAACGAGGTGCGAGCCAACGCTGGCGTCGCGGCTGGGGACGAGGTCGAGGTCGAGATGGTGCTCGACACCGCGCCTCGCGAGGTCGCTGTCCCCCCGAGTTGGCCACGGAGCTGGCCGCCGACCCCGCGGCGCGCCGGGCGTTCGAGGCGCTGTCGTACAGCAAGCAGCGCCTTCTGGTCGATCCCGTCGCGAACGCGAAGACAGCCGAGACGCGCGACCGAAACATCGCCAAGGCGCTTGCCGCCCTGCGCGGAGGCTAGGGCGGGGATGCTGCGCGCATGAGCACCGACTACCCGTATACCGGGCTGCTGAGCCGCTGGGAGGAGATCGCCGAGGGGCTGGCGATCGTGGGTGTGCAGGCGCTCCAGAACCCATTTCCCTTCAACCCGGGCCAATACGCAACCCTGGGCCTCATGGGTCCCGACAAGCTGGTCCAGCGGCCGATGTCGATCTCCTCGTCCGCCGATCGCCTGGATGAGTACGAGTTCTTCATCCGGCTGGTGGAGGGTGGCGAGTTCACACCGCTCCTGTGGGACCGGCGGGTGGGGGACCCGATCAACATCAAGGGCGCAAAGGGCCGCTTCGTCCTGCAGGACGATGACCGAACGGGCCTGCTCGTCGCCAGTGGCACGGGACTCGCCCCGTTCATGAGCATGATCGAGACACTGCGTGACCGAAGACAGACGCGCGACCTGGTGCTGCTCCACGGTGTGAGCCACGACTTCGACCTGGCCTGGCGCAGCCAGCTGGAGGCGCTCGTCGCTTCGGGGAGCTTCCCGGTGAGGTACGCGGGGACCGTGTCGCGCCCCCAGAACTGCCCGGACTGGACGGGGCTGACCGGCCGGGTCGAGGCGATCGTGGAGGGTCAGCTCGAGGAGCATCGGCTCACGCCTGAGAACACCACCATCTACCTGTGCGGCAACCCGGACATGATCGAGGCGGTCGAGGCGATGGCGGCGGCGCGCGGCTTCCCGCCGGAGCAGGTCCGAAAGGAGCTGTACTGGCCCAAGGGAAGGGAGCACTGAGCCCGTTGGCGGATCGCTACTACCTCACCACGGCCATCTTCTACCCGAGCGCCGGGCCGGCGCTGCACTCGCTGTTCGAGGCGATCGGGGCGGACGCCGTCGCGCGCTACCAGCGGCTGCTGGGCAAAGACGTCCGCTTCCTGACCGGGATGGACGAGCACTCGGCCAACCTCGAGCGACAGGCGCGGGAGCGCGGCGTCGAGCCGCGAGCTCTGGTGGACGAGTGGGCCGCCAGCTGGCGGGCGGGGTTCGATCGGTTCGAGATCAGCTACGACCGATTCATTCGCACCACGGACCCGGATCACGCCCGGGCCTCCATCGAGATGGTCCGTCGCGCGCTCGCAACCGGCGACATCTACAAGGGAACCTACGCGGGCTGGTTCTGCCCGGGCGACAACGAGTTCAAGACCGATAGCCAGATCGTCGACGGTCGTTGTCCGGACCACCCCACGCTGGAGCTCGAATGGCTGGAGGAGGAGAACTACTTCTTCCGCCTGTCGCGCTACCAGGGCGCGCTCGAGCAGCTGTACCGCGAGCACCCGTCCTTCTGCGAGCCCGAGCATTTCCGCAACGAGGTGCTCGGCTGGCTGAACGACGGGGTCACCGACTTCTCGATCAGCCGCGCAGGCGGGACCTGGGGGATCCCATTCCCCGACGACTCGACACACCGCATCTACGTCTGGTTCGACGCCCTCACCAACTACCTGACCGGTGCCGGCTTCCCCGATGACCCCGGCTCGTTCGAGCTCTGGTGGCCCGCCGACCTCCACGTCATCGGCAAGAACATCACCCGCTTCCATTGCCTCTACTGGCCGGCGATGCTGATGAGTGCGGGGCTGCCGCTGCCCGAGAGCATCTTCGCCCATGGATTCATGCAGATGAAGGGCGAGCGCATGTCGAAGACGCGTGGGAACATCATCGATCCGGAGGTCGCGGCCGCGCTGTTTGGGGTCGACGGGGTGCGCTACGTGGTCCTGCGGGAGATCCCGTTCGACCGCGACGGTGACGTGACGGCCGAGAGCCTCGTGCGCCGCTACAACGCCGAGCTCGCCAACGACCTCGGCAACCTCGTCAACCGCACGGTCAGCATGAGCGCGCGTTACCTGGATCGGTCGCTCCCGTCGG
The DNA here is from genome assembly GCA_013816405.1 of Chloroflexota bacterium. Classification (GTDB taxonomy): domain Bacteria; phylum Chloroflexota; class Limnocylindria; order QHBO01; family QHBO01; genus CF-167. Next base: position 22,300 of record JACDEL010000017.1, on the reverse strand, counting down.
TGTCAGTGGCCGATGCCCCGGCCGACCGGGAGCTGCAGGCCGCCGCGGCGTCGGCGGTCGAGGCGTACCACGCGGCAATGGCCCGCCTGCACCTCGACGAGGCGCTGGGGGCGGTCATGGACCTGACCTCGGCCGCCAACGGCTACGCCGAGTCACAGGCGCCGTGGGTACGAGACAAGGAGGGGGACGCGGCGCGGGTCGGCGCAATCCTCGCGACCATGGCCGAGACCTGCCGCATCCTCGGGCACCTGATGGCCCCCTTCACCCCTGCCGCCGCCGCGGAGCTACACACCCAGCTGGGGGTGGGCGTTCCGTACGACGACCGCGGGGCCGGCGGCCCAGGCCTGGAGCGGCTGCTGGCCTGGGGCTCGGTGCCCGAGGGATGGCAGACGGGTGACGCGCAGCCGCTCTTCCCGCGCGTCGAGCTGTCCGAGGGCGAAGCGCCTCCGGCCGGTGGCGTTCCCTGAGCCGCCACCGCGCTCCGGCACGCCTCGCCGGGCTGGTCGACTCGCACTGTCACTTGCAGGACGCCGCCTTCGACGCCGATCGCGAGGCTGTCATCGGGCGGGCCGTGGAGGCGGGAATCGTCCGCATCCTGGCCCCCGGCTACGACCTCACCTCGTCGCAGGCAGCGGTCGCGCTGGCCGAGGCGCACCCCGAGCTGATCGACGCGGCGGTGGGTGTGCATCCGCACTTCTCAGCCGCTCCCACGCCGGCCGAGTGGGATGAGCTGGCCGTCCTCGCTGCCGACCCCCGGGTGGTGGCGGTCGGGGAGATCGGGCTCGACTTCCATCGCGACCTGTCGTCGCGGGAGGCCCAGCGGGCGGCGTTCGAGCGTCAGCTGGCGATGGCGGCCTCGGTCCGCAAGCCGGTACTGATCCACAGCCGCGACGCGCACGACGAGGTGCGAACCGCGCTCCTGGCCTGGAAGGGTCCCGGCCGGGGGACCCTGCGCGGCGTGCTGCACTGCTTCTCTGGCGACGCGACCCTGGCTCAGGACCTGGCAGCGGGTGGCTACCTCATCAGTTTCGCGCTGCCGGTCACGTTCTCCTCCGCCCGAGGCCCGCGCGCCGCGGCAGCGGCTCTCCCGGGAGGGAGCTTCCTGGTCGAGACGGATTCGCCGTGGCTCGCGCCGGGAGGCGGCGACCAGCGCAATGAGCCGACCACGGCGTTGCGGGTGGCGGCAGAGCTGGCCCGATTGCGCGGGACATCGCCGGACGCCATCGCCTCGGGTGTGGCGGCCGCCTACCGCTTGCTGGTCGGCGTCTCCGCGTCGACGGGATAGGGGAGCGGGCAGGCGGCGTCATTGAGGTCGGCCGCCGCGGGGCGGCCGCGGAGCCGGCTGACCAGCGCCAGCAGCTTGCTGCGGAGCATCCACGGGGCGCTGATGCCGCCGGCGATGGCGGCCTGCAGCAGCAGGCTGTCGGCATTGGGATCCATCCCACCGCAGAAGATGCAGGCGACCAGGTGATGCATGGCACGGTTGTGCGCCCGCATCGGCCGGGCGTCAACAGGACCACCGGAGCACGCGAACGGCTCATTCTTGACACGCGACCTGCCGCCGGACTACGATCTATTAGCACTCTCAGCGGTTGAGTGCCAGCACTCCGGTCGCATCGGCCCTGCCGGCTTCTCCCGCTGAGATGAACCAAACGCAGCGCCCGCGAATCATCGGTTGAGGAGGCATCACGCACCTATGGCCACCAAGGTCGCATCCAAGGTCGCATCGGAGACCAAGCTCAAGCCCCTCGGCGACCGCCTGGTCGTCAGGCCCAGCGCCCGCGAGGAGATGACCAAGAGCGGCATCGTGCTGCCCGATACGGTCAAGGAGCGTCCCCAGGAAGGGACGATCCTGGCGGTCGGACCGGGGCGCACACTGGACGACGGCAGCCGCGAGCCGATCGAGGTCGCGGTCGGCGAGAAGATCCTGTTCCAGAAGTACGCCGGGACCGAGTTCAAGCTGGATGAAGAGGATCTCCTGATCCTCTCCCAGAAGGACGTCCTGGCAGTCATCAAGTAGTTTCGGAGGACAAACAACACCGTGGCAAAGCAGCTCCTGTTCGACGAAGAGGCACGACGCGCGCTGAAGCGCGGGGTCGACAAGATGGCCGACGCCGTCAAGGTCACCCTAGGCCCGCGTGGCCGGTACGCGCTCCTGGACAAGAAGTACGGATCGCCGACGATCACCAACGACGGCGTCACCATCGCCCGCGACATCGAGCTGGAGGACCCCTACGAGAACATGGGGGCTCAGTTGCTCGAGGAGGTCGCGGCCAAGACCAACGACATCGCCGGTGACGGCACCACCACCAGCATCGTGCTGGCGCAGGCCATCATCAGCGAGGGCCTGCGCAACGTGACCGCCGGTGCCAACCCGATGGCGCTCAAGCGCGGTATCGAGCGTGGCGTGACCGCGGTCGTGGAAGAGATCAAGCGGCTCTCGAAGCCGGTCCTCACCAAGGACGACATCGCTCACATCGCCGCCATCAGCGCCCGCGACACCGAGATCGGCGAGATGATCGCCGAGGTCATGGAGAAGGTCGGCAAGGACGGCGTGGTCACGGTCGAGGAGAGCCAGGGGCTCAAGCTCGACAAGGAGTACGTCGAGGGGATGCAGCTCGATCGGGGCTACGTCAGCGCCTACATGGTCACCTCGAACGACGCTGGCCGCATGGAGGCCACCCTCGAGGCGCCCTACATCCTCGTCACCGACAAGAAGATCAGCGCCGTGGCCGACATCCTGCCGACCCTCGAGAAGGTCGTCGGGGCCGGGAGGCCGCTCCTGATCGTGGCCGAGGACGTGGACGGCGAGGCGCTCGCCACCCTCGTCGTCAACAAGCTGAAGGGCACCATCAGCGTCCTCGCCATCAAGGCCCCAGGCTTCGGCGATCGCCGCAAGGCCATGCTCGAGGACATCGGCACCCTGACCGGTGCGCGAGTCATCTCCGAGGAGGTCGGCCGCAAGCTCGACAGCGTGGCGCTCGAGGACCTTGGCCAGGCGCGTCGCGTGACCGCCACCAAGGACACCACGACCATCGTCGAGGGGAAGGGCGATGCGAACGCGATCGAGGCCCGCAAGTCTCAGATCAAGCTTCAGATCGACGACACCACCAGCGACTTCGACCGTGAGAAGCTCCAGGAGCGCCTGGCCAAGCTCTCCGGCGGCGTGGCGATCCTGAAGGTCGGCGCGGCCACCGAGGTCGAGCTGAAGGAGAAGAAGCACCGCATCGAGGATGCGCTCTCGGCAGCCCGTGCCGGGGTCGAGGAGGGGATGGTCGCCGGTGGCGGCTCGGTCCTGCTCCATGCGATTCCCGCCCTGGACAAGGTCGAGGCGCTCGGTGACGAGGCGACCGGCGTCAACATCCTGCGCCGCGCGCTCGAGGAGCCGCTCCGCCAGATCGCTGCGAACGGCGGCTGGGAGGGATCGGTCGTTGTCGAGGCGGTTCGCAAGCTGAAGCCCGGCAATGGCTGGGATGCCCAGAAGGCCGAGTACACCGATATGTTCGTGGCCGGCATCATCGACCCGGCCAAGGTCACCCGCTCGGCACTCGAGAACGCCGCATCGGTGGCAGCCCTGCTGCTCACCACCGAGACGGTCGTCACCGATCTGCCCGAGAAGGAGAAGGCGCCGATGCCCGGCATGGGCGGGGGCGGGATGGGCGACTACTAGCCCGATCTCCTACGGCGATACAGAGCCTCGGCTTCGGCCGGGGCTCTCGTCGTTTCCGGAGCGCATTTCGTCGATTCCCGGTACGGCGCGTTCGTCGTACGGTGTGGACGGCGCCCCGTTGCGCGCCACCCAAGCTGAGGTCGAACCGATGCGCTTCGTACTCTTCACCTACCCCGATCCGGCCTATGCCGCCCGTTGGGACGCCATGTCCGAGAAGGAGCGAGCGGACTCGCTCACGGAGCACGTCGCGTGGTTCGAGCGGTACGGCGACCGCATCCGCGGCGCCGCCGACCTGGCCTGGCCCAAGGTGATCCGCACCGTCCGGCGCCGGGCTGGGCAGCCGGTCACCACGGACGGCCCGTTCATCGAGGCCAAGGAAATGCTCGGCAGCGTGATCATCGTCGAGGTGGACGGATGGGATACGGCCATGGCGATGGCCGCCGAGTGGCCTTCGCTGCTGCAGGGCCCCGGCGCCGGCGTCCAGGTCGAGGCGGTCGCCGAGCACTAGCCGGGTCGCGCTCCCGCTTCGCGTGACCATCCGGTTGTCATTGCCGACACCTGATTGGCAGGGCTGATCAACCAGTTGGCGCCCGTGTGACGATGAGGCGGTCAGGGGGCATCGACCCTAGAATCAGGGATCCGATGCCCACCGAGCCGAAGCCCGAAATATCTGCCCCCCCGCCGCCGTCCCGAGCTGCCCCCATGACCCTCACTCCGGAGGAGATCCTGGCCCGCCTCAACCCCCCACAGGTGGAGGCGGTCTCCCACACGAGCGGCCCGCTCCTGATCCTGGCTGGCGCGGGATCGGGCAAGACACGAGTGCTGGCGCATCGGGTCGCGTACCTGGTCGCCACCGGCACCAAGCCATGGCAGATCGTGGCGGTCACCTTCACCAACAAGGCGGCCAACGAGATGCGGGAGCGGATCGCGGGGCTGATCGGCGAGGAGGCGGCCCGCGAGGCGACGATCGGCACCTTTCATGCCATCTGCGCGCGCATCCTGCGCCGCGACGGCAACGCCATCGGCCTCACGCGGTCCTTCACCATCTACGACCGGGCCGACCAGGTTGCGATGGTCAAGGGGATCCTGCGCCGCCTGGATCTCGACGACAAGCGATTCGCGCCCGCGGGAATGCTCGCCTGGATCGGTCAGCGCAAGGACGAGCTGGCCGACCCGGCCACCGCAACGAGGCAGGCAGCGAACTACTACGATGAGACGGCGGCCCGCGTCTATGCCGCCTACCAGGAGCAGCTGAACGAGGACGACGCGGTCGACTTCGACGACCTGCTGATGCGCGCCGTCTTCCTCTTCGAGCAGCATCCCGAGATCCTGGCCCGCTACCAGGGCCGGTGGCAGCAGATCCTGGTCGACGAGTACCAGGACACCAACCGGGCGCAGTACCTGCTCTGCAGCCTGCTGGCGGCGAAGCACGGCAACCTTGCGGTGGTCGGCGACGACGACCAGAGCATCTACTCCTGGCGTGGCGCGGACCTGCGCAACATCCTGGACTTCGAGCGCGACCACCCCACCACCAAGGTTGTGAAGCTGGAGCAGAACTATCGCTCCACGCAGACGATCCTGGACGCTGCCCACGCGGTCGTCTCGCGCAACGAGGGGCGCAAGGAGAAGAAGCTCTGGACCGATCGCGGAGCCGGCACCGCGATCACCCTCTTCGATGCCTACAACGAGTACGAGGAGGCGGAGTTCGTGGCGCGCCAGGTCGAGCGCCTGACCGGGTCAGGGCGCGGAGGGCTCAACGCCATGCTCACCGCCCGGGCCGATGACGAGGCAGGCTCCCTGCGCTACGGCGAGATCGCCGTCACGTACCGCATCAACGCCCAGAGCCGGGTGCTGGAGGAGTCCTTCGTCCGCTTCGGGATCCCGTACCAGCTGGTCGGCGGGACCCGCTTCTACGAGCGCCGCGAGGTGAAGGACGCGCTGGGCTACGTCCGCCTGTCGCGAAACACCTCGGACCGGGTGGCATTGGAGCGGGTGATCAACGTGCCGGCGAGGGGGATCGGCAACAAGACCCTGGAGGAGTTGCGCGCCTCCGCGGAGGGGCGTGGCGGGACCCTGTGGGATGCCATCGAGCGCGTCCGCGAGAACCCGAACCTGTCACCTCGCGCCCGCACCGCGCTGTCCGGCTTTGCCGAGCTGGTGCGAGGCTTTGCGGCGATTGCCGCGGCGGAGCCCCCGTCGGCGATCTTCGACGCGGTGTACGAGCGCACGGGTCTGCGCGAGCAGCTCCAGGACGGCACCGATGACGACGAGGAGCGCTGGACGAACCTGCTCGAGCTGCGCAACCATGCCGCGGAGTTCGACGAGCTGGCGATCCCCGAAGGTCTCGAGCGCTTCCTGGAGGAGGTCGCGCTGGTGAGCGACCAGGACGAGCTGGAGGATCGGCCCGAGCGAGTGACGCTCATCACCCTGCATGCCGCCAAGGGGCTGGAGTTCCCGGTCGTCTTCATCGTCGGGCTGGAGGAGGGGCTGCTGCCCCACCGGCGCGCCCTCGAGGACGACCGCGAGCTGGAGGAGGAGCGGCGCCTCGCCTACGTGGGGATGACGCGGGCGAAGGATCGGCTCTACCTGGTGCATGCCAATCATCGGTCCACCTGGGGGGTTGGCGCCGCAAGCGAGCCGTCGCGCTTCCTCGCCGAGCTGCCCGAGGAGCTGCTGGAGGCGGATCGCGAGGCGGCAACGCCGTATCGCCGCGCCCGGGGAGCCCAGGGCGGCTGGCAGCGCCGCGGGACCGATGACGACGAGTGGCTGCCGGGCGGCTACCGCTCACCGGGGCGTCGGGTTCGCGAGAATCTCCGGCCGGTGAACCTGCCCGACTTGTCGGCGCCGGTGCCGATCGGGAAGGAGCTGGACGCTGCCCGCGAGCGCGTCTCGCAGGCCCAGTACGAGAAGGGCGAGGAGCTCGACCTCGGCAGTGGGGCGTTCACCGCTTCGCGCCCTGATGCGGTGGCGACCGCCGACGCCACGGCCGTCGAGTGGCGGGCCGGCGACAAGGTGCGCCACCGCCGGTTCGGGGAGGGGATCGTCGTGTAGAGCCGGCTCGAGAAGGGGGACGAGTGGGTGACCGTCGCGTTCGTGGGGCAGGGGGTCAAGGAGCTGATCGCCGCGTACGCCGGCCTGGAGCGAACCTAGGAGGCGCGCCGGAAGCACCTCGTGCTGCGTCGGAGTGCTCGTGCAGCCGTGCAGCCGTGCAGTCGAGCATTCGTGTAGCACGAACAGGCTTGACACAGGCGGCGCCCCCCGACACCGACCACTAGAATCCGCCGCATGGCCGAACCCGATCCACACGTCCAGGAGCTGCTCGACGACCTTGCCACCGCACGCGACGAGTTCCTCGCCGCTGTGGCGGACATCGACCCCACCCTGCGGACCACGCCTGGGCTGGTGGGCGATTGGTCGGCACGTGACCTGCTGGCGCACGTCGGCTACTGGGCCGGGCACGCGGCCGAGTCGCTGCATCGCGCCGAGCAGGGGGAGCTGTCCGAGTTCGGCCGCGACGACATATCGGTCGACGAGCGCAACGAGGTCGTGGCGCGCGTGGCGCGCGACACGGCCTACGCGACCGTCTCAAGTCGCGAGCAGGCCGCCTACGAGGCCTTCGTGGCGCGTCTCTCCGCGGTTGACCCGGAGTTGCTCCCGGATCGGGATGCAGATGGCGACTCGCTCGAGGAGATCGTCGGCTTCGACGGAGCCGGACACTACCGTGAGCACACGCTCGACGTTCGTGCCTGGTTCGACGACAAGGAGGCCCCCGACGAGGCCGACGCCGAAGATGCCGCTCCCGACGAGGCCGATGCCGACTGACCCCGCCGCGCGGGTCGCAGAGCTGCGCGCCGCGCTCGACGACGCGAACTACCGCTACTACGTCCTGGACGACCCGACCCTCGAGGACGCTGCCTACGACCGCATGCTGCGGGAGCTGACCGAGCTTGAGGCCGCGCACCCCGAGCTGGCATCGCCCGACTCGCCGACACAACGGGTTGGTGCCGCGCCCTCGACCCTCTTTGCCGAGGTTCGCCACGAGTTCCCGATGCTCTCGCTCGGCAACGCCTTCGGGCACGACGAGCTGCGCGAGTTCGACGCCCGCGTTCGGAAGGGACTGGGCCTTGGCGCGGACGACCCGGCAGTCGTCTACGTCTGCGAGCTGAAGATCGACGGGCTGGCGATCAGCCTGCGCTACGACGGGCGTTCGTTCGTCCGTGGCGCCACCCGCGGCGACGGGAGCACCGGCGAGGACGTCACGCCAAACCTGCGAACGGTGCGTGCCATACCCCTGCGCCTGCGCGACGACCCGCCCGGCGAGACGCTGGAGGTGCGCGGCGAGGTCTTCATGCCGCGCGGTGCGTTCGTAGCGCTGAACGAGCAGCTCGAGCGGGAGGGAAAGCCGTTGTATGCCAACGCCCGCAACACTGCCGCCGGCACGGTGCGCCAGAAGGCCCCGGCAGTCACCGCGGGTAGAAGGCTATCGGTCTGGACCTACCAGGTGGTTGGCGTTCCTGGTCTTGCCAGTCACTCGGAGTCGCTGAAGCTGATGCGCGAGCTTGGCTTCCCCGTCAACCCGCATGCCCGGCGGGTGGAAGGCGTCGACGCCGTGATCGAGTACGTCGAGGAGTGGGCGGAGGCCCGCAAGGACCTGGACTACGAGACCGATGGGATCGTGATCAAGGTCGACAGCGTCGAGCAGGAGCAGACGCTGGGCTTCGTCTCGCGCGCCCCGCGTTGGGCGACCGCGTACAAGTTCCCCGCTCAACAGGTGACGACGAAGCTCGAGGAGATCGAGGTCTACGTCGGGCGGACCGGAGCGCTGACCCCTGTCGCGCACGTGACCCCGATCGTCGTGGGCGGCACCACCGTGCGCAATGCCACGCTCCACAACATCGACGAGATCCGTCGCAAGGATCTGCGGGTGGGCGACACCGTCGTGCTGCAGCGAGCGGGTGACGTGATCCCCGAGGTGGTGAGCGCCGTGCTCGACGCGCGCGACGGCTCGGAGACGGTCTGGGAGATGCCATCTGCCTGCCCCGTGTGCGGGACGGCGGCGGTCCGTGAGGAGGGCGAGGTCGTCTGGCGCTGCCCGAACCCGTGGTGCCCGGCGCAGCGCATCGGGGGGCTGCTGCATTTCACCGGTCGCGGCGGAATGGACATCGAGGGAGCGGGCTACGCCGTCGTCAACCAGCTCGCGGAGCGCGAGCTCCTGCGCGAGCCGGCCGACATCTTCCGGCTCGAAGTCGAGACGTTCGAGGGACTGGACCGATATGCCCGCAAGAGCGCCGAGAACCTGTTCGCCGCGATCCAGGGCGCTAGGCGCCGCCCGCTGGCGCGCATCCTCAACTCGCTCGGCATCCGGCACGTAGGGGAGCAGACGGCGATCGACTTGGGCAACTGGCTGACGCGAGAGACCACGCGTCTCGATGGCGAAGACGAAGCCGCGTGGACGCGACGGGTGGCTGACCGCCTGTGCGACGCCTCGGCCGAGGAGCTGACCGCCGTCTTCGGGATCGGCAAGGTGGTGGCAGAGGGCATTGCCGGCTACTTCGCCGATGAGCACACGCGCGCCACGCTGCAGCACCTGCTCGACGCGGGCGTGGTCGCGGAGGCTCCCGAGCCCGGGGCGACGGTCGAGGCCAGCGAGGGACCGCTTGCCGGAAAGACGCTGGTGGTCACCGGCACCCTGGCCGGCTTCAGCCGCGAAGGGGCGGAGGACGCGATCCGTAGTGCAGGCGGGCATGCCGGAGGCTCGGTGAGCGCCAAGACCGACTACCTCGTGGTCGGCGAGAAGGCGGGCAGCAAGCTCGGCAGGGCGGAGAAGCTGGGCGTGCCGGTGCTCGACGAGGAGGCATTCCGCCGGCTGCTGGATGGCGGTGGAGCGTGACCGCCGAGCTGCGTGACTACGTGATCGCGGAGGGGCACCTGGAGGAGTTCGTGGCAGCCTGGCTGAAGGGCGTGGTGCCTCTGCGGGAGCGCTTCGGCTTCCGGATCGAGGGCGCGTGGACGGTCCTCTCCGAAAGCCGATTCGTCTGGATCCTGGCGCACGACGCCCCCGAGCACGAGGGGGAGGCGCTCAACGACGCGTACTACGCATCACCCGAACGGGCGGCCCTCGATCCCGATCCCGCTCACTGGGTCGAGGAGTCCCGGCAAGCCTTCGTACAGCCGATCCTACCCACCCAACATTGATCAAGCCGCCCATCCTGACCCGGCCATTCCTGCTGGTCAGCCTCGCCTCACTCGCCTACTTCGTGGCCGATGGCACCTCCCTGGCGCTGGTGGCGCGCTTTGCGACCGGGCCCCTGCACTCGGACGCCTTCGGCGCCGGGCTGACCTTCGGCGCGTTCAGCCTCTCCGCGCTCGTGCTGCGCCCACTGGCCGGCGGCCTCGCGGATCGGCGAGGGCGGCGGCCGCTGATGGTCGGCGGGTCGCTCCTCTTCGGGGCGGTGATGCTCGCGCACCTGCTGGCCGGCTCGTTGCTGGTCCTGGTTGTACTGCGCCTCCTCCTCGGCGTGGCCGAGGCGGTCGTGTTCGTGGCGGCATTCGCAGCTGAGGCGGACCTGGCTCCCGCGGAGCGGCGCGGCGAGGCGCTGACCTACTTCTCGTTGTCGCTATACGCCGGGATCGCGGTGGGCCCGCTTATCGGGGAGGCGGCCTTCGACAAGGGCGGATTCCCTGCGGTCTGGATCGCATCGGCAGTCATGGCGGGGATCGCCGCGCTGGTCGCGCTGGCCGTCCCCGAGACACGCCCGGCAGATGAGCCGGGTCCTCGTGCCCCGGGCCGCCTGTTGCACCCCGCTGGCGTCCTGCCGGGCCTGATCCTGATGACCGGCGTGTGGGGCATGGGTGGCTACTTCACGCTGCTGCCGCCCTACGCGGTCGGGCCGCTGGGACTGGACGGCGCGAGGATCTTCCTGCTCACCTTCGGGGGCACGGTGATCGTGGCACGGTTGGTCGGGGCCCGGCTGCCGGATCGGATCGGTGCCCGCAGGCTCTCCGGAACGGCGTTGCTCGTCATAGCGAGCGGATTGGCGCTCATGGGCTTTCTGCCAACGGTCTCGGGCCTGCTGGCCGGCACGCTGCTGCTTGGCCTGGGAGTGGCGTTCACGACGCCGGCGTTGGCGTCGCTGACGGTGAGCCGCGCGCCTCCGAGCGAGCGGGGCGCTGCGCTTGGCACGTTCAGCGCCTTCATCGACCTGGCCTTCGGCGCAGGGCCGATCGTGATGGGCGCCGTGGCCGCGTCCAGCACCACGCCGATTGCCTTCCTCAGCGCGGCCGGCGTGGCGCTGATCGGCGCCGCCATCCTGTGGCGCTGGCTGCGGGACGCGACGCCGGCCTAGGCTGGCTGGTCGCCCTCGGCAAGGAACGCCTCAACCAGGCCGTCGTAGCCGCGGAACGAGGAGCGGACGGTGTGGCCTGACTCCGGGTCGATCTCGAAGCGAGCGCCGGGAATGTGCTCGGCCACCAGCTGCGTCGAGGCGACCGGCACCACCTGGTCCTGGCCACCGGCCAGCACGAGGGTCGGCACCGCGATCTCCCCGAGCCGATCCGTAACGAACGAGCTTGGGTCGAGTGTCGCCCGCAGCTCCCCGATGAATCGCTCCGGGGTGGAGGGGGTTGGCTGGAACCCGCTGCTGACTTGTGTGGCCTCGGCGCGCACGCTCCCCGCCGGCTTGAGCTGGACGGCCAGCCGGGCGAAGAAATCGGCCCACTGTCCCTGCTCGGCGAATTCCAGCCACTGGGCCATGCGCTCCGTCATGGGCGAGGCTGGAGGCGTCTCCGAGGCAACAGAGGAGAGGACGAGGCGCGCGACCAGCCCCGGGTGATCGACGGTCAGCCACAGGGAGATTCGTCCTCCGCCGGACTCGGCCTCGACCGCCACCGGCGGCACCACGTCGCGCAAGGCCTTGAGCCCGCGCGCCACGGCCTCGGCAGCTGCTCGTGGGTGCAGCATTCGGGCCGCATCGGCAGGGTGGTCCGGCAGTGGCCGTCCCATGATCACGACCGGGCGGCGAGCCGTGCGGCGCTCCCATCGGCGAACGTGTGCATTCTCGGATCCGGCCAACAGCCGCAGCCCGATCTCCACGCCGCCGAGCACAAGGAGCGGCACGCCCGGGCCGCCGGGCAGGAGCAGCGCTTCGATCCGCCCGCCGGGAATCGGGATGGCGATGGCGCTCGGCTCCTCGGACATACGCGTCATTGTGGCGGGCCGAAGGAGGCGCAGCGCCGTGTCCCCGCGGTGTCATGGCTGCGCGTGCAGTCGTGCAGCACGAGTGCATGAGTGCACGATCAACCCTGACGTCGGAGGGGCTCGTCCGGATCAGCCTCAACCCAGAGCACCTCGGCGATCGCCGAGTCGACCACATCGCTCGGCCTGCCCAACGCCGTGCGACCTGCGGCCTCGTGTCCCGCTGCGATCGGGTCCATCACCAGTCTGATCCGGTTTTCGGGAGTCCATGGCGGCGGGAGGCGTGCCATCCAGCGCGGCGGCACAGCGGCGTATTCCTCCAGAAACCGCCGGATGACGGCGTTGAGGCTCAAACCGCCGAAGAACGCACGGGCGCGCGCCCAGGTGAGGACGTCGTAGTCAACGCGGAAGGTCACGCTCGTGTCGCGCGGAACGCGGGGAACAGCCTCGGGCACAGCGGCAGGATGGGCTCTAGGTCCTTATCGGCGGCTTATGATCGGGCCATGATCAACCGCTCCGACGTCGAGCACGTCGCCCGCCTGGCTCGCCTGGGCCTGACCGATGAGGAGATCGACCGGCTCGTGCCCCAGCTGAGCCGGATCCTCGAGGCGGTCGGGAAGCTCTCGGCCGTGGATACGAGCTCGGTTGGGCCGACCGCGCAGGTGATCGCGCTCGAGAACGTGATGCGCGACGACGTGGCGCGGCCGAGCATGAGCCGCGAGGCTGCGCTGGCAGAGGCCCCGATCCGTGAGGGTGGCCTGCTGCGCGTGCCGGTCGTGCTGGAGGAGGGGCGCTAGCACGATGCCAGGCACCCTCCCGCTCGCCGACCGCACCATTGCCGAGGTCGGGGAGCTCCTTCGCCGTCGCGAGGTCAGCTCCCGTGACCTGACGGAGGCCTGCCTGGGGCGCATCGCCCGTGACGGTGAGCGGCTCAATACCTTCTTGGCAGTGGGTGAGGAGCGTGCGCTTGCCGCGGCCGACGCAGCGGACGCTGCCCTCAAGGATGGCGGGGGAGCGGACAAGCCCCTTCTTGGCATCCCGTATGCGCTGAAGGACATCTTCGTGACCCGTGCCCTCGACGACGATGGGCAGCCGAACGGCGGCCTCCCCACGACCGCCGGCTCGCGCATCCTGGAGGGGTATCGCTGCGCCTACGCCTCGAGCGCGGAGGAGCGCCTCAGTAACGCGCGTGCCGTGCTGCTCGGCAAGACCAACCTCGACGAGTTCGCCATGGGCTCGAGCAACGAGAACAGCGCCTACGGCCCCGTCCACAACCCGTGGGATGACAGGCTGGTGCCGGGAGGCAGCAGCGGTGGATCGGCCGCGGCGGTGGCATCGGGCCAAGCCTTCTTCGCCACCGGGACCGATACCGGCGGCAGCATTCGCCAACCCGCCTCGCTCTCCGGGATCGTGGGATTCAAGCCGACCTACGGCCGGGTGAGCCGATACGGCATGGTCGCTTTCGCCTCGTCACTCGACCAGTGCGGCCCGCTCGTGCGCTCGGTGGGCGACGCGGCGACAGTCCTGCAGGCACTCGCCGGGCACGACCCGCGCGACTCGACGAGCGTCGACACTCCCGTGCCCGACTATGGCGCGGCGCTGACCGGCGACGTTCGGGGGCTGAAACTCGGCGTTCCGCGCGAGTACTTCGTGGCGGGCATGGAGCCGGGGGTCGAGGCGGCGGTGCGCTCCGCAATCGGCGTCCTGGAGGGGTTGGGCGCCGAGATTGTCGAGGTCTCGCTGCCCTCCACCGACCACGGCCTGGCGACCTACTACATCATCACGCCGGCCGAGGCGAGCGCCAACCTGGCCCGATACGACGGCGTGCGGTACGGGCTGAGTGCGGGCGACGACGACCTGATCGAGAACTACGTGCGCACGCGTGGCTCCGGCTTCGGCCCGGAAGTCAAGCGCCGCATCATCCTGGGCACCTACGCCCTGTCGGCCGGCTACTACGACGCCTACTACGTCAAGGCGCAGCAGGTGCGCACGCTGATCAAGGCCGAGTTCGACAGCGTCCTGTCCGGCGTGGACGCGCTGCTGGCTCCCACCTCGCCATCGGTCGCCTTCAAGATCGGCGCCAAGGCAGACGATCCGCTGCTGATGTACCTCAACGACGCCTGCACGCTGCCGGTCAACATCGCCGGGCTGCCGGGGATATCGGTCCCGTGCGGGCTGTCCGATGGGTTGCCGGTGGGGTTCCAGGTGATCGGGCGCGCCTTCGACGAGTCGACCGTGCTGCGCGTGGCCGATGCCTATCAGCGTGCCGCGGGATTCATAGACCTGCGACCTCCGACGGCGTATGGCTGAAACGATGACGGATCAGGAGCGCGACCGCCCTGCAGCGTCGTCAGGCAGCAGCCATCGGCATTGGACGGTCGCCCCGGAGCCCAACCGTGCCCGTCACGGTCCGGCGCTGCGCGCCGGAGTGCTCGGCGCCAGCGATGGCCTCGTCTCCAACCTGAGTCTGGTGATGGGAGTCGCAGGCTCCGGCGTCGCCGGCAATGTGGTGATCATCGCCGGGCTGGCCGGGCTCGTCGCCGGCGCATTGTCGATGGGTCTCGGGGAGTACCTCTCGGTCCAGAGCAGCCGGGAACTGTTTGCGCACGAGCTGGAGATCGAGGCGCACGAATTGGCGACCAATCCCGCGGCAGAGGTAGATGAACTGTGCGCCATTTACGAGCGCAAGGGGATCCCGACCGACCAGGCGCACGCACTTGCAGAGCGCATCGTGCGCGGGAACCCGGCCTTCGCCCTCGATACCATGGCGCGGGAGGAGCTCGGCATCGACCCCGGCCAGCTCGGGGGCTCCGCGTGGGTTGCGGCCGGCACCTCGCTCGTCCTCTTCGCGGTCGGAGCGCTGATTCCACTCCTGCCCTTCGTGCTCCTGGGTAGCAGCGCCGCTGTCGCGGTGGCGGCTGCCGTGAGCGGCGTCGCGCTGTTCGGGCTAGGTGCCGCGATCACGAATCTGACTGGGATGAACCCGATTCGGGCGGGTCTGCGACAGCTCGCCTTCGGCGCCGCCGCGGCCACCGTGACGTACGGCATCGGCGCAGCCATCGGGGGACTTGTCCGCTGACCCCAGAGGAGCACGTCGCTCGGGTAGAGGCCTGGCGAGCGGAACGCGACGAGCGCCTGCGCAGCCCCGATGGCTGGCTTGCGCTGGTAGGGCTATCGTGGCTGACGCCGGGGGAGAACCATGCCGGGGCGCACCTCTCCAATCCCGTGCTGCTGCACGGCCATGAGATCCTGCCGCGGGTCGGGTCGCTGTGGCTGGAGGACGGCCGTGTGCGCTTCGTGCCACACGAGAGCGTGGATCTGCCCGAGACGGCGCTGGAAGACGACGAGGAGGGGGAGCCGACGATCCTGGAACTCGGATCGCTGCGGTTCCACGTGATCAAGCGTGGTGACCGATTCGGCGTTCGGGTGCGGGATGCGACGGCCCCGGTCCTGGCGACATTCGCAGGCATGCCCCACTTTCCGGTCGATCCCGGCTGGCGCCTCACTGGCAGGCTGGAAGCCGCAGCGGCGGATGCCTCCATCGAGATCGTGGACATCACCGGAGCTTTGAGCGGGGAGCACACCCCCGGATCGGTCGCCTTCGAGCGGGACGGGGATACCTGGCGTATCGCCGCTCTGGCGGGCGACGACGACGGCAGCCTGTGGCTGATCTTCGGCGACGCCACCAACGGGACCGATACTTACGGCGGCGGCCGCTTCCTGTACACCGAGCCCGTCCAGCCCGACGGCAGCATCGTGGTCGACTTCAACCTGGCCTACAACCCGCCATGTGTCTTCTCTCCGTATGCCACCTGCCCGCTCCCGCCGCCGCAGAACAAGCTCGCGCTGCGAATCGAGGCGGGGGAGAAGGCCTGGCACGCTCCAGGTGCTGCCCTGATCTGAATCTGGCGGGACCCGATAGGCGAGCCCCGTCACTGTCACGGTCGGTAGTGCAGCAGTGCAGCACGACTGCACGACTGCATGAATGAGCCTGACGCCGATAAAACTCGCCCGGCAACCCCTGGCAAGCTCGGTTCGACTAGCCCTCGGCGCGCAGCTCCTCGAGGTCCAGGCCGCGCTCGACGGTGCGCAATGCGTCGTCGCTGATCACGCCGCGATCGCGCAGGTCGATCACCGCCAGCCGCTGCGCCTCGATGACCGCGCGCTGGATGGTGGCGTGCTCGGCCGCCTCCTGGTCCTCGGGCACCTCCCCGGACTCGTGGTCGTGCTCCAGGTGCTCCGTCGCGTGCTCGTGACGATCCCGGAGGTGATCGATCAGCTCCAGGTGGCCCGGCCACTCCTTTGCCAGCTCGTCGAGCCTCGCCAGGGCGGCGAGCACCGCCGCCTCGCGGGCGTGCAACTCCTCGTGCGCCTCCGAACCGTCGTCGCCCACGCGGAGCCGCCGGATCAGCCATGGCAGCGTCAGCCCCTGGCCCACGAGCGTGGCCAGGATCACCGAGAAGGTCAGGAAGATGACCAGATCCCGCTCCGGGAACGGACCGCCGCCCTTCACTGTGAGTGGCAGGGCCAGGGCGGCCGCCAGCGACACGACGCCACGCATCCCGGCCCAGCCCACCACCAGCACGTTGCGGGGCGAAGGCGGCACCTCGCGCGCGCGAACGCGCGACGACAGCAGGCGCGGCAGGTAGGTGCCGGGGAATACCCACACCAGGCGCACGAGGATGACGGTCACGCTGACCACCACCGCCCACGAAAGGACCTCCCCGAACGAGCGCGAAGCACGCAGCGTGTCCAGGATGGTCGGCAGCTGGAGCCCGATCAGGATGAAGACCAGTCCGGTGAGGGTGAAGACCACCATCCGCCACACACCCGAGCCGAGCACCCGGGTGTCGGAGCTCATGATGCGCGGCGCCCGCCGGCCGACCAGGATCCCGGCGGTGACGACCGAGAGCACGCCCGATACTCCCAGCGCCTCCGCCGGCAGCCACGCTCCAAAGGGTGCGAGCAGCGATAGCAGGACCTCCACCGGCGGGTCCTCGAAGAGCCCCAGCACCCAGGTGATCGCCCAGCCGGCGATGAGGCCGATCAGCACGCCTCCGACGCTCACCACCACGAACGAGATCGCCGCCTCCCCGAGCGAGAAGGTGCCGCTCACCGCGGCCGCCAGGGCGAGGCGATAGGCCACCAGGGCGGTAGCGTCGTTCACGAGCGACTCGCCCTCCAGGATGATCACCACGCGGCGGGGCAGGCCAAGGCGCTGGGCGATCGAGGTCGCGGCGACGGCATCGGGCGGTGAGACGACGGCGCCCAGCAGGAAGGCGACCGCCCACGGGATGCCCGGCGCCAGGGTGTGGACGATCACCGCCACGATCCCCGTCGTTGCCAGCACGAGCCCAACCGCCAGCAGGCCGATCGGCCGAGCGTGCTCAGCCAGGTCACGCGGCGAGGTGAAAAAGGCCGCGGAGAAGAGGAGGGGCGGCAGGAAGAGGAGGAAGACGAGGTCGGGCGCCAGCTCGACGTGGGGCAGCCCCGGCACGAGGCCGAGCGCTAGGCCGCCCAGGGTCATCAGGATCGGATAGGGAATCCCGATGCGTCGCGCGGCGACCGTAAGCAGCGCGACCACCAGTAGGAGCGCCAGGACCTCCTCGACCGGTTGCACGTCGCAAGCGTAGCGCGAGGATTACACTCCGGAGGCGATGACCACCGAACCCGCCGCGCCACGCGTGGCCCGCCCGCCGGCCGACTTCCTGTCGGACAAGGTCCGCTCCCTCAAGCCCTCGGGCATCCGCCGCTTCTTCGACATGCTGGCCGAGATGAAGGACGTCATCAGCCTGACCATCGGCGAACCCGACTTCACCACGCCTGAGCCGATCATCCGGGCCGCCGTCACCAGCCTCGAGGCGGGGGAGACCCACTACACCGCCAACGGCGGAATGGTCGAGCTGCGCGAAGCGATCGTCGCCGACCTGGAGGCGCGATACGGGATCCATTACGAGCCGCGCACTGAGCTGATCATCACGGTCGGCGCGTCCGAGGCGGTCGACGCGGCGCTGCGGGCGATCTGCGACCCAGGCGACGAGGTGATCTACCACGAGCCATCGTTCGTGGCCTACGCCCCGTGCATCACGCTCGCCGGCGGCCTCCCGGTCGCCATCGCCACCGGCGACGAGACCGATTTCCAGATCACCGCCGCGCAGCTGGAGGCGGCGATCACGCCTCGTACCAAGGCGCTCTTCCTGGGCTATCCCAACAACCCGACCGGGGCCGTCCTGGACCGCGGGGAGCTGGAGCAGATCGCGGCGGTCGTCGAGCGGCACGACCTGCTGGTGATCAGCGACGAGATCTACGAGCGGCTGGTGTACGGCGGCCACGAGCACGTGCCGTTCTCGGCGCTCCCCGGCATGCGGGAGCGGACCGTGCTCATCGGTGGCTTCAGCAAGAGCTATGCCATGACCGGTTGGCGGATCGGCTGGGTGGCGGCTCCGGCGGAACTGATGGTCGGGATCGCCAAGGTGCACCAGTACGGGATCATGTGCGCGCCCACCGTCGCGCAGTTCGCGGCACTCGAGGCGCTGCGCATCGGAGAGCCATTCGTGCTCGAGATGCATGCCGAATACGACAGGCGCCGGCAGCTGATGACCAGCCGGCTGAACGCGATGGGGCTGCTGTGCTTCGAGCCGCGCGGCGCCTTCTACTGCTTCCCGAATATCGCGCGCACCGGATTGGACGACGAGACGTTCGCCCAGGAGCTGCTGCGCGAAGAGCGGGTGGCGGTCGTGCCGGGGACGGCCTTTGGTCCCTCGGGCGCCGATCACATCCGCGTCTGCTACGCCACCTCCTACGAGGAGCTGGTTGAGGCACTGGACCGGATCGAGCGCTTCGTGCAGCGCCATCCCGGGCCCGCCGCGGAGCAGCGCCCGGCGTGACCGCCTGGCGGCGTGTCGTCGAGGGATTCTCGGAGAGCGCCGAAAACTACGCCCACAGCATGGCCCCGTCGCTGCGTACCATGGCCGTCGTGGTCGTGCAGCGAGCGCGGCTGCGCGAGCGAGACCGGATCCTGGACGCCGGCACCGGCACAGGTATCGCTGCTTCCGCGGCGATGAGCGCGGGACGAGAGGTTGTCGGCGTCGATGCCGCCCCCGGAATGTTGGCCATTGCGCGACGCGAGGTGCCGGGAGCGAAGTTCGTCGAGGCCGATTTCGCCAAGCTGCCGTTCCCGGCCGGTTCCTTCGACGTCGTCATCTCGGTCCACGCGCTGCATTTCGCCACGGACCCGGTGGCCGTCCTGGAGGAGTGGCGACGCGTCACGACCCCCGGTGGTCGCCTCTCGCTCTCCGCGCCCGGCCCACGCGCAGCGCTCTCGTACCGGATCTATGACCCGATCTACCGGCGCCACGGCGTACAGCGCCGTGTCGAGGTGCCGACCCGGACCAAGCTGCTGGCATGGGCGCGGGCCGCAGGCTGGCGGCACGCCGCGGTCGAGGCCGATCCGGCCACCACCATCCGCCTTGCAGGGCCCGATTCCTTCGAGCGCTGGATGCGCACCGGCTCGCGCTCGGGCACGAGCCGCGCCCTCAGCGACGAGCGCTTCGCCGCGCTTTCGGCCGACCTGATGGCCGCCACCCCGATCGGGCCCGATGGCCTGCTCCACATTCCCTTCGGAACGCTCTACCTAACCGCCCGCAACGGGTAGCGGGCGGTCGTCAGCGGGGCGACCTCAGCGGGCGTGCTCGATGCAGGCCGTCGCCAGCGGCAGGAGCGCCCACGGCGAGCGCTCGCCGGACGCGTTCGACTCGGCGCTGAGGTCGATCTTGGGATCCTCGGCGATGAGCCGCCAGACCCAACGCGCTTCGACGTTGTCGCCCTGCTCTTCCACCTGGGCATCGGTCTGGAGGCGCAGGCCACGCACGCTTGCCCATCGGTGGACTTCGCCGCGGAGCGACCAGGGTCCCTCCGGATCGGCGCCCGCCGGCTGGTAGTGGTAGTCGAGCAGGCCCATGTCAGTCGCGATCAGCACCCGGAGCCGGCCGTTGTCCGCGTTGAGGGCGACGTGCGCCGCGATCTCGGCGGCTCCCAGCTCCCCCAGCTGATGCTGCAGGATGGAGCGAGCCCGGCCCAGGGTGTCCCACTCGCCGATCTTCATCGCACGGAGGATAGCGCCGCCTCGCGTGCGGCGGGCGGTTTCGGCAGATTCAGACCAGGCGCGCGTTACGGAGGCGAATCGCATGTGCCAGCGTGCGATGCGGCCGTGATCCTGCAGGACTGCCGGTTCAGCCCACTCGGACGCGATTAGTGTCGCCCTGATCTGAATTGCCTAGGCGCAACCCTTCGTACCTGCCGGATTGCAGGAGCTTCCCTGGGCGGCGGGCCGTTGTCACGTCCGCTCGTGCAGTCGTGCAGCACAAGTGCACGGACAACCCTGACGCGGAGGAGACCGAGCCAAGGAGCCGCGCCACCGCCAAGCCACACCGCCAAGCCACACCGCCTAGCCGCACTTACAATCGGCATATGGCGGTGAGCACGAGGTACGAGACGATCATCGGGATCGAGGTGCATGCCCAGCTGCGCACCGAATCCAAGATGTTCTGCTCCTGCGCCACCGCCCCGCCGCCCGGCGAGAAGGACGAGCCGAACACCCGGACGTGCCCTGTCTGCATGGCCCTCCCTGGAACGCTGCCCGTCATCAACCGGAAAGCGGTCGAGCTGGTGATGCTGACCGGCCTCGCGCTCGACTGCGAGATCCAGACGGCCGCGGTCCGGTTCGAGCGCAAGAACTACTTCTACCCGGACCTGCCCAAGGGCTACCAGATCAGCCAGTACGCCCTGCCGCTCTGCGCCAATGGGCGCCTGGAGGTGCCGGTTCCCGCCGAGGAGACGAGCGTCAGCATCGGCATCACCCGGGCGCACCTCGAGGAGGACACCGCCCGCTTGCAACATGGCGGCCGAGGGTACTCACTGCTCGACTTCAATCGGGCCGGGGTGCCGCTGATGGAGATCGTCACCGAGCCCGACGTGCGCAGCCCGGCCCAGGCCAGAGCCTACGGCGAGACCCTGCGCGACATCCTGCGGTACATCGGCGCATCGGATGGCGACATGGAGACCGGCTCGATGCGAATCGAGGGCAACGTCAGCCTGAGACCGATCGGGACCGATGCCTTCGGCACCAAGGTAGAGGTAAAGAACCTGAACTCGTTCCGCTCGCTCGAGCGTGCCATGGAGTTCGAGGTCGCTCGCCAGGCCGATGCCCTGGAGCGCGGCGAGCGGCTGGTGCAGGAGACCCGCGGCTGGCATGAGACCGAGGGCCGCACGATGACCCAGCGCGCCAAAGAAGAGGCGAACGACTACCGCTACTTCCCCGAGCCTGATCTGCCCCCGCTGCGACCCTCCGAGGAGTGGGTGGCCCGGCTGCGCGCCTCGCTGCCGGAGCTGCCCGCAGCCCGCCGCGCACGATATGTCGACGGGCTCAGCCTCTCCGCCTATGACGCCGAGGTGCTCACCGCGGACCTTGCCCTGGCCGACTACTTCGACGCGGTCGTTGCGGCTGGGATAGCCCCGAAGAGCGCGGCAAACTGGGTGACCGGCGAGTTCAGCCGGCTGCTCAACCAGCACGCGGCCGAGGGACTGCGGTCTTCGGCGGTCGGGTTGCGGCCTGCGGGACTGGCCGAGCTGATCAGCGGGGTCGAGGGCGGGAAGGTCTCGGCGGCGAATGCCAAGACTGTGCTCGCGGAGGTCTTCGCGACCGGCGAGTCGCCCAAGGCAGTGGTGGATCGGCTGGGCCTGCAGCAGGTGGGTGACGCGGAGAGCATCGGGGCTGAGATCGAGGCTGTGATGGCCGAGTTTCCCTCGCAGGTCGCAGAGTACCGCTCGGGGAAGCCGCAGCTCTTTGGGTTCTTGGTCGGTCAGGTCATGAAGCGCACGGCGGGCCGCGCCGACGCCCGCCTGGTCAATGACGAGCTTCGGCGCCGCCTGGAGGAGTAGAGCGCTACTGGACCCAGGCCACGACGTCGCACCGCAGATTGTGGGGCAGTCACTCCCGCTCGCGCAATGTGTTTGTTGACTCGCCGCTACTCGGCCGGGGCTGGCTCGACAACACCACGCCTCCCACGAAGCGTGGCCGCGGCAATTCCCAGCAGGATCAGCGCGGCGCCTGCCAGCTGGATCTGGTCGAGGCGCTCCCCGAGCAGCGCGGCCGCGATAAGGGCGCCGGAGATTGGCATCAGCAGCAGGAATGGTGCCGCCCGGCTGGCGGGCATCCGCCGCAGGGTCGCGATCACCAGCACATGGGGCAGGGCCGATGCCGGCAGCGCGAGCCACAGCAATGCCGTCCAGCCGCCCAGGGAAAGGTGGGGGACCAGCGCCCCCGGATCAACCAAGGCCTGGAGCAGGGAGGCGACCAGCAGACTGGAGACGAGGAGCCAGAAGGCCACGGTCAGCGTCGGCAGGCGGGCGGGATCGGCCCAGAGGCGTGCGAGCCC
>JACDEL010000067.1 GCA_013816405.1 Chloroflexota bacterium | reverse complement strand
ACGTCCCACATGACGGCATCGATCAGTGGACGATAGACCGAGTAGCTGAACTCGCCGCCGATCGGAATGTCCATGAACTTGGTCACTTCCCGGCTCAGCCGGCCCCATACGCTCTTCTCGTCGCGCGCTGGCATTGGGGCGGGCGGATGCCACGGCCGACGCGCTCAGCATCGTCAGCCAGGTCGGCCTCCTCCTGTTCGCCGCCGGCTGGGTGGGAGTCGGTGCTGGCCTTCTGACCGCCCAGCCGCGGGAGGGCGTGCTCGTGTCGGCGTAGTCGCGGGGCGGCTACGTGGCGGCGGCGCGCAGAATGGCGTCGGCGGTGCGGTCGAACCACCCGACGCAGCTCGCGGTCAACGCTTCTCAATAGGGCTCGCCGCCGATGCTCGCCCCGGCTGGACGATGATCCGGTCTTGACGAACGTCCTTGACGCGACCCCATGGGACCTCGTCGTGCCGGCCCCACCAACCAAGCCGATGGACGAGCGTGCTGACGCCGAGTCGCCCCGCCCAGCCGAATGAGCCGGTCAGGATGGCGTCTACGCGGTGATGTCGGCGCCCGATTCGAAGCTCCACGACATGGCCGAGCTGCTCGCCGTCGGAATCAACGACCGGCGTACCGATGAGATCGGAGACCCAGACGTCGCCTCGGCGTGGACGCTCCGCCGAGGCTGCCCTGCCATTTCCTGCGGCTTCGGGGCTGGTCTGGCTGAATCCGCTGCCCGGCACGAAGCGGAGGAGTTTTGCGGCCCAGACGTCGCCGTCATGGATGTTGTACGCGTCCGCCTTCGCGCGCAGACGCAGGTTCGGACCAAATTCCACGACCTCGCCAATGTTCACGCTTCGCTCGAAGCGTGCCTTGAACAGCTGGTGCGCGGCCCGGCCGAGCGGCGAAGCGATCCGCCGCAGACAGGCTTCCGGGCCAAGCGCCAGCGCGATCGCCTTCAGGCTGCCATCGTGCTGGTGCCGGCAGAGGATGTCGGTCGCGCGTCCGAGGCGTCGATCGTCGCTCGATTGCAGCTGCACATCGGCGATGTCATGCATCACCAGGAGGTCGGTCACGTCAGCCTCCAGACAGGAGCAGGAGCGGAATCGAGACCACGGCCACGAGGAACGCAATGCCGAGGATCGCGATCGTCGCCACGTTCGTGATGGTGCCGTTTCGCTTGTCGCCCAGATAGTCCTTGTCGTTCATGACGACGAGGAAGGGGGCGAGCGAGATGGGCAAGACCAGGGCCGTGAAGGCCGACCCGAGGAGCGCCAGCCGCAGCGGCTCGATGCCGATCAGCGCGATCACGAACGCGCCCGCCAGGTAGGCAACCATCACCAGGTTGAAGCGAGGTGCCTGCGCCGGCAGCTTCTCCTCGCCCCACTCCCAGCCGAAGCCCTGAGCGACGTTGTACCCCATCGACAGCGAGACCTCGAGGGCCGCACCGGTCGCGGTCGTGAGCAGGGCGACGGCAAACAGCGTGGCGCCGACGTTTCCCAACGCGGCACTCATGCCCAGGCCGATCTCGACCAGGCTGGTGCCCTGAATGTGCAGCGGGCCCAACACCATGGCCGACAGCACGATGAGCGCGATCGCCGTCGTGCTGCCGAACCCCATGCCGACGACGGCGGTCACCTGGTTGACGCCCAGCGAGCGACGGGACCAGCGCTCTTCGCGTGCACCAGATGAATAGAAGTACAGAAGGTAGGGGCTGATTACTGCCCCCAGGATGGCAGCGGCCAGGAAGAGGTAATTCGCGAGCTCCCCGGAGGGAACCTCCGGCCGCCACAACGTCGCGACCACTTGCGGCTGAGGACCTCCCAGCGCCACGATCCCGACCCAGAAGGACAGAGTCACGAGCCCCAGCAGCGCCGGTCCGTTCTCGATGAGGCCGAAGGGCGCCCGCCAGATCAACAGAAAGATGCCGACGCCAGCGATCGGCAGCAGCGTGTGCCAGTCAAGACCGGTGAGCAATGAGAGGGCGATCGCGATGCCGCCGAGGTCCGCCGCGAGCAGAACGGCGTTGGCGATGAACTCACTGGTCAGGGGCACGACATAGAACTTGAAGCCGAAACGCTCGCGAATGACCTCGGCATACGTCTTGCCCGAGACCGCCGCCAGCCGGCCCGCCATCTCGACGAGCAGCATGATCGCCAGCGTGCCGAGCACCATCGCCCACACCAGACCGAGGCCGAACCCCGCGCCGGCCCCACCCGCGGTGGCGATAGCACCCACGTCCACGAATCCGCCGGTGGCGGTCACGATGCCGAGGGCGATGGCCAGCCACTTCTTCACGACTGGGTCACGGCTGGCTCGCCTGCAGCATGTCCTCGCTGACGGCCTTCAGCTGTCGGATCTGCGTGGACGCATCGCAGCCCGAACTCGCCAGGCACGGTGCCTCGAGCAGCGGCTCCGTTTGCTGCAGCTCCTGCCCGAGCCGCCGGGTGCTCTCGGTCCGCGGCGCACCCTCCTCGCGCGGCAGCCGCTCGCCCACTCCGCGAAGCGCCTCTGCGAACGAAACGAAGCTCGCCTGGGCGTAGGCCTCGCTCAGCCTTCCCTGCCGGTGCTCGGTGAGCGTTTCGGCGGCGGCGGCCAGGGTGCCGGCTGCCTCACCCGCCAAGCGCTGGAACGGCGTCTGGGTCAGGCCGCTGCAGCCCACCAGCGCGACGCATACAGCGGCCACCGCGCTCCAGCGAGCGATCATGTCGTGCAGGGCTGCCATGTATCACCAGGAAGGGCAGGAGCGGAACAAGGGCTCCGAGCGCGAACCAGCACAAGCGAGGTCCCGGCCGCGACCCGCGCGGAGGACGCGGCGAGCAGTTCTCCTTCAGGGCTGCGACGGATGGCGAGCGCGCCGCTAAGCCGTCAGCGAGCCGGCAAAGGCGCGGCACGCCTCTTCGCAGCGCCGACATGCCTCCCCGCACACACGGCAGTGCTCCATGCCCATCGCCGCGTGGCGCTCGCATTCCTCAGCGCATCGACGGCATGATTCCGCGCAAGCCATGACGAGCTGGCTAACTTCCGCGCCGTCAAGAGCTGTGAGCCGCGATAAGGTACGTCCGGTCGTCTCGCACACGTCGGCACAGTCCAGATTGAGGCGGATGCACCGCACAAGATCGGCCACTGACTGTTCCGCCAGACAGGCGTCGGCGCAGGCGGTACAGGCCTGGGCGCAGTCCACGCAGGCCTGGATGCAAGCCGCGAGTTGCTGGCTTGCAGCCGGCGGTGCCGGGTGCGTATCGATCATCTGCTGCACATAACTCATCGGACAGCACTCCTTTGCCTCTTGACGCGACGACACCAGCGTCGAGTTTGGGGCCGCGTGACCTGCGCCTGCCCACCGGGCGCCCTGTTGGACCGCCTCGCTCTTGCTAGGCCGAGACCTCAGACGTGGAGGTTCCCCGTCAATAAGAGGATCAGCAGGATCAGCAATATCAAGCCGACGATTCCACCGCCGATGTACATAGTGCTCCCCTCGATGCTTGGAGACAGGCTAGGCCCCGTCTAGCAGATGCTCGACCTAGATCGAACCGGCGTTCCCTGGCTTGTCCATCCCACCACCGCTGCCGCCACCCGGCTGAGCGTTGGGCTTGGGCATGTCGCGTTCGGGCTGAGCGTCGGGCTTGGGCATGTCACCACCCGGCTGAGTGTTGGGCTTGGGTATGTCGCGTTCGGGCTGAGCGTCGGGCTTGGGCACGCCTGCGGGCTGAGCGTCGGGCGTGGGCATATCACCTTCGGGCTTCGGATCGTCCCTTGGAACCATGACCTTTCCGTCCTTTCCCCTGTTCGGGCTTCCGGTGGAGTCCGGATCTAGCCAGATGGCATGAGTCTACTCCCGCTTTGGACTAGGCCAGGGGTTACGGCCCTGAGCGTCGATGAGGCCGCGGTCCCCCGACGTTGACGGGGCGACAAGGCTCGAGCGGCGAACGGCCGCGGCCATCGGTAGCGTGCGGGCTTCCCCGGCTGCTTCGCCAGAGCCGATCGCAGGAGGGCGATCTGACCCCCAATCTGACCCCTAAACACAGCGGTCTCCTGCGGTCTGTAGCGGTCTGCAGCGGCATCGTCGCGCTCATAGCGGTCTACAGCGGGCTCCAGTAACGAATCCGGTATGCGGTACCAAACTCCCTGTTTCGCCCCCGTTTCGGCTTGATTCACGCTCAGAGGCGTAGAACACTCGTTCTAAATGGACTCAAATGAGGCTCTGAAGCACCCTTATAAGCACCCTTATGAATTTGACGATCCGCCGACGGCGGCCGATACGGGTCGAGTTCACGATCGGTTCGGGCGTGAACGGGTGTTCTAATCGTCGATCGGAGATACGGAGCAATGGCCCATTTCTGGACGCAGATGTGGCTCAGCGCCCCACGACGGGACGACCAGCCGGTGCCATAAGAGCGGGCGTCGGACATGAGGAGAGCGACGTCTAGCCTGAGCTCCTCCCCAGGAGTGCATCGAGCCGCTGGGCGGCCTCGCGTTGCATCGCAGGCTGGCTGTGGGAGTATCGATCAAGAGTGATGCCCACATCCTTGTGACCCAGCACCTCGGCCACCAGCTTGGGGTTCGTGCCGACGGCGAGATGCAAGGTGGCGTACGTGTGGCGGAGGTCATGGAACCGGATCTCCGGCAGGCCAGCCTTCCGCAGGAGGGGCCTGAGATGGCGTTCGGCTAGATGGCGGCCGTGCAGCGGCATACCGCCATCGTCGGTGAAGATGAGATCGTCGGCGGTCAGCCGATGGCCGAGGCGCAGAAAGTGCTTGGCCCGCCGACGGCGATGAGCTCGCAGCATCGTCACGGTCGGATCGGTCAGCTCGATCGTTCGCCGCGACTGCGCCGTCTTCGGGTCGCCCAGCCACCACCCTCCGTCCATGCGGACCAAGGTGTGCCGAACGTGTAGGCGGTTCCGGTTCAGATCCCTCCACTGCAGGCCCAGCATCTCGCCCTGCCGCATGCCGGTGGCGATGGCCAGGGTAAACAGGGCCGCCAGCGGATGATCGCGGATCGCCTCGAGGAAAGTGGGGACCTGATCCGGCGCCAGAGGCGTCATCACTGCGCCTGTCTTGGCGGGCAGTCGGATGCGATCGGCCGGGTTGCTGGCGATGATGAGCGCTGCCACGAGCCCTCAGGTTCCTGCTTCTGTTCGGCTACCGCGTCTGAGGTCGACCAAAGGTGAGGCATCCCGGCATCCGACTGAGGGTGAGGCAGAAGGCGCTCCGCCGCGTTCCGCAGCAAGCTCCTAACCTCATTGCGGCTCCGACCGGGGCTACATCATGCCCGGCCTCGGCAACGCCGGCGATCGCCAGGACGGGACCGGGATTGCGAACGAGCCTCCGTTCGACGGCCGGCGAGCGCCTCGACTCCGCCGACCCAGAGATCTAGGGTCAGCCTGTCCGCATCAGCTCCGCTGATCCAGTCGGACGTCTGATCCGCTGACGCTTCGACCTCCTCAGGGCGCGTCACGCTCGAGGCGGCCGCATACGTCGCGCGATGGATCGCCGGACCGAGGAGCATCCCGGTCAGCACCTGGAGCAACCGGACCGCGTCGGCGGATGCGAAGCCGGCCCGACCGAGGATTGTGAGCAGCGCGGCGCTGACCTCCCGAGCGGCCGCCGCGTCGAACGGCCGCGACAACAGGAACGGTGCCGCAGGGTGAGCTTCGACCAGCGCGAGGAACCGCTGGCCGATCGCCCTGAGCGACGCCTGCCATGTGACGTCGTCATCCGTGAGACCCACGTCGAGATGGCTCAGCAGGCGGCTCGCCATGAGGTCCAGCAGGTGGTCCTTGTCGCGAATGTGGTGGTAGAGCGCCATCGGGGTGACGCCGAGCGTCTCGGCCAGCCTGCGAAGGGTCACGGCGTCGATGCCGTCCCGGTCGGCGATCGCCAGCGCCGCGTCGACGACCCATTCCCGGGTCAGGCCTCGATGGACCGGATTCTGGGCTTGCACGCCAACAGTCTACGTCGTAGAGTTCATATACAACGTATACATCAGCGAGTCGGACGGAGGTCGGGATGAGCAAGCTGAAGGCAATCGGTACGACATGGCTGGCGGTGGCGGCGTTGTCGATTGCGGTCACGGTCGTGTTTCGCGTCGACTCCGCGCAGATCGTGGTAACGCTCGCGCTCGCCCTTGTGACAGCAGCGCTGGGTGGCTGGATGGTGCTGCGTCCCAGCACAGCGGCCGTTGGCGCGTCGCTCGGGGTGGGCATCGTCTGGCTGGCGGTCTACGCGGGGCTTGCCGTGCTCCAGTCGGACGAGATCGCAGCCTGGGTCACGGACGCATTCCTTGCGGTGGTGGGGGGCGTCGTAGGATTCGTTGCCTGGACGAGGACGTCGACTGCGGCCCGTCCCGAGGCGGACCAGAACCCGGGCACGCTTCGCTGACATGGCGCCCGCCCGAACCTCGCGGCCAGCCGCAACCGCTGCCGCCGCGGTCCTCTACGTCTTCCTCGGACTGGCGTTTGGCACCTCGGTGCCGTTCGTCCTGGCATTCCTCGCCGAGAACGGGTATCTCCCGATGACATTCGGGTTCAAGTCGCTCGCTGGAGGTCCGCTCGAGCGCCTCGACCGCGAGCTGTTCATCGCCGCCGGATGGCTGCTCGTCGCAGTCTCCGCCGCAAGTGTCGCCGCCGGTGTGCTGCTGTGGCGGGGCCGCCGGATCGGGGTGTGGCTGGGGCTCGCGGCTGATCCGATCGCCTTCGGTCTTGGCGTCGGATTCGCGCTGCCCCTGCTGATCCTCGGCGTCCCGGCGCGCGCCGGGTTGCTCCTCCTCGGACTGCAGGAATCGCGCCGACCGCCGCAGGAGACCCCTGACGAGGCCTCGCTGCTCGGACGGATCCGCGCCCCCGACGCGGTCGTCGAAGATGGCGAGGTCAAGTCGAAGGACGAGCCCGGGCTCGACGGCCCGGAGTTCCGCCGCTGAAACCTCCGGTATGGCAACGCCGTGGCGGTCGTATGCGCGACGACCGGTTGTGCTGATATGAGTTTCGCCGCCGAGCTACTGATGCCTCGGGCCGCCGTGGAAGCTGAAGCGCGCAGGTTGCGCGACCGTGGCAATACTCCGGACAGCCGCTTCCTTGCGGACCTGGCGGTCGCCTTCGCCGTAAGCGACCAAGCGGTGGCCATCGGCTGAAGCACCCTTATGAGCACCCTTATGGCATCGCGCCATGCTTCCCACAGCGATTCAAACGTGCTCAATCGACCCAGATTGGGACGCATGACATGGGAATCCCGCGCATCCGGTATGCGGTACCACGCTCATACCACAAGATCTAGTGGTGCTCGAGGCTACGGGACCGGCAAGGTCTCTCGCGTCGATCGCGTGGCGGAAGCGGGAAGATGGAATGCCGGCCAAAAGCTCGGAGGCCCGCTTCTCGATGCGCTCGAACAGGACGGAGCCGATGCCCCGCGCCCGGTACTCGGGGTGGACGACCCCCCAAGACTCGACGATGTCCGGTACGTCACGCGTAACTTGTCCGTAAGCGACGATATTGTCTGCGCCCTCAGTCACGACCCAGGCGTCGGTGGCAAGCTCGAAGCCGGGTCTGGTCCAGACCTTACGGATGTAGTCCGCGCCCAGCACTGACTGCCCGCTGGCAGCGAGTTGATCGGCAATGAGCACCTCTGTCACCGCGGGAAGGTCATCCGGGATCGGTGCTCGAAGGTCGTATCCTGCAGGCACGCTCATTGCGAGAGCTTACCGCCGTACTTGCAGCAGACGCCCGGCATAGCCTCGGCGACGAGGCGTACCAGCAAGCGTGGGAGGGTGGCCGCCAGCTAAATGTCGACGAGGCAGTGATGATCGCCATCCGCGTTCGCTACCCGCGCTGGTGGTTCGACTCGCGCGAGAGTTGACCCGCTTCGGCGTGCGTGTCGGTGCGTACGTCGCTCTGCTGACGGACCGCTATCCCTCAACGGTCGAGGAGCAGGCGGTACACCTCGAGGTCGACTACCCCGATGTCGACCGCGACCTCAACCGTTGGCTTCCGCTGGTCAAATGGCTCTTGGCCATTCCGCACTACATCGTGCTGTTCTTCTTGATGATCGGAGCAGCTATCGCGATCGTGATCGCCTGGTTCGCGATCCTCATCACCGGGCGCTATCCGCAGCCGCTGTTCAACTACGTGGTCGGTGTTGGCCGCTGGAGTCTGCGGGTGAGCGCCTACGCCTTCCTGCTGGTAACCGACCGCTACCCGCCATTCAGCCTCAAGGAAGGCCAGTAGGCATGCGGCTTCTTTCGTGAGCTGTCGCGCGAAAGCTGCGCACGGCACTGACCATCACCGGCATCACCATCGGCATCTGGGCGCTCGTGCTGAAGCACCCTTATAAGCACCCTTATGGGATCGCGCCATGCTTCCCAGAGCGACTCAAAGGTGCTCAATCGACCCAGGGTGGATCGCATGACACGGTTAACCCGCGCATCCGGTATGCGGTACCAACCTTTCCACCTCCCGCCGCACCCACGCTGCCGGCGCATGCTTCGACAGGACTGACCGCCGCCCCAATTCGACGGGTGCCGGCGCAGGAGCATCGATCTCTGTGAGTGCCGCGACATCGAGAGCACAGGTCCCTCGTATCCTTCGGTAATGGAATACGCAAGTCGGCGGCCAGCTGCACCACGCGCCAACAGGCCTCGGGCAGGTGGGAGGCGAGGTTCGCGGACGCGATGTAGTGTCGCGGCCGCCCTCGCGGCGCGGTGATGGAACACTTCGACCTGATCGTGATCGGAACCGGGTCCGGCCTCGAGGTTTCTGCGGCAGCAGCCGACGGCGGGATGAAGGTAGCGGTCGTCGAGGAAGGTCCCTTTGGCGGAACCTGCCTGAATCGCGGGTGCATTCCTTCGAAGATGCTCGTCCACGTGGCGGACGTCGCGCGCAGGATCGCCGAAGCCGAGCGCTTCGGGATCCACGCCGCCATCGAGCGTGTCGACTGGCCGTTCATCGCGGCACGCACCTTCGCGGACATCGATCAGGAGTCTGCCGACATCCTCCAGGCCAATCGAGACGCCGCCAACATCACCGTCTTCGAGGGGTATGCCCGCTTCGTCGCTCACAAGCAGCTTGACGTAGGGGACTCGCAGATCAGCGCCGACACGATCGTGATCGCCGCCGGCACGCGACCTTGGCTGCCACCGGTCCCCGGCTTGGCCGAATCGGGCTTCCACACGACGGACACCGTCATGCGCGTGGCGGAGCTCCCCCGCCGCCTCACCATCCTGGGCGGGGGCTTCGTCGGCGCCGAGATGGCTCACGTCTTCGGCAGCCTCGGCACCGAGGTCACGATCGTCACCCGTGGCGCGGCCATGGTTCGCGACGAGGACCGCGACATTTCGCGAGCGCTGACCGAGGCGTATGCACGCCGATTTACCCTTGTGCTCGGGTCCGAAGCGCGGCGCGTCACGCGCACCGAGGCCGCGGTCAGGATCGACGTCGGGCCGAGCGGCGAACCAGACGCAGGCGTCAGCCGAGTCATCGAGTGCGACGCCTGCCTGGTTGCAGCGGGGCGCATCTCGAACGCAGATCGGCTGGCCGTCGAGGCGACCGGCGTCGAGACCGACGAGCGCCAGTTCATCCGAACCGACGAGTTCATGCGGACGAACGTGGAAGGGATCTGGGCACTGGGTGACATCGTCGGTCGCTATCGGCTCAAGCACAACGCCAACCTTGAGGCCGCGCATGTCGCCCACAACATCCTGAATCCGGAGGAGCTCCGTCCAGTCGATTACCACGCCATGCCGGCGGCGATCTTTGGCTCGCCCCAGATCGGAAGCGTGGGGATGACCGAGCAGGCGGCCGAGGAGCGCGGGATTCCCTACGCGGTGGCGACGTATGCGTATGACCAAACCGCCTATGGCCAATCGATCGAGGACAGCGACGGGTTCGTCAAGGTGCTCGCCGACCCGAGCTCGGGCGAGATCCTCGGCTGCCACGTCATTGGCCAGGATGCGTCTGTGCTCGTTCAAGAGGCGGTGAACGTCATGCGCTTCAGGCTGCCGATCGATGTCATCGCCCAGTCGATCTACATTCATCCCGCGCTGCCCGAAGTGATGCAGGCGGCCTTCTCGTCAGTGGCACAGCAGGTTGCGCAATCGAGGAGCGAAGCCGCACCTGGGCCAGATCGCTGAGCTTCGACGCCAGCACGACCAGGCCAACGGAGTCATGCAGGAAGCGAAGATGGAGGAGTCGCGCCTTCGCGGCGAGGTATCCGCTGCCGGTGCCCAGGTAGCCGGGAGCCGGGTGCGCGTCCCCGACGACGGCAACCGGGCGTACTCGTACAGCTCATCGATGGCAAGGTGATCTCTCGGTGACGGCGCGGGCCATCTGGACGACGGGGGGATAATTCGGCCATGCAGCCCAAAGAGACCGACGAGGAGTCCATTCGACGAGTCGCGACGGCCTATCTCGAGTCATGGCTGGACGGCGATGGCGAACGGATGCGTGACGCGCTCCATCCGGATCTCGCGAAGCGCGGACTCGACTACGACGCCGACCGAAAGCCGTCCGGCGTCCATCACCTGACTGCCGAGTACATGGAGAAAAGCGCGGCGAAAGGTCCTCGTCCACAGTTCGCACGTACATTGCAGATCACGGTGCTCGACATCGCCGATAGCATCGCCAGCGCGAAGGTCGTCTCCGAGCCCTTCATCGATTATCTGCACCTGGCCAAGCTCGACGGCCGATGGTCGATCGTCAACGTTCTCTACGAGGACCGAGAGCCCGCGAGTAAGTAGACCAGGGCGGCGCGCCATCAGTCGCAGTGGTTGCCCGTGGCTCTGGTGGACGAGACCACCCTTGGTTGGGGGTGGCGCAGCGGAGCCGGTCGGTGTAGCGGATGGCTTCGCCAGCCTGGCCGAGGCATGGACCACCATCGTCCTGGGCCTGTACCTGGCCAACCCGAGTGCGAGCCGACATGTATCGGTCTTCGGGCTCGGCGCTCCCCTGGCGCTGGGCCTCGCCTGGCTGTGGCTCATCGCGGCGGACGCCGGCATCTTCAACGCCGATGCGGCGCGCTTGGCCGCAGCGCAGCCGGCTCTCGTCGACTGGCTGGTGGCGAGCGCCGGCGTTGCCCTGGCCGGCAGCCTGCTGATCGGCGCGCGAGCTCCGCTCCATCGGCCGTGGTTGCGCGGCCTACTGCGGGGGCTGACCGGCACCTTCGCTCTCTCGTCGGTCGCACTGGTGTGGCTCACCTTGCCGCCCACGGTCGGCCAAAACGTTGACTGCCGCTATGCGCCGCTGTCGACGGTCCTCATCGGCGGGCATGCCGGTGCGTCAAAACCGGTCATCCTCGCCACTGGTGCACAGCGCATCCTGCCGCTGTTCGAGCTCCACGCGTGCGGGAGCGAGCGGGACGTGGCGCTTGACGGCGTCGAGCCAGTGACGATCATGGGCGCAGGCGCCACCGTGGACGGCTTCTGGCTGCTACCCGTTGGGATCCGCCTCAACGCGCAGGGCCAGGAGGCCTTGCCCGCGCAGGCGCGGTCCGTCCCGCCTGGCGACCGCATCGAGGCGGGTCGGCCGCGGCAGCTCGTGGTCCGCCTGGTCGGCACCGGGGCGGGTGACTACATACTTGGCTCAGTGCGTCTCGGCTACCACACCAGGGCGCCAGGTGCCTTCACCTTCGCCACCCAGATCACCGTCTGCAGCGGGAACGAGCCAGGCGCGTCCCCTACGGCTACGGGCCTGGTGACGTTTATCCGCTTGCGGCGCGGTTGCGGCGCTTGGCTGGCTCGGGTAGGCGCTCGCGGAGTTCGGCGCGGTAGTTGCGGTGGCCATCGCCCGTCGGTTGCCATCCGCTCCCCCGTGGCGCCACCTTCCGCGCCGCCCACCGTCTGGTACAACGGCTGGCGCATCTAGGGGCTTTCGTAGAAACAGCCGCTGGCCCCGTTGTCCGCTAGCGTGGCGTCCCCGAACGCCTGCGGCGGGCTGTCAACCAGAGCGCCACGAGCGTGAGGAGCCCAAAGACCACCATGCCCGCGAGCCCGGCGACGCGCGCCACCGTCTGTGCCCCGGCTCCGATGCTGTCGCCGCTACGGAGGGTTACGTTGCTGGCCAGCAGG
>JACDEL010000066.1 GCA_013816405.1 Chloroflexota bacterium | reverse complement strand
CCTTCGTGGGCATGGCGGTGGGACCCGCCTACGGCGCCTGGGTCCTGCTCAACGTGGCATTGCCGATCCCGGGACTCGACGTGGTCGGCTGGCAATGGATCTTCTTCCTGAACGTGCCAGTCGGCCTGGTGGTCCTGCTCCTGCTCTACGTGATCGCCGGGGGAGTCGAGACGCCCCGCGCCCACGGCCGGCTGGACCTGGCCGCCGGGCTGCTCGCATCGCTTGCACTCGTGGCAGGAGTGGGAGCCCTGTCGCTCACCGGCGAGCGGGGCTGGGCAGACCCGCTGGTCCTCGGCGGGTTGGCGGCCTCGGCGCTGTGCCTGGCAATCTTCGTGTGGCGCGAGCTGCGGCAGAACGCACCGCTCATCGATCCGCGACTCTTCGCCGACGCGCGCTTCGCGGCATCGAACGGGGTGAGCCTGCTCACCGGCTACACGCTGGCCACGGCCATCATCGGCGGGCCGGTCTTCGTCAACCGCGTGCTGAATGCCGGCGCGGATCGATCGGCGGCGGCGCTCACCGCCCTGACCCTGGCGATCGCAATCGGCGCGGTCGCCGGAGGGCTGGGGTCCGGGCTGGTCGGCCAACGGCTCACGGCCGTGGTCGGGGTGGGGCTGACCATCATCGGCCTGTGGTTCGCCTCCGGGTGGGGCGTGGACACCGTCCTCGGCCGCCTGCAGCGGGACCTGGCCATCTTCGGGGCCGGCTTCGGGCTGACCGTCTCGCCGCGGGCCACGGCTGCTGTCGAGGCGGCCGGCGCATCGGCCTATGGGGTGGCGAGCGCCATGCTGCAGGTGACGCGCACGATCGGGATGAGCGTTGGCCTCGCGCTGCTGACCAGCATCGGCCAGAACCGGATCGACGAGCTGACCGCCCTGATCAACGACCCGGCGCGCCGCGACGCACTCGTCACCACGTTGGGGCACCCCGAGTTCGCGGGCGTCGACCCGCGCTCAAGCCTGGCGCTAGTGGACCTGCTGGAGGCCTGGTCACGCGGGGAGGCGGCGGGCGTCCTGCGCCTCGTCTTCCAGATCGCCCTGGCGGTGGCGGCGGTGACCCTGATCCCGGCCCTGCTGGTCGAGGGCCGGCTCCGCACCCGCTAGAAGAGCGGCTCGGCGACGATGACGAGCTCGCCCCAGTTGCGGTTGAATCCCTGGCTGGTCTGTAGGGTGAGGCGCTCGTGGTCAGTCTTGCGGGACCACTCGGCACCCGGGCAGCCGGCCTTCGCGTACGTCAGCGCCAGCGGCGGGTTGGGCATTGGCAGGGCGCGGCTGTCGGGGCAGGCGACATTGGGGTGAATCTCCGTCACGACGTAGTGCAGCACGACCCCATCGGACATGAGGACCTTGATCTCCGCACCGAGCACCACGTTCCAGAGCCGCTTGAAGAGGTGCTGCAGCGCATGGCCGACGATGTAGCTGTTCGCGCCGCGCCCCGGCTCGGAGCTCTGGCACAGGACATACGCTCCGTCCTCCGGTGGGAAGTCGCATTGCCCTGATACCGCGTGCTTGACCGCGACGTTCAGGGCGACGGACGGTACCTCCAGCTGGACCGCCACCCAGGTGTCGGGAATGGGGGTGCCCGACGGGGTGGGGACCGGCGTGAACGCCGAGGGTCCCGGGGTCGGGCTCTCCACGGCGGCTTGGCTCTGCTCGGGAATCCCCGGGAGGCTGGAGCCCGGCTTGTCGACGGGCAAGCGCCCGGCAACGATGAGGGAGGCGCCGATCACGGCCAGGAGCAGCGGCAGCACGATTCCCGGCGCGGAGGAGGCCTTCATCCGCTCGAGTCTAGCCGCTCCCTGGTCAGAGCAGTCCGGCTGCCGATGCTCGCACGAAGCTGATGATCGGGTCCGGGAAGAGGCCCAGCAGCAGGATGCCGGCCACCGAGAGGGCGAGCGCGAAGGCGGTGAGCGGCGAGCGGTCGATCGGCGCCGGATCGGCCTCCGGCTCCCGCATGTACATGTAGACGATCACCCGCAGGTAGTAAAAGGCCGCCAGCGCCGCATTCAGCGCGATCGCCACCGCCAGCCAGGCGACCCCCGCGTCGACCGTTGCGACGAGCACGTACAGCTTGGCGAAGAAGCCGACCGTGGGCGGGATCCCGGTCAGGGAGAGGAGCAGGACGGCCATCGCCGCGGCCAGGACGGGAGCGCGCCCGGCGAGCCCCGCGAACGCGGACAGTCCGCCGAATCGGCGCGGATCGCGCTGCAGCATCCCCACCACGCTGAAGGCGGCGATGTTCATCACCCCATAACCGAGCACGTAGAAGAGGATCGCCTCGATCCCCTGGGTCCGGACCCCGGGATCGGTGGCGTGGGCGAAGGCGGCCAGGCCGGCGAGGATGTAGCCGGTGTGGGCGATGCTCGAGTAGGCGAGCATCCGCTTCACATTCGTCTGGGCCAGCGCCACGATGTTGCCGCCGGTCATGGTCAGTACGGCTAGGACCGCCATCACCCCGTACCAGTCGGCGCCGCTCAGGCCCAGCCCGTCGCCGAAGACGCGGACCAGGAGCGCGAAGGCGCCCAGCTTGGGCCCGACCGACAGGAAGCCGGTGAGCGGGGTCGGCGCGCCCTGGTAGGCGTCCGGGGTCCAGTAGTGGAAGGGCACGGCGGCCGCCTTGAAGGTCGAGCCGACGGTCAGCATGGCGATCGCGATGAGGCCGGCCGCGCCTCCATCGGTCAGCAGGCCACCGATCTCGGAGAGGCGGGTGGAGTGGGTCAGGCCGTAGGTCCAGCTGATCCCGAACAGCAGGATGGCGCTGGCGAAGCTGCCGAGCAGGAAGTACTTCAGCCCGCCCTCGTTGCTGTAGCGGTCCGTCTTGTGGAAGCCCGCCAGCAGGTAGGCGGGCATCACCATCAGCTCCAGGCCGATGAAGAGGGTGATCAGGTCGCTCGAGGAGGCGAGCACGAACATCCCGCTCAGGCTGAAGAGCAGGATCACGTTGAACTCGCCCAGCGGCAGCTTGCGCTGCGCCAGGTAGGACGGCGCGAAGAGTGCCGCCAGGATCCCGATCACGACGGTGGCGACCTTGAAAAAGACCGACAGGTCGTCGACGCGGTAGAAGCCGGCGAAGACCGTCTGGTTGACGCCCCACACCGTCCAGCAGGTATAGCCCACGAAGCCAAGGCCGATCACGGTGATCGGCGTGAGCAGCCACTTGTCCTCGCGCCGGAGGAAGAGGTCGATGGTGAGCACCGCGAGGACCAGCGCGGTCAGCGCCAGCTCGGGCAGGATCGCGGAAAGGTCGTCTACCACGGCAGGCTCCAGCTGGTGAGCCCGGGCGACGCGTTCACGACGTCCAGGATCCGCTGCACCGGCGCGGAGATAGCGTCGAGCACCGGACCGGGCAGGACGCCCAGCCCGACCACGAGCAGGATGAGCGGCGTCAGCGCCAGCCATTCATTGCGGGTCATGTCGGTCAGCGTGGGCCAGAAGCGGCGCATCCAGTCCGACGGTACCGCGAAGAAGACGCGCTGGAACATCCACAGCATGTAGACCGCGCTGATGATCACCACCAGCATCGTGGCGGCGGCGACCCAGCCGGAGTACTGGAACGCGCCCAGCACCACCAGGAACTCACCGATGAACCCCGACAGCCCGGGCAGCCCGATGCTGGCGAAGGTGAAGAGCCCGAAGATTGCGGCGTAGCGCGGCAGGCGGGCGTTGAGCCCGCCCATGTGCGCGATCTGGCGGTCGTGGGTCCGCTCGTAGATCACTCCCACCAGCAGGAAGAGTGCCCCCGTCGTCACCCCGTGGCTGATCATCTGGAAGACGGCGCCCTGCAGCCCCTGAGTGTTGAAGACGAAGACGCCCAGCATCACGAAGCCCATGTGGCTCACCGACGAGTAGGCGATCAGCTTCTTGAGGTCCGGCTGCACCATGCTGACCATTGCCCCGTACAGGACGGCAACCACCGCCAGGCCGATGACGATCGGGGCGAACGCGACCGCCGCGTCGGGTGCCAGCGGCAGCGAATAGCGCAGGAAGCCGTAGCCACCCAGCTTCAGCAGGACGCCGGCCAGGATGATGCTGCCCGCGGTCGGCGCCTCGACATGCGCATCGGGGAGCCAGGTGTGGAACGGCCACATCGGGACCTTGATGGCGAATGCCAGGAAGAAGGCGACAAAGGCGAGCGCCTGGAGCGAGTCGGTGTAGCCGAAGCCGCGCAGGGTCTCGTAGCTGAAAGTGAACGGGTGCCCGGCCGACGCGTAGGCGATTGCCACGGCCAGGATCGCGACCAGCATCAGCAGCGACCCGACCAGCGTGTAGATCACGAACTTCACGGTCGCATAGATTCGTCGTGGGCCGCCCCAGATCCCGATCACCAGGTACATCGGGATCAGGCTGAGCTCCCAGAAGACGTAGAAGAGGAACAGGTCGAGGCTGACGAAGACGCCCAGCATGCCGATCATCAGCAGCAGCATCGTGGCGTAGTACTCCTTGACCCGGGTCTGGATCGGGTCCCAGGAGTAGAAGATGCTGACCACGCTGAGCACGGTGGTGAGCAGGACGAGCACGACCGACAGGCCGTCCACGCCGAGCGTGTAGCGCATCCCAAAGGCGGAGATCCAGGAGATGTCCTCGCGGAACTGGAACTCGGCGCCATCGGGCTTGTAGCCCAGCAGGTTGAGGCTGAAGGCGAGGCTGGCGAGCGCGGCAAGGAGCGCGATCCAGCGGATGGCGCGGTGATTGTCGCCGGGCACCAGCAGGATCAGCGCCACGCCGATCAGGGGCGTGAAGACGACCAGGCTCAGGACGGGCAGATCGGTCATGCGCGGAAGACCAGGAAGGCGACCAGCACGACCACCAGCCCGGCGGCCATGCCGAGCGCGTAGTTCTGGACGTGGCCGGTCTGGGAGCGCCGCAGCAGGGCGCCGTAGCGCTGGGCGACCCAGCCGGCACCATTCACCGCGCCGTCGATGACCTTGGCGTCGACCCACCACAGCGCATTGCCGAGCAGCACGCCGCCACGGGCCCAGACCAGGGCGTACAGGTCATCCACGTAGTACTTGTTCAGGCTCGCCGCGTACATCCCCGGGCCGAGCCCGAGCGGGATGCGAGTCACGAAGCGCGCGGGCGCCTCTGGGTCGCGCACGTACCAGCGATAGGCGAGCAAGATCCCCGCAGCTCCGACGGCCGCCCCCGCCAGCAGGAGCAGTCCACCGATCCCGAAGAGGCTGAATCCGGCATGGTCGCCGGCTGCCAGCGAGCCGGGCAGGATCCCCGCCCCCGCTTCCTCGGCGCCGCGGAAGACCTCCTCCAGCCAACCGTGGATCAGCCCTCCCTCGGGCGGCAGGCCCAGCAGCAGCCCGATCAGGATCGTCGGGACGGCCAAGATGACGAGCGGGGCGACCATGGTTGGCGCCGACTCGTGGACATGCTGCCAAGCGTCGGCCGGGCCCCGCCATCGGCCATGGAAAGTCATGTACACCATGCGGAATGTGTAGAAGGCCGTCATGAAGGCGACCAGCAGGCCCACTGCCCAGAAGAGGTAGTAGCCGCGTCCGAAGGCCTCGCCCAGGATCTCGTCCTTGCTGAAGAAGCCGGCGAAGATCGGGATGCCGGCCAGCGCCAGCGAGCCGACCACCATGGTCAGGTAGGTCCACAGCATCTTCGCCCGCAGGCCGCCCATGAAGCGCATGTCCTGCTCGCCGGCGGCGCCGTGGATCACCGAGCCCGAGCCCATGAAGAGGAGCCCCTTGAAGAAGCCGTGGCTGACGAGGTGGAAGATGGCCGCCACCCAAGCGCCGATCCCGAGCGCGAAGAACATGTAGGCCAGCTGGCTGACCGTCGAGTAGGCGAGCACCTTCTTGATGTCGTTCTGGGTCAGGGCGATGGCCGCCGCGAAGATGGCGGTGAAGACGCCGATGCTGGCAACCACCCACATGGCGACCGGACTCTCCGCGAAGATCGGGTTGGCGCGGGCGACCATGTAGACGCCGGCGTTGACCATGGTCGCGGCATGGATCAGGGCGCTGACCGGTGTAGGCCCTTCCATCGCGTCCGGCAGCCAGACGTGGAGCGGGAACTGGGCGCTCTTGCCGACCGCGCCGGCGAACAGGAGCAGCGCGATCACCGTGACCGCGGTTGGATCAAGGGTCCCGATGCTGGCGAAGACCTGCTCGAAGTCGACCGTGCCGAGCAGGGTCCAGATCATCATGATCCCGAGCCCGAAGCCGAAGTCGCCGACCCGATTGACGATGAACGCCTTCTTGGCGGCTCCCGCGGCCGAGGGCTTCTTGTACCAGAAGCCGATGAGGGCGTAGCTGCACAGGCCGACCGCTTCCCAGCCGACGTACAGCATCAGGAAGTTGTCGCCCAGGATCAGCAGCAGCATGCTGAACATGAACAGGTTCAGGTAAGCGAAGAAGCGCCACAGCCCGCGGTCGCCGTCCATGTAGCCGATCGAGTAGACGTGGACCAGCAGCCCCACGGTGCTGACCACCAGCAGCAGCATCGCGGTAAGGCCGTCCACCAGGAACGCGATCTGGACGTGGAAGCTGCCCGAGCCGATCCACTCGTACAGCGAGACGTGGTAGGTCTGGCCGCCGAAGATGACGTTGACGAAGACGACCATGCTGAAGAGCCACATGACTGCGACGAGCGCGGTTGGCACCCACCATGAGCGGTAGACCGGTCGCGGCCCACCCTCGACCACGTGCCCAGTCTGTCCCAGGCCGTCATTCAGATCGTCGGGGATGACCCCATCAGCCCCGTTGCTGTTGGCCAGGTCGTCGGCGTGTCCGGCATGTGGCGAGGTGGCCCGCTGCTCCTCTTCAGAGGGGATCGGTCGGAAGGCCGACTCGTCGACCTCGGCATGCGTGTCGTGCGACTCGCCGCCGTGGCCGGAGTGGCTGCCGTGGTCGTCGGCATGTGCCGCGCCGTGCGCGTCGTGGCCGTGCGCTGGGAGGCGGTCGATGCGCGCCCCCAACAGGATGGCGAACAGGAAGCCGGCCAGCGGCAGCGCGGGGATGAGCGCGATCAGCGACTCGACGGTCATCGGCTCATTCCTTGAGGTCCGAGTACTCGTCCACCTCGGGCGTCTGGCGGGTGCGGATGATGGCGATCACCAGCGCCAGTCCCACCGTCGCCTCGGCCGCGGCGACGGCCATCACCAGCAGGGCGAAGATCGCGCCGGTGTCGTTGGGCGAGTAGTAGTCGTACGCGTTGAAGGCGACCAGCGACAGGTTGACCGCGTTCAGCATGAGCTCGATGCTGATCAGCATCAGGATCGCGTTGCGCCGGGCCAGGAACCCGAACATCCCGATCCCGAACAGCATCGCCGAAACGATCAGGTAGGCCTGCAGGCCCATCAGTTGGCCCTCTCATCGTCTTCAGGGCGTCGGGCGAGGTAGATGGCGCCGATGATCGCGGCCAGCAGGAGCAGGCTCAGGATCTCGAAGGGGAGGGCGTAGTCGGTGAAGAGCGCCTCGGCCATCGCGTCGAGCGCAATGCCCACGACCACGGTCGCGTTGCCCCAGTCGGTCGCCGTCACCGCCCAGCCGATGAGCCCGACCACCACCAGCGCGACGAGCGCCGCCGCCCACACCTGGCGGTGGAAGGGCGATGGGAGGTTCGCATCGCCGGCCTGGGTCAGCATGATCGCGAACAGGATCAGGACGCTGATGGCGCCGAGGTAGATGAGCACCTGCGCCGCCGCCACGATCGGGGCTCCCAGCAGCGCGTACATCCCCGCCAGGGAGCCGAAGCAGACCATCATCGCAACGGCGCTGTGGATGATGTTGCGCAGCGTGACCACCAGCAGGCCGGCGCCGATGACACCAGCGGCCAGCAGGACGAAGAGGACGCCGGAGAGGTCCAGGGCAGCGGCTCCTGTCGAGTGTTCGGGCGCTCAAACGGCCTCGCCGATCTGCAGATCCGAGGCCGCATCCGATTCTAGCGCAGCCCGCACCGCGATCCGTGCAAAGGTAGCCCCATGCGCCCCACCGCCACGCTCGTGCTGGTCGCCTGGCTCGTGGGCGGCCTGCTCCTGACGC
The DNA here is from genome assembly GCA_013816405.1 of Chloroflexota bacterium. Classification (GTDB taxonomy): domain Bacteria; phylum Chloroflexota; class Limnocylindria; order QHBO01; family QHBO01; genus CF-167. The sequence goes on along the minus strand of JACDEL010000066.1, from coordinate 4,308 downwards.
TGCAGCCGGCGCACCCATTCCCCGGCCAGGTCGTCGACGACAACGGCGTGCTGTTCCACACGATCCAGATCTACCTGAACAACCTGGGCTCGTGGTTCTGGATACGGAACGCCCTCGGCAACCTGTGCCTCCTCTTCCCGCCTGGCCTGCTCGGGCCGATCGCCCTGTCCGCCCTGGACCGATGGTGGCGGATCGCCCTCCTGGCGCTCGTCCATTCGGTTGCGATCGAGATCACCCAGCTCTGGTCCCGAACCGCTCCGCCGACATCGACGACGTGATCGTCAACGTCGCTGGTGCTCTTGTTGGCTAAGCCATATTCCGCGCAGTCGGACTGGCCAGAACGTGGGCATAGGATGCTTGGTCAGCCCGCCCCCGCCAATAGGTCGTTGGGAAGTAATCGCTTCGCATCGAGCACTTCCGAGCCGACCAGCTTGCCATCCTTCCAGTCTGCGAACACATCGCCAGTCGCTCCGTCCGGATCGCTGCACGGCACCGTATCGCGTCCCGGCTGAAGGTCTCGGTCTGTGAGATAGACGTAGGCCGCGTCTGCTTCGGGATCGTATGTCACACGCATGCCCAAGACGATACGCCGCCCGGCCCGTAGTTGATGTCTGGGAATGATTCGAGTCGCGCCACCGGAACGAAGAAGAAGGGGTCGGCGGCCGGCTCCGAAGGCTGTCGCGATGGCCAGCTGAGGAGGTGGTTGCCCACCCCATCAACTCCTACCTGGTGGGACGCTCCCGATCCGACATCTCCAGGATGTCGAGCATCGGCAGGTCGCGCTGGTACTCGCTGAACTCGAACTCCGGGCCGCAGCGCAGGGCGTCGTACGGGCAGGCATCTGCGCAGATGCCGCAGAAGATGCATCGGCTCATGTCGAGCTGGTAGGTCTCCAGCGTTCGCGGGCGGGGCATCAAGGCGCCGACCGGGCAGGTCTCGGCACAGCGGCCGCAGGAGACGCACGGGGTCTCGTTGAGCGACACGAAGTCCGCGGTTGTGACGAGCGAGTCGAAGCCCTTGCCGATGAAGTCGTAGCAGCCAGCCCCCACGATGTCCTTGCAGACCTGGGCGCAACGGCCGCAGTCGATGCAGCGGGAGTAGTCGCGCAGGATGAAGGAGTGCGTCTCATCCCGGCCGTAGCCGTGGTTGGCGCCAACGTACGGGTTGTCCTGGATCGAGCGCTCGTCGATCGCCATGTTGAGCGTCGTCTCGTACTCGATCGCGGCCTCGCGCAGGTCGCAGTGGCCGATGGCCTCGCAGGTGCACTGCAGGCAGCGCGCCGCCTCGGCCATCGCCTGGTCGCCGGTGTAGCCGAACTCGTACTCGCCGAACGAGGTCTTGCGCTCCTCGGCGCCGAGCTTGCCCATCACCGCCTTGGGCTCCTTCACGTCGTCGGTGAAGGGCACGATGGTCAGGAAGTTGGGCTGCGGCTCGGACACGATGCGGCGCACCTGCGGGTCGTCGAGGTCATGGCCGCGCAGCCAGTAATCGATCGCGTATGAGGCGCGCCGCCCCTCGCCGATCGCCTCGACCACGGTGGTGGCCCCGGCGCGCACGTCGCCGGACGCGAAGACCTTCGGAAGGCCGGTGCGGAAGATGTCGTCCTCGCTGACCAGCGTGCCGCGGCGGCTGGTCTCCAGCTGCGATCGGATCTCCTCGGGCTCGCTCGCGATCCAGGAGAGCTCTGGTCCCTGGCCGATGGCGCCCAGCACGGTGTCGCAGGTCACGATGAACTCGGTGCCGGGCATCGGCTCCGGGCGACGGCGACCCTTCTCGTCCGGCTCGCCCAGGTGCATGCGCTGGAACTCGACCCCGGTCACCTTGTTGCCCTTGTCGGTCACGATCCGGACCGGCGCGGCCTGGAAGATGACCCGCGCCCCCTCCTCGATCGCCTCGTGCACCTCGTCCTGGGCCGGCATGTCCTTCAGGTCGCGGCGGTAGACGAGGGTCACCTCGGCCGCGTGCTGGCGGAGGCTGGTCCGCGTGCAGTCGATGGCGGTGAACCCCCCGCCGATGACGACCACGTGCGCGTCCTTGAGCGCGGGAATCTCGACTCCGCGGGAGCTGTTGTAGAGATTTTCGAGGGCGTTGACGACGCCGTCGGCGTCCTCGCCGGGGATCCCCATCTCGTTCGACTTGTAGCAGCCGATGCCCACGTACACCGCGTCGTAGCCCTGCTCCAGCAGGTCGGCGACGTGGAAGTCGCGCCCGAGCCGCATGTTCGGCTTGAACGTGGCGCCCAGCTCCCAGACGTGGTTCAGCTCGCGGTCCATCCACTCCTTGGGCAGCCGGTAGGCGGGGATCCCGTAGCGGAGCATGCCGCCCTGCTCGGGATCGGCCTCGTAGACGTCGCAGTGATGGCCTCGCAGCTGGAGGTAGTACGCGGTCGACATGCCGGCCGGGCCTGAGCCGATGACGGCCACGCGGCGGCCGGAGTCAGGCTCCTTGGGCCACGGCGTGGGGGCAGGAGCGTCCACCTCGAGCACGCGATCCGCGCAGTAGCGGTGCGAGTCGCGGATGGCGATGGCGGTGTCCACCTCCTCGCGCCGGCAGTGCGTCTCGCATGGCGCCGGGCAGACGCGGCCCAGGATGGCGGGGAAGGGCAGCGAGCGCTTCAGGATGCGCGTCGCCTCCTCCCAATTGCCCAGCGTGTTCTGCTTCAGATAGCCCGGGATGTCGACCCTGGTCGGGCATTTGAACTGGCAGGGCGGCAGGCAGTAGGCGTCGTGGTCACTGAAGATCAGCTCCAGCACCATCCGACGGTTCTCGACCAGCCGATCGGAATGGGTGGTGATGACCATCCCTTCCTCAATCTGCGTTCCGCAGCTGATCGGGGTGTTCTCCTGGCCCTCGACCTCGACCACGCAGATGCGGCACGCCCCGTAGGGCGCCAGCTTCGGCTCGTAGCACAGGGTCGGGACGTCGATCCCCAGCACGCGCGTGGCCTGCAGGATGGTCTGCCCCTCTTCGGCCTGGACCTCCTGGCCGTTGATGGTGACGCTGATCTTGCGGGTGCCCGGCACCATCGGCCAGATGGGGACGTAGTCCTCCGGGCGCAGCGGCTCGCCCTTGCCGTTCCCGTTGCCGTTGGTCGTGAAGCTCATGGCCGGTGCATCTTAGAGGCCCGCCAGTGGCGTCAGCAGCGGGGCGAGGGGCGACGTGCTGCATGAGCCGGCCAGGCACTCGCCCCGCTCGGCGTGGGCGCGGTATTCGTCGGGGAAGCGGTCGAGCGTGGTGAGCATCGGTCCGGGCGCACGCGCCTCGAGGTGGCAGAGCGCGGTGTCCGTGATCTTGCGGGACAGCTCGCGCAGCAGCAGCAGGTCGTTCGGCCGGGGGCTGGCCGCCAGGATGCGGTCCATGGTCTCGACCAGCCGCTTGGTGCCGATCCGGCAGGGGACCGCCTTGCCGCAGGCCTCGCGGGCGGAGTAGTCGAGGAAGAAGCGCGCGGAGTCGACCATGCAGGTGTCGTTGTCCGCCACCAGGAATTGGCCAAGGCCGATGCCGGCCCCTGCGGCGTGCAGCGACGCGAAGTCATACGGCATGTCCAGTTGGTCGGCACTCAGGGCGCCGCCGCCCGGGCCGCCCACGAAGACCGCCTTGGTGGTCCCGGTCCCGCCGCCGGCGAACGCCACGATCTGGGAAAGCGGCGTGCCGAGCGCCACCTCGACCAGCCCTGGCTGCGCGACGCGCCCGTAGATGCTGACCAGCTTGGTGCCAGGAGCGTCCCTGGAGCCGATGGCGCGGAACTTCTTGGCCCCATGGCTCGCGATCCACGCCGCGTGCGCCAGGGTCTCGCCGTTCTGCACCGCGGTCGGTGCGCCGCCCAGGCCCTGCTCCGTCGGGTACGGGGGTCGGATGACCGGCATCCCGCGATCGCCGGCCAGGGCGGCGAGCAGGGCCGTCTCCTCGCCGGCGACCAGCGCGACCGCGCCCTCCCAGACGCGCACCACGCACGAGAAGTCCGTGCCCATGACCAGGTAGCCGGCGAGGTGCGCCGCCTCGGCCTCCACGATCGCGGTTCGCAGGCGCTCGATGGCGACCGTCCAGTCGCGACGGACCGCGATGATCGCGTCCGAAGCGCCGGTCGCGAAGGCGGCGACCAGGAGTCCCTCCAGCAGGAGGTGCGGATTGCCCTCGGCCAATGCCCGGTCACCGAGCGCGGTCGGGTCGGCGCCGATCAGGTTCGCGACGACCACCTTGCTTTCACCCGCCGCCGCCCGCGCGGCGCGCCACTTGTCGGCGGTCGGATAGCCGCCGCCGCCACGGCCCCGCAGGCCCGCTGCGGCGATCTCGTCGATGGTACTCTCG
>JACDEL010000016.1 GCA_013816405.1 Chloroflexota bacterium | reverse complement strand
GGCAGGTCAAGCGCCTCGGCCGCTTCCGCCCGCAGCGTGCCCACCACGGCGCCCGGCGCGGCGATCTCCCCGAGCCGTCCGGCGTCGATCTCGAGGGCGTCGAGCATCGGCTGCCACCAGGTGTGCGCCCGGATGTCGTAGAGGAGTGTCGTGCACTGGATGCCGCCCTCGGTCACGAAGCGACCCGTCAGGCGGTGGAGGAGCAGATCCTCGACGAGCAGGAACTTCGCGGCCCGCGCGAACAGCTCCGGCTCATGACGTCGCCACCACAGGATCTTGCTGGCGGTCCACGTCGGGTTCACATCCGGCACGCCGGTCGTGGCGTACACCGTGGCGGCATCGAACCGCGCTGCGAGCTCGCGCGCCTCGGCGCGCGCCCGGTTGTCGAGCCAGATGACGGATGGACCGATGGGCTGCCCGTCCGCGTCGACCGGCGTCACCGTCTCGCCCTGGCTCGACACGGCAATGGCGTCGACCTCGCTGCGCGGAACGCCCGCGTCGTCTAGCGCGTGACGGCAGGCGTTGACGAGTGCCCGCCAAAAGCGCTCCGGGTCGAGCTCCGCGCGGTCGGGTGCGGGCGTGGCGAGCTGGTACCCCTCGCCGGCGACGGCGAGCGTAGAGCCGTCAGGACCGAAGACGCCGGCCTTCAGCGCGGTGGTGCCGGCGTCGACGCCGATCACGTAGGTCATCGGCCCGCCAGCCTCCTAGGAGATCCCGAACCGTTCGGCCGCCTCGTCGGGATCGACGCTCTCCTTGACGACGGCGCGCAGCGCCTGGAGGAAGGACTCGGGGTCACGGGCCTGGATGACGTTGCGCCCGAAGACCACGCCGCGCGCTCCGGTGCCGATGGCCTCCGCCGCAAGCCGCAGCGCGTCGCGCTCCTCGGGGAGCTTCTTCGAGCCCAGGGCAAGGACGGGGACGGGTGTCGCCGCCGCGATCTCGGCGAAGCGCTCCCCGGTGAAGAAGGTCTTGACCACGTCGACGCCCAGCTCCGCGACGATCCGACAGCCGATGGCGATCTGCTCGTGACGCTCCTCCGGTGAGAGATCCTCGTGTCCGGCGGGGTACACCTCACCGATGATCGGGACGCCGGCACGTCGCTTCTCGGCGACGGCTCGCGCAACGACTTCCACGTTCTCGGCATCGACCGCCTCAGATCCGGTCTTGATCGACATCCCCACGAGCACGATATCCGCCCCGAGCGCCACCGCGTCCGCCGCGGAGATGACCGGGACGCTGCGGCTCTCGTGGTAGCCCCACTGGGTCGCGTACTGCGTGCCCCAATTCAGCCGGACCATCATGGCCGGTGCGCCGCGCCGCTTGAAGGCATTCCCGACGTGCGCGGCCATGCCGGGGCTGAGCAGGATTGCATCCGCCCCGCTCAGGCGCATGGTCACGGCCGGCAGGTCATTGAAGCCGGGCCGCGGCCCGTTGTACAGCCCGTGGTCCACGGCGACCACGACGGCAGTCGAGCCGTCGAACAGGCGCGCCAGACGGATCTCTTCGCCGGTGGCCACGGCGTTCGCCTCCCATTCCTGTGCTTGCTCGCCGGGCGGCTGCACTCGCGGCACCGCGCGGTGTTCTGAACGCTGTTCGAATCCTATCCACTTCATGATCGTTCGGTCAAGCAACACAGCACGTTTCTGCACGAAAGGCTTGCGTTTCGGCCTGAGCGCGGCGTAGTATCGCAACGTCCCGCGCCGCGCCCGGCTGCGTCCGCCGGCTCGGTCAACGGGACGCGCGGGAGAGCCTCGTGGAGCGGGGCGGACAGGTTGGGCGGGGGGCGACGGAGGAGAGCGACCCGGAAGCTGGGTCGCTCTGGGCGAACCGTCCGATGGACGCCGGCGGTCCGCAGGAAAGGAGTCAGGGGTTGAACCGCAAGCTAGGTGCCGTCATCGCGGTCCTCATGGTTGTGGTGGTGGGATGCGGTGGGACCACCTCGAGCCCGGGGTCCAGCGCGTCCGCGTCAGCATCCGGATCCGGCGGGCTCGCAGCGGCCGAGCTCACGCTCTGGCACAACTACGGGACCGAGGCAAATGCCGTCGCCACGCAGAACCTGGTGAAGGCCTTCGAGGCGAAGTACCCGCAGATCAAGATCAATGTCGTCAGCCAGCCGGCGGACAACTACTTCGACCTGCTCCAGGCGGCTGCCATCCCGAAGACCGGTCCTGACATCGCCGTGCAGTGGACCGGCCTCTTCGACCTGAAGTACAAGGACTACCTCGAGCCGCTGAACAGCTACATCCCGGTTGACGAACTGAAGAAGCTCAAGGGCATCGAGTACAGCTCCCTGAACTTCAACCCGGACGACGGGGTGCTGGTCGTGCCGCTGGAAGTCCAGTTCTACAACGGCTTCTACAACAAGGAGCTGTTCACCCAGGCCGGGCTCGACCCGGACAAGTTCCCGACCACCTGGGACGAGCTGTTCGACGCCTGCACCAAGCTGAAGGCCAAGAACATCACGCCGTTCGTGTACGGCACCGGCGGGCAGGCGCTCGGCGGCGGCTTCTACCCGTGGTACGACTTCAGCTACCTGATGATGATCTACTCCCCGGAGGACTGGAAGAAGCTGTACACCGGTGAGACGAGCTGGACCGATCCGGCCATCCTCGACCAGGTTTCGAAGTGGGCCTCGCTGTTCACTAAGGGATGCACGAACCAGGACGTCCTCACCAACCAGGATTCGGTGGCGCAGTTCATCGCCGGCGATGCCGCCATGACGATGGAAGGCACCTGGTCGATCGCCCAGTTCCAGCAGGAGATGGGCGACAAGGTCGACGTCTTCGTGCCGCCGTTCAGCCCGGAGCCGGTGAAGGGCGTCGTCGAGTACGGCGGCGACGGCTTCTCCATGACGACCTACTCCCAGCACAAGGAGCAGGCGGCCGCCTTCCTCGCGTTCCTCGCCTCGGATGAGGCACAGCCGATCGTTGCGGCTGCCGGCCTGATCCCGGCAAAGGACGGCTTCTCAACGGATGAGCGGATGGCCAAGAAGCTCCTGAGCTTCGCGGCGGAGCAGAGCTTCACCCGCTACCCGATGATCGACAACGTGATCCAGCCCGAGGTGAGCGACGCCGGCACGCAGGTGCTGAACGCCGCGTTCGGCGGGTCGATGTCGGTCGAGGACGCGATGAAGAACATGCACGACACGCTGATGGAGCTGCCTGACGACCGTCGCGGTAACTCGTACCAGTAAGGGCAGCCAAGAACGCGGGTCGGGCAGCTGGCGCGGCGGCCCAGCTCGCGGTCCGTAACCGTCATGGCCATGTTGAGCCGGGCTCTCGTTCGGTGGCCCCGTTTCCGCAAGGTGAACGGTGTTTCCCGGGGGCCCGGCCCGCTGAAGGCGGCGGAACGCCGTGCCGGCATCCTGTTCAGCCTGCCCGTCATCGTGCTGACCGGCGCGCTCATCTTCCTGCCGATCGCCCAGACCGTCTACTACAGCCTCACGAAGTGGAACGGCATCACCTCGACGTTCGTCGGTCTGGGGAACTACCGGTCGCTCGTCAGCGACCCGGTTTTCTGGCGTGTCGTCCTGAACAACCTGCTGCTCTTGCTTGCGATCCCATTCGCAATCCTCATCCCGCTGGCCGTCGCGTTCCTGCTCCACCAGCACGTGCTGGGCTGGCGCGTCTTCCGCTCGATCTACTTCCTGCCAACGGCTGTCTCGTGGGTCGTGATCGGGATGGTGGCGGCCCGCTTCTTCGCCGGCCGCGGGATCCTCAACGACCTGCTGGCCGTCTTCGGGCCGGGCGTCCGGACCGATGCGCTGACGAACGAGTACACCGCCATGCTGGCCGTCAGCCTGACGTTCATCTGGTCGGTCTTCGGCACGAACACGATCATCTTCATCACCGGCATGGCCACGCTCGACCAGGACGTCTACGACGCCGCGCGCATGGACGGCGCGGGGACCATCGCGATCTTCCGCTTCATCACCATCCCGCTGCTGATGCGGTTCATCCAGTTCGCCTTCATCCTGACGCTGATCACCGGCTTCACCGCCCTTTTCAGCCTCATCTTCGTGATGACCACCGGCGGCCCGGGCTACGGCACCACCACCCTCGAGTTCTTCGTCTACCAGAAGGCCTTCGCGCAGGGCGCGTTCGGCTATGCCGCCGCCATCGGTGTCGTGCTCTTCGCGGTCGTCTTCGTCATCAGCCTCCTCCAACAGCGCGTCCTGCGCAGCCGCGAGGACTGAGAATGGCGAATCTGCGCCGGCGCTTCGGCCGCGGCCTCACCTTCGCGATCCTGTCCGTCGTCGCGGTGGTGATGCTGTACCCGTTCTACTTCATGCTCCAAGTGTCCCTGCGCTCGCAAAGCCAGTACGTGACGAAGTCGGGGTTCAGCCTCGACAGCTGGGCGGGCCTGTTCGACGTTCTTCCGGTCGGCCAGCAGCTGCTGAACTCGACCATTGTCACGCTGAGCGCGCTGGCGATCATCCTGGTGGTCAGCACCATGGGCGGCTTCGCCTTTGCCAAGCTGCGCTACTCGGGCCGCACCTTCGTCCTGCTGGCGATCGTCGGCGGCATGATGATCCCGCTCCAGTCGATCATCATCCCGGAGTACGTGAACATCGCCCAGGCCGGGCTGGTGAACAAGTTCGAGGGCGCGATCCTGGTCTACGCCGCGCTGGGCGCCCCGTTCGCGACGTTCCTCATGACGACCTATTTCCGCGGCGTGCCCTCCGAGCTCATCGAGGCGTCGATCATCGACGGCGCCTCCTACTTCCAGGTCTTCCGGCGCGTCATGCTGCCGCTCGCCAAGCCGGCGATCGTGACCGTGGCCGTGCTCCAGTTCATCCAGATCTGGGACGACCTGCTCATCGGTCTGCTGTTCCTCCAGTACCCCGACGTGCGTACGATCACCGTCGGGCTGGCCACCTTGCAGAGCTCGCGCGTCATCAACATCCCGGTCCTCATGGCTGGCTCGCTGGTGAGCGCCCTGCCCGCCGTGATCGTCTACTTGATCTTCCAGCGTTACCTGATAGCGGGACTCACCATGGGGATGCGGAAATGACACTGACCGATGGCGACACGCCCCCGACGTCCGCCAGCGAGCGGCGAGAGCTCATCGCGCGGCTGCTCGGGGATTCCGGCCGCGTCTCGGTGGTGGAGCTGGCGACACGCTTCGGCGTGACCGATGTCTCGATCCGCCGCGACCTCAGCCTCCTCGAGGAGAACGGGCAGCTGCGGCGCGTCCACGGGGGAGCGGTGACCGCTGCCCGCGGGCGGAGCGACTTCGGCTACCGGATGCGGCTGCGGGAGCACCGCGATGCGAAGGAGCGGATCGGGTCAGTCGCGGCGGGGATGATCTCGGCCGGCGACGTGGTGGTGCTCGACTCGGGTACGACGGTGGCCCAGGTGGCCGTGCACGTTCCGGTCGCCCTCCGGCGTCCGAGCGGAATCACCGTCATCACGAACTCGCTGCCGACCATCGACGAGGTGGGGGCGTGGGACAACCCGCACCTCATCTGCCTGGGCGGCCTGTATCTGCCCGAGTACCAGGCGACGGTCGGGCCACAGGCGGTCCACGACATGGCCGAGCTGTCCGCGGACATCGCCTTCATCGGGTGCGACGGGCTGACGGCGGAGACCGGCCTCACGACGCCGCACGTCCTCGTGGCGGAAGTGGGCGCCACGATCGCTGAGCGCGCCCGCCGGATCGTGGCTGTCGCGGACGGCTCGAAGGTGGGGCGGCGCGGCCTAACGCCCATCGTCCCGCTCGACGCGGTCCACGTCTTGATCACCGACTCCTCCGCGGATCCTGCCCAGCTCGATCGGGCGCGACAGCTCGGCGTCGAGGTGGTCCTCGCAGACCGATGAGTGCTCGCCTCGTCCGCGGCTGGTCCGTCCACGGCTTCGAGGCCTGGATCCTCGAGAACCGCTCCCTCCGCGTGGTGGTTGTGCCGGAGCTCGGCGGCAAGGTGTTCGCGCTGGTCGACAAAGTGGGGGACCGGGATCTGCTCTGGCACAACCGGCGGATCGAGCCGCGTCGGGCGCCATTCGGCGCCAACTTCGACGACTGGTGGTCCGGCGGCTGGGACGAGATCTTCCCGACCGGGGACGTGGCGCAGCTCGCCGGCGAGCGGTTGCCGTACATGGGCGAGCTGTGGTCCGTGCCGTGGGAGGCCCGCGAGGACCCCGCTCCAGACGGCGCCGTGGCCATGGTCGCGACCGGCCACGGGACGATCGCGCCGGCACGCATGGAGCGCCGCCTCGAGCTGCGCGGCGACGAGCCGGTCCTGCGGGTCAGCTACCGGCTGACGAACCTCGACCTGCGCCCGCTTCCGTACCTGTGGGGGATTCACCCAGCGTTCGCCATCTCGCCGGTGCATCGTATCGACCTCCTGGCGGAGCGGATGCTGGTCGGCGTGTCGTCCGACCACCCCCTGTTCGGCGCCCCGGGCGACACGTACACCTGGCCGCAGCTGGGCACGCGCGACGTTAGCCTGGTCCCGCTGCCATCGACCCTCGCCTTCGCCGGCCACTGGGCCACCGAGCTCCGTGAGGGCTGGGTGGCGCTGACCGACACCGAAACCCGCCGTGGGGTCGCCATTGCGTTCCCGCGGGACGTCTTCACATCGGTCTGGCTGTGGCAGGTGTATGGCGGGTGGCGCGGCCATTACCACCTGGCGCTCGAGCCCTGGACCGGCCACCCCATGCAGCTGGAGGAGGCGCTGGCCGCCGGCACCGCGCGCCACCTGGCGCCCGGCGAGACCCACACGGCCGAGGTCGCCTTCGTCGTCTACGGCGACCGCGAGCGCGTGTCCGGGGTGGACTTCGCCGGCGAGGACGTGGTCGTCCGCTGACGCGCAGCCGCGAACAGAACGCGAGCCGGAGTGGACTGGCATTCCGTCAACCGCCCACGGCGTGACACGGGTCGTTGAAAGACCATGGCCGGGGCAGTTCCGCACGCCCCGACGACCGAGGACAGGAGTCGCGTCCGAGTTGCCCTAGCGAGCGCCTCCACGGTGCCTCGACCTGGCCGATCGGCTGGACCTACGCCTGGCCCCTAAGCGGGCGCCGGCGCAGCTCATCAAGTAGCCGGTCGTCGGGTACGGATGCGACCAGCTGTTGCGACTCGGTGTTATGGGGCTCGCCGTCAGCTAACGCCACCGACCAGGCATAGGTCTCGTTGCCCGTCAGGATCCAGGTCATCAGCATCAGCCTGCCGCGCCAAGCCCGTTCTCTGGTAGGCAGCTCACGGTACGAAATTGGAAGGTCGTCAACGGCCGGCAACAGGGCCAAGACGGGGTCGTCGTGCTCGATCATTACGCGTGTTACCCGCCCGATCTATGTGTGGCCGATAGCTCGTCCACAACTCGACCGTTGACGCGAATCATCAGGAGGTCGCCGCGGCCCGGCGCCTCGACGAGGCCGGCCTGGGCGAGCGCGTCGGCCGCCCGTCGACCAAGTGATTCGGGGGTCTGCTGGGCGTAGCGGCGGGTGACGTCGGTCGAGGAATGACCGAGGTAGCGGCTTACCTCCTCCAGCGGCATGCCGTGGTTGACCAACAGCGTGGCGGTCGCATGGCGGATGCGGTGCGAGCCGAAGTACCGCAGCGTCCCACCACCCGCGCGGTAGCGACGGGTCACCATAAGGGAGAGGGCATTCATGGTCAGCGGTTGCACTGGCCCCGAGCGGGCCGAGGGGAAGAGCCAGCCGGGGTCATCTGTCGCCACGGCGCCCGGCCCAGCACGTCCCACGAGCGCCGGGCGGCCACGCTCGAGATAGCCCGTCAGCGCGGCTCGGGTTGCGGGCTGGAGCGCGAGCTCAAGAGTCTTGCCGCCCTTCGCCCGCCGGAACCGGATGACCGAGCGCGCGAAGTCGACGTCGTCCAGGCGGAGGAGCCGGACGCTCGAGTTGCGGGCGGCGGTCGTCACCAGGATCGAGGTGATCGCTCGGTCTCGCAGATCGATCGGCCGGTTCCCGGCGCAGCCAGCTTCGAGCATGCGCAGATCGTCCAGCGTGGCGCCCTTGGTCGGGATCTCCTCGGACGGGAGGAGGGGATTGAGCGCGGCTCTGCGGCGCGACCGACGGAACGGGTTGACCGCCAGGATGCCCTCATCGGCGAGCCAGATCGCGAGGCTCCGGATCGGCCGGACATAGGCGTTGACGGTGTTCACGCTGAGCGTCGAGGCGGATCCGCGTGCAGGCGCGCGGGTCAGTGCGTCGGGCGCGCCGCGCCAGACCCCGGTCACCTTCGGTCGCACCCGCAAGTCGTCGACGTACGCGAGCAGGGTGGGGAAGGCCAGCGCGGCCGTGGTGACCGGCAGCTGGTTCGTCTCGAGCCAGGCGATGAAGCGCGCGAAGTCGTCGGCGTGCTTCCGCTGCGTCACTGGGCGCCACATGCTCCCGAAGGTGGCTGTGAACTCCGCGATAAGCGGCCGGAGCGGCCTGCTCGGCGCGGCCGGCAAGGGATCGTCGCGTCGGGCGCCCCATCCGTCGAACGCAGTCTGTTGCCCGGGACGCTCCGCGCGGACGGTCCCCGCGTCGATGGTCCCGAGGCTGGTTGACATGACGTTACATTACGTCAGAATGACGTGGTAAGCAATCATCAAGAGAATGGCGCCCGCCCTGGGCGTCCCCACTCGGAGGAACGATGGAGCCGACCGACGAGGTGTTCCGTGCGGCCCTTCGCGACGTACTGGCCCGATCCGGCCGCTCGATGCGCGCCCTCAGCGCGGTGATGGACCGCGACCCCGGCTATATCGCGGCGCTGCTCGATGCATCTCGCCCATCACGGGCGCGACCGACTCCGGCCGATCTTGCTCGAGCGTCCGATGCGACCGGCATCCCCCTCGTCGAACTCCTCGAGGCGCTCTGGGGGATTGGGCCCGGGCGGCTCGCGACCGAGCTCAGTCGCCTCGGGATTGGCGGAACGTCCGCTGAGCCGTTCGGGGACCTGACCCCAGCGGAGCGGACGAGCGTCGCGGATTACGCGGCATACTTGGCGGCCCGTCACGGGCAACGAGACCGAGGTGCAGCCCGCGACGGCTAGTCGTCGATAGGCGTCGCTTCTGTTGACAGGCGAGTGCGCTCGCCGGGAGAGGATTTGGTCTCGTCCGGCGCTGTGCTTGCGACCAAGTCCACGGGCACGCCATCGAGCTTCCACCATTGAGGCGACGGCGAATCACCCTCTCGAAGTCCGGCTAAGCGATCGTGGCCCTCGAAGAACTGCTCTGGCGTGCGGCCGCGCGCCGCGGCGGCGATCAGCTTATAGATCGGGTAAGCCCACTCCGGTGGCAGGTTCACCATGTCGCCCATGAGGCCCTCGGGCTTCCGGGGAGCCTCATCGATGAGCGCCAGGTGGATGGTCTCGTCTGGTGCAGAGTAGGCCGCGTCGGCTCGGGCGCGGCCCCATTTCTCCGGATGTCGGCGTTCGAGGAACCGCATCGTGGCGATCGGCTTCTGTAGAGCCGCGCGGGCGGCGGAGGCGACCAAGAGCACTTCGCCCTCGGCGATCGACCGATCGACGTCCTCTCGGAATTCCCGGTAGGCGGGACGCTTGTCTTGCTTCCAGCGGTGCAGCGTCGCCTGGCTGATACCGGCCGCCGCGGCCGCGACATTCAGGTAGTTCCCGGCCTTCAGCGCCATGAGGATCTTGGCGCTGATTTCGGGCGTGAGTTTCGTCGGGCGCGCCACGTCAACGTCCTCCACGCCCAGCCCGACTGGCAACCTTCGTGAGCTTGGTCATGACCGTCCCTCTGCAATCGGCCGGTCCATGAATCACGAGGCCGGCCTGGGTCCAGATCGCGAGCGGCTGGGCTCGCATAGGACCTCTGGGCCGGCTCGATGGTCGGTACAGGGTCGAGGCTTCGGGCGTCCCCTCGTGGGAGACGCCTCTCCTCAGCATCAGCCTAACACCGGGAGGCGCAGCCGACTACCCCACCTCGGGTTGCTCCTCGAACAGGCACGGTTCTGCATCGTGCTCGACCGGCTCTCGAAACTCTCAGAACGGTTGGGTCCAAGTCGGCCCGACGGCGCTCGCTGACAACGCAAGAACGTGTTGGAGTCGTGAGTTGAGAAGGAGGGAGAGGAGGCCAGCGACAGACCGCTTGGGAAGCAGACACTCTGCCAACTGAGTTACTCCCGCTCGCTGACCGGGATCGTGGCTCCGGCGAGCAGGAGATTAGCAGTCGACGGGGTCCGGGTCGAGTCCCGGTGGGCCTAGCGCTTGCCGGTGTCCCAGGGCCGGTCGTATTCCTGCTGATGGTCGCTGCGATCCGCCGAGGCCGTCGTCGCCAGGATGCTGAGCGTCTCGTCCACGGTCTTCTCGTTCTCGACGGCGATGTCGCGGATGTCCTCGTATGTCACGTTGCGACCCATGGGCTTGTGAGCGTCGCCGCAGCCGCAGGTCAGGCACATTGCGCTGCTCCGTTACTTCTTCCGCGACGTGAGGACCTGGTCTCTCCCGCCTCGGACCGTTGTTTGTTGACCGTGCGAGCAGCGATCTCCTCGGCCTTATCGTTGGATCGGCCTGCCTCGCGCTCGCTCTCCTTGATGTGCTTGTACTGTCGTTCGCGCTTCGGCGACCACGCTCCCTGTGGCATCCGGAACCTCCGTTCGGACGTGGGCCAGCTGCTCTGCCGGCGTTTGTTGGCCAATCCCCCCTGACTGGCCAATCCCCCCTGGCCCCGTCCGGCTCTGTTAGACCGCGCGGCGGCCAGATAGGAGCTGGACAACGAGAATCACGGCGGCCACCAGCAGGAGCAGGTGGATGAGGCCCCCGCCAACTGATCCAATGAGACCGAGTAGCCAGAGCACGAGCACGATGACCAAAATCGTCCACAGCATGATCTGATACCTCTGCGAGTTGAGCGTGCGGCCCGATGCTGGGCCGCCATCGACTCAAACCATACGAATCGGACTCTCTCGAAAGGCCTGCCACAGACCATCTGGGGGCTATCAACGGCGTTGCATCCCCGTGTTGCCCCGTGCTGGCAACGAAAAGGCCCCCGAGCCGTCGCCTCGAGGGCCTTCCCTGGTGTACCGCCTCAGCGGGGGGTGTCGTCCTTGTCGTGGACTTGATCGTCGATCTCGCGGCCGACTTCGCGGCCGCCCCGGCGCAGATCGTCGCCGAAGTTGCCGAGGTCCTTCTTGACCTCATCGCCGGCATTCCCGATGTCGTCGCCGAGATCGTGGCCGTCCAGCTCACGAATCCCCTTCTTCGTCTCGGTCTCGACCTCGCGGCCGGCTCGCTTTGCGTCGTCCATCGTGGCTCTCCTTGTCTTGATGGCGATGTTGGACATCGGGACAATGGCCGCCAACGTGTTGCGGGCAAGCCGCCGAGCTGTCGCGCTGATGTCACATCCCCATGACAGACTCCAAAGTGCCGCAGGGCCCCGTGGCCTAGTGGACGGCGGCCGGATCCAGGCTGCGCAGGCGGTGGGCGAGGGTCACCAGCACCTGGGCGGCAACCTCGGGGAACTCATCCATCAGCGCATGGAAGTCGCGGTGATTGATGACGAGCAGCCGGCTTGGCGTCGTGGCCGTGACGGTGGCCGAGCGCGGCCCACGATCGATGAGCGCGATCTCGCCGAAGAAGTCGCCGGTCCCGAGCGCGTTCACCTGGGCGCCGTCGCGCTCCACATCGACCGTTCCGGAGACGATCACCATCAGGTCGTCGCCGAGCTCCCCCTGCCGGATGAGGACCTTGCCGGCAGGCACGTCAACCTCCTCGGTCAGCATGCCGAGCCGCTCGAGGTGCTTTCGATCGAACCGGTCGAAGAGCGGGATGCTGTGCAGCAGGTCGAGCTTCTCGTCGCGAGCCACTGGCGCCTCCTCCGTCGCTAGGGGCGGAGCATACGGCCTGCGGCGCCGGTTGCGAAGACCCGCGTCACCCGATCAGCGCAGGAGGAGCAGCCACGTGGCGTCGGCGGCGGCGACCGCGGCCCAGAAGCCCATGATCAACAGCGGCCGACGCAGGATGCACTGGCTTCGCGTGATGCCGAGGGCGACCGCCTTCCCATAGAGGCCGATGGCGACCAGCGCCACCCCCAGCACGAAGATGGCCGGGGTCAGCAGCCAGGCGATCAGCCCGACCGTCCCCATCTTGCAGAATGTGAATGCCAGGCGGTCGTACTTCTGGGCGCGAGTCAGCGGCGGGCGGGCGGCTAGCCAGGCCTTGATCGGATCGAGGGTCGGGGTCTCGGCGCTCACGGTCCAGCCATCAGCCGGTCAAGCTCCACAAGCTGGCGGGCAGGCAC
Organism: Chloroflexota bacterium; assembly: GCA_013816405.1. GTDB lineage: Bacteria > Chloroflexota > Limnocylindria > QHBO01 > QHBO01 > CF-167. The sequence goes on along the minus strand of JACDEL010000016.1, from coordinate 31,517 downwards.
CTGCCCGGCGGAGGTGCGTCGCCGCAAGTTGCCGAAGAGCTGACGAGCGCAGAACGGGATGCGCACCGGGTCCTCGCCATCGGTCGAGCCGACGTGGACGCAGCATTGTTGCAGGCGCTCGATGTTCATCGTCCAGGCGTCCATGAACGACTTGACCGAGAGCCGTTTGGTGCGCAGTGCCACGAGCTCCGCCGCCCGTTCGCCCTTCACGAGGTAACGACCGATGTCCTTCATGAACCCGCCAACGCCGATGTCGCAGGCCTCGCAGATGTTGATGATGTAATCGATCAGCTCGGGGCGGCTGATCGTCGTCGTCTCGCTCATCATCCCGATCAGCGCGTCCCACAGCTGGTCGTCGGCTGCGATGCGATTGCCGACGATGGAGAGGTTGTCCTTGAGACGCTCGATGCCCACAAGCTTCGGGATAGACCGATGGACACCGTTGTCCTCCTTCACGAAATAGGTGATGGCACAGCAGTCCGGGTGGCTGCACGGCAGGGCGATGAAGTCGGAGGCATCGGCTCGACCACCGGTTTGGGGACCCAGGCGCTTGAGCACGCCGGTCGTCGTCATGCGCTGCATCGGATCGATCGGGTTGGCCCGACCGGAGCCGAAGACCGGCTGGTAGGCGACGCCGGCCACATAATCGGTGTCGAAGGCGAAGTCCGCCACCGCCCCGATCTCGTGGTCGTTGACGCCCTGGGCTACCACCATGGCGAGCGTTGTGAAGATCCGCGCATCGGTCAGGCGCTTGATCGCCTCCGCCTTCATGGCGCGAAGATCCTCGCCACGGTGGAAAAGGTGCGTCTCGAGGTCGAAGCCGTCGAACTGGAGGTAGACCTCGACCCGATCGCGCAGCTTATGCATGGCCTCCAGGAAGCGGTCGTCCTTGGTGATGCGAATCCCGTTGGTGTTGAGGAGCACCCGGGTGACGTTGCGCTCCACGGCGGCCTGGATGATCTCGACGATCTCCGGGTGCACGGTCGGCTCGCCCCCGGACAGCATCAGCACGTCGATCTTGCCGCCCTCGCGCTCGATTGAGGCGTCCAGGGTCCGCAGGATGTGCGGCAGGCGAGCGTACCGGCCCACATTCGTGCCCGACGCGGCGAAGCATGTCGGACAGTTGAGGTTGCAGTGCTCCGTGACGTCGAGCAGGAGGATGCAGGAGTGCTGCGTCTGGAGGCGGCCGAGCCCGTTGGCGTAGCCCATCGGGATCGGCATCACGTTGTCAGGCGTGTCGGGGATGATCTCGCGGGTCGGCACGCGCCACTGCTGGAGGTACTCCCACAGGCCATGGTCCTCGTCGTACAGGCTCACGACCTCGCCATGACCTCTCCGGCAATGCCGTCGCAGGTAGACGGATCCGTCTTGGGCGACGAGGTTGCCCTGCAGAATGTCCATCGCGTAGTCGACCTCGCGGTCGGGATCCTCGGTGAAGCAATGACCGCAGACGGTCAGCACCATCCGCAGCGGTGTGTAGGCGCGCAGCGGCAGCGCGGTCGTCATTCGCAGTTCCAGTTGACGGATCCGGATATGACCTCGGGCGTCGTCGGCTGGCCCGGCGCCCCGCTAGGCTCCGAGGCCAGCCCCTCGAACCCGATCGTCCCGGTCAGTCCGTCCGGTGCCGCGTCGACGACCAATTTGGTGCTGAAGATCACGCTAAAGGACGTTGGCCCTGCTTCGCCTTCTCCAGTCGCGTCCAGGAACACGGACAGGCTCGTGCCCGAAGCGGGAGCCGGGTTGTTGGGATCGTCGCCGTACCAGCTCAGGGAAACGCTGAGGGGTTTTCCCCCGAGCGTACCGAGCGGCCCTGAATTGACCTGTACCCCCACGCTCCCGCCGCCGACGTAGCAGGATGCGGCGCCAGATCCCTCGAACGCTCGCGGAGCGAGGATTTCGAGTTGGACCGACCCCGGGCGGGGAGGCGTGCTCACGGAGGTGTTCAGCAGCGCGAAACAGGTGCCGGCCAAGAGGAAGGCTGAGATGGCCGGGACGACGAGTGCCACGATTACCCCTGCCCGCGGCAGCAGAGCGCGACCGACCAGCGTAGAGATCGCCCAGCCGATGAGCATGGCGACGCCCAGGGCGGCGCAACCCAGGAGCGCAAGGCCGATGGCGGTGGATCCCTTCAGGACAACAAGCAGGAGGAAGACGGCCACCAGGGCGGCAACGTGCAGGCCGATGGCCCATCGGCCGAAGGTCCGTCTCTTCTCTGGATCCACATTCGTCCCGGTGCGCTGGGCCTCCCACTCGGCAATGGCCGCGTCCACCGCATCGGAATCGTGGCCGGCATCGACGAGGCTCTGCCGCAGGGCCTCGCGGCTGTACGTGGCGCCGTGTTCGTCCAGGTAGCGCTTGATTGCCGGATCCATCGGTCCCTCCTACGCAATTGCGGGCTGGGGCAGCGGCATACGGTAGACACCGTTGCGCAATTGGCGAACGAAGTGAAGCGCGAGCCACGCAACCAGCGGGATCAGCACCAGTTGCGGGCCGGTCAGGCCAAGCCACTGGACCTCGTTGCCGCGAATGAACTCGATCCCGAAGCGAAAGACGCCGTAGGCCAATAGATAGGCCTTGAGCGTGTCGCCGCGAACGGGAAAGAGGGGGCTGCGCGTCGCGATCAGCGCGAATGCGCCGACGTGGAAGCCGATCTCATAAAGCATGCTGGGGTGCATCGGTCCACCGCAGCCTGGGCAGCGGAGGAATGCGGCCGCTGACTCCGGCGACACGGTCATGCCCCATGGCAGGCTGGTCGGCGTCCCGAGCGGCAGCTCGGAGAGGAAGCAGCCGACCCGTCCGATGGCCAGCGCCAGCGGAATCGCAGCGGCGTAGTAGTCGCCCGTCGACAGCGTGTATCCGAGAGCTCGCTTGCTCAGGACGATGGCCAGGTAGCCGCCGGCCAGGCCACCGATGATGCTCCTGGGACCGTGGGTCAGGACGTAGGTCAGGGGCAGCCCCGCGGTCTGGACGTCGCCGAGGACCTCCCATGACGTGATGAGCCGCGCACCCAGGGCGCCGCCGAGGATCGCGGCCACGCTGATCAGGGCGATCGGCGCGCCCAGGATCCCGTCGCGTCGCAGCGCGCGGTAATAGAGCCCGAACCCGGCCAGCAGGCCGATGATCGTGAAGAAATCGTGCGTCTCGATGGTGAATGGCCCGAATCGGGCCAGCACGGGAAGCATCTCCAGTCAGGACAGCGCGGAGGGCGCGTCAGAGCGCGGCAACGGCGGCCTCCAGCTGCTGCGTGGCTGCCAGGTGGTCAGTGTCCCAGGCGAACTGGATGGGATCGCCAAAGACGAGCTCGACCTCTCCCCGCCAGGGCAAGCGCTCGCCCGCAAAAGCGGGCTCGCGGCGGGCGTCGAGGCGCGACATGCGGGTCACCTTCAGCTTCATCGGCACCACCGGGGTGGCCCCCTCGACGGCGACCAGGCCGGTCCCCGACTTGAAGGGCTGGGTGGGGCCGCCGACGGTCAGCTTCCCCTCCGGAAAGATCAGGATCGAGAAGCCGCGGTCGAGTCTGGCGCCGAGCAGCTCGAGGGAACGTCGCACCGCCCCCTCCCGTGCCAACGGGAACGCATTGCCGATGAGCGCCGACCCGAAGCCCCGCACCGGGTTGCCGAAGATGTCGTCGGCCGCGGCGGCGACCGACAGGTGCCAGCGCCAGGCAAGCGGGATGCGGGTGAGGATGATCCCCACGTCGTTGTGGAGGCAGTGGTTCGGGGTGAAGAGGGCCGGTCCCTTCAAGCCGCGGAGTCGCTCGAGGCCAGTAACGCGGACCCGATACAGGCTGAAGAAGAGCGGAACGAGGATCAGGGTCTGGATCAAGATCCCGGCGGCCCGAGCGATGGGGCTCAGCGGCCAGCCGAAGATGCCGCTCTCGTGTTTCTGGTCCTTTGCAGCGTCGATAAGGCTGGACAGCTGCTGCACGCTCGTGTCGGGATCGAGGTCGCCGTCATCGACGAAGGTGCCCAGCTCCTCTTCGATGACGCTCAGCAGCTCGATTCGCGCCAGGGAGTCCATGTTGAGGTCGCTCGACAGGCGGGAGTCTGGCTGGACCGACGCGAGCGGCACGCTCGCAACCGATGCCACGAGGCCCTCGAGGCTTGAAACCGGAGGCGCCGCGGGCCCGGTTGCGCTGTGGGTCGTCGTCGCGCCGCTCTCGAGCTCCGCCAGGCGATCGAGCACGAGCCGCTTCTTGACCTTCAGGGTGTGGGTTCGGGGAAGGTCCTCATCAGGCCAGATGGTGAATCCGCGGATCTGCTGGTGGGCGCCGAGCTGTGCGTTGGCATCGCGGACCACGGCATCCGCCACGACCGGATCGTCGAGAAGGAGCACGGCCTGGACCCGCAGCTCGCCGCGGGGAGGCTGCCAGCCGACAACGGTCGCGTCGCGCAGGCGCGGGTCACGCGCCAGCACGGCCTCGATGTCCTCGGGGTAGACCTTGGTCCCGTCGGGCATGGCCAGCATGTCCTTCTTCCTGCCGCGCAGCGTCAGGAAGCCCTCGCCGTCGAGCATGCCGATGTCTCCCGTGTGGTAGAAGCCCTCCCCGTCGAGCACCGCCTTCGTCGCGTCGGGGTCCTCCCAGTACCCGGCGAAGACGTTCGGGCCGCGGACCTGGATCTCGCCGTCCGCCGCGATCCGGATCTCGACCCCGGGCACCGCCTCGCCGACCGTCCCGCTTCGATTGCGCGAGGGCCGCGTGAAGGCGACGGCCGGAGACAGCTCGGTGGCGCCGTAGCCCTGCAGGACGTCGAAGCCCATGTCGGTCCAGCGCTGGGCGAGATCCTCCTCGAGTGCCGCCGCCCCGATCGCCAGGGTCCGGAAGCGCCCACCGAACTGCCCGATGACTGGACGGAACAGGAGCCGCTTCGCGAATCGCGGCAGGCGGCGGGCGATGCGGTGCAGCCGCTCGAAGGTGTCGTGCCTGCCGGACGCATCGACCTTGCGCTGGATGGCCGAGTCCAGCAGCTTGAGGCCCGCTGGCACGATCAGCAGCATTGTCACCCGGAACTCGCGGAAGGTGCGGATCAGCACCGCCGGCTGGCGACTGACGGGATAGACGATCGACGCTCCGACCAGGAACGGCGCGATCAGCCCGCAGGTCTGCTCGAACATGTGCGAGAGGGGCAGGATCGAAAGGAGTCGCTCGTCCGGCTTGAACGGGAAGACCGCGCGCAGGGCGGTTGCGTTGGCGACAAGGTTGCCGTGCGTCAGCATGGCCCCCTTCGGCTCACCGGTGGTGCCAGAGGTGAAGACCACCTCGGCAAGGTCGCTCGCGGCAAGCTCGGGCGTCGGCAGCGGCGTGGCGTTGCGAGCACGGTCCGGGAGCGACTCGATGAGGACCATCGGCAGGTCCAGGCCTCCGGCCAATGGCGCGGTCTGGATCGAGGCCAGGACCAGCCTGGCGCGAGTACGCTGCGCAACCTTGGCGACGAATTCCGGCTGGCTGCGGACGTCGAGCGGCACCAGCACCAGTCCCGCGAAGAGCGCCCCGAAGAAGCCGAGCGACCATTCCGGCCGGTTGACTCCCCAGATCAGGACCCGGTCACCCCGCTCCAGCCCCAGGTCGGTCAGCACGCGCGCCACGCGCGGCGCGAGGTCGACAAGGTCCCGATACGTCCAGACGCGCGTGCGAAAGCCTGGCTTGATGAGGAGGGCCGGGCGATCCGCGTAGTTCCGTCCGGCATCGCGCAGCAGGCCGATGAGAGTGGGTGCACTGGGCGCCGCGCCGGCGGCGAGGCCCGCGGTTGGCGGGCTTGGCTCGGGCGTGGCGGGTGCGATCGGCGTGAGCGTGGCGATGGAACCTCTCCCTCGCCGCCTACCTTACGACCGGCGCCTCGCGGTGGCTAGAGGCTTGCGGCTCGCCGCCTGCTCTCGGACATGGCCGTTGCCCGGTCTGCGAGCCCGCGAAGCACCTCGTTCGCCCCATCGCGCAACGGCGGATAGTGGCTGAAGGCGATCGTCTCGACGTCCAGCTCCGCCATGCGAGCGACGCTGGCGCGAGCCAGCGCGAGGTCCTCGCTGAAGACACGGCTGGCGAAGGTGACCTTCCCCCGGATCACCTGCAGGGTGTCGCCCACGAACAGGAGCTTGTGGCGCTTTGCGTACAGGCAGATGCTCCCCGGCGTGTGGCCGGGCGTATGCACCACCCGCAGCCCTCCGAGGATCGGCAGCACCTGGCCATCTTCGATCGGTGTCGCCTCGCCCGGGTGCCTCGTGAAGTAGGCGATCAGCTGTCCGCGGTTGCGGTTCGCGACTACGTCACGCAGCCCGACGCTCAGCCCATCCAGGTCGGCGGGGTGCATCAGCACCTCGACCTCTCGCTCGCCGGCCAGCTCTCGAACGCCGCCGATGTGGTCGGGATGGGCGTGCGTGCAGATGATGCGAGCTAGGTCGTCCAGCGAACGTCCGATCCGCTCGACCTGCCGCTGTACCCGGCCCGCCGAGCCAATCAGGCCGGCGTCGATCAGGGTCAGCTGCGGCTCGTCGACGAGGAATGCGTAGACGTTCAACAGCCTGACGGCGTGGACGCCCGGCGCGATCTCCATGGGCGGCCATCATAGGGCCGCCCTGGCCTAGTCCTCGTTGAGGAGCAGGCGCCGGTATGAGTCGTGACGCGCCGCGCTGATCCGCCCGGCTTCGACGGCGGCCAGCACGGCGCAACGTGGCTCGCTGATGTGACGGCAGTCATTGAAGGCGCACTGACCCAGGTAGTCCCGCATCTCAGGGAAGCACCAAGCCAGCTCCTCGGGCGGGACCTGCCAGAGGCCAAGCTCGCGGAGGCCGGGCGTGTCGGCGACGTACCCCCCACCTGGCGCGGTCAGCGGGTGGAGCTCGGCCGAGGTCGTGGTATGGCGGCCCTTGTGCACCGTCTCGCTCACGGCGCCGGTCTCGATCCGGAGGCCGGGCTGGATGGCGTTGAGGAGGGTCGACTTGCCGACCCCGGATGGCCCGGTGACGACACTGACGCGACCGACCAGCCGATCGGCCAGCTCCTCGACCCCGATCCCCTCGCGCGCTGAGACGTAGTGGACTGGGTAGCCAATCCCCTCGTAGGCGGCGAAGAGGCCCCGAGCCGCGGATAGCCCGACCAGGTCGGCCTTGTTGGCCACGAGCACCGCCTCGACCTGGTTGTGCTCGGCCACGACCAGGAAGCGGTCGACCATGCGCAGGTGCGGCATCGGATCGGCGCAGGCGAAGACGACCAGCACCTGGTCGAGGTTGGCGACGATCATGTCCTCCTTCCAGCTGCCGCGTGGACCGGGCTGCCGGCGCGAGAAGCGCGTTCGACGCGGTTCCACGGACTCGATCATCGAATCGCCGTCGGCGAGCGACGTGACTGCCACGTGGTCGCCGATGACGACAAGGTCGGAGTTCCCTCGTTCCTGCTTGACCCGCCCGCGCAGGCGGCATTCCAGCAGGGTTCCGTCGTCGAGGCGGACGGTGTAGAAGCCGCTGCGTGCGCGCAGCACGATTCCGGTCAGGGCGGCTTCGGCCGCAGCACGGACAGGCGTGGGCAGGGACGTCAGAGGCACGGGTTGTTCTCCACTCGATCGAGTCGCAGGTGGGCGGTGGAGCGCTCCCAGCGCGTGATCAGGGCCGCGAGGCGATCCTGTGCAGGCGAGGGCGCGCAACGGCAACGGTGGTCATCGGGCGTCTCCTTTCGTCTGCGTGCCTGCTGGCGTGTCTCGCGAAGGTACCGACGGCAGCGAACCCTGTCAACGACGCTAGCATCTGGGTCGTGGACGATATCGCGCTCCGCTACCTGCTGCTGGGGCTGCGCCTGGGACGACACCTGCCGCGGCTGGTCGACTCGTACCACGGCCCTGCCGAGCTGTCGGAGGCGGTCGACGGCGAGCCCCTCACGCCGGCTGCCGAGCTGCACGACGAAGCCATGCAGCTGGCGGGAATGGCCGCCGAGCTCCCCGCCGATACGGCCACCCGCCGTCGCCGCGTCAGTTGGCTCATCGCCCAGGTCGGGGCGATGGGAGCACTGGCACGCCTGGCCGGCGGAGAGGAGATCGGTTACGTCGACCTCGTCGAGGACCTGTACGACATCGAGGTCCAGCTCGAGCCCGACGCGACCTTCGACACGGCGCGCCGCATGCTCGACTCCGCGCTTCGGGGCAGCGGCTCGCTGCGAGAGCGGCTCGCCGACCACGACTCCCGCGGTCGCGTCCCACCCGAGCGAATCATCGCCCTCGCCTCGGAGCTTTCGGCTCGGCTGCGCACGAGGGCGCGCACACAGCTTTGGCTTCCCGAGCGCGAATCGCTGCGCATCGAAGCGGCGCGTGACGTCGGGTGGACGATTGACGCTCAATTTCTAGGCGCAGGCCGCTCCGTCGTCCGCATCAACATCGACCGGCCGCTGACGTTCGGAACGCTCGCGGAGCTCGTCGCTCACGAGGGCTATCCGGGGCACCACGCCGAGGCGTCGGTCAAGGACGACCTCCTGGCCTCGGTCGGGCACGAGGAGCTCAGCCTGTCCACGACGCTCTCTCCGCAGGGGCTGGTCAGCGAGGGGATGGCCGGGATCGGCCGCGAGGTCGTGATGAGCGACGACGAGCTGGGCTCAGAGCTGCAGCGGCTGGCTCGCTCCGTCGACCGACGGCTGGACGTCGCATCGGGGCTAATGGTGCAGCGCGCCCGGCGCCTGCTGGCCCCCGCCCTGGGCAATGCGGCGGTGGCCCTGCACCGCGATGGCGAGCCGGTCGACGAGGTGCGTTCCTACCTCGCGGACGTGGGGCTGGTCAGCGATGAGCGCCTGGATGAGACGATCTCCCGGCTGCGAGATCCCGTCCTGCGCACCCAGCCGTTCGCGCATATCGAGGGCCGGCGCCTTGTCTTGGAATGGCTGGAGGTGCATGGCCAGACCCGTGGCTTCAACCGGCTGCTGTCAGAGCAGCAGACCCCGCATGCGCTGCGATCCGAGCTCAATCCGACCTAGCAACCGTCGTCGGACTCCATCCGCGAGTACTGCCGAGCGCTGGTCCTATTGGGTAATGTCGCGGGACTTGTTCCAGGGATCAAATGCCGTGGTCGGGGGCGATTACCTCATCCGGAGCCAATTTCAGATGAAACGCATATTGGGCGCAGTCCTCGCAGGTCTCATGACCTTCGGGCTCGTATTCGGTATGGCCGCGAGCTTGAACCTCACCAGTGACAGCCTCGGATCGGCGACGACTGTCGTTGCCGCTTGCCAGGCTGGCGCGATGAACGCCACGTACACGTCGACCTACACGGCGGCCGCCCCAGGGCCGGGGTACACGGTCGGCACAGTCACCATCACCGGCCTGGCAGCGACCTGTTACAGCAAGCCTTACAAGGTCACGCTGTCGACCGCCGCGGGTGCGTCGCTCGGCGAAGCGACTGGGACCACCCCGGGTGCGGGCACGACGATCGTCGTGACATTCGCTCCGGTCGTATCGGCGGCCTCGGTGACAGCCGTCAATGTGGTGATCAGCGGCTAGTGCGATGTGACGGGGCAGGCGTGCCACGAGGCCGCCTGTCCCGGCTTACCGCCATGGACAGCCCAATGAGCACCCTGCGCAGGATCGTGGTCGTGATCCTGATTACGGCCGCGGGCGCAGTCGTCGGCGCTGCGGCGTCGCTCAACTTCGCATCGGGCTCCTTGGGTGCGGCAACGACAGCGACGCCGCGTTGCACGACCGCTGGCCTCTCCGTCCTCCAGAACCTGACCGCCGGCACCGTGGCCAGCGTGACCGTCGGTGCCCTGCCGGCGGCCTGCGGTGGGGCAACCCTGCAGGTCACAGTGAACAACGGCGTCACCAACAGCAGCGGGTCTGCAGCGGTGCCGGGCGGAGGTGGCTCGGTGACGGTGACCCTTGCCGTCGCCCAAGCCGTGACCGCCGCCGAGCAGACGGACCTCGTCCTGGTGGGTCCATGAGCAGGCAGTTGCTGCGCGCCCTGACGGCGGCCGCGGGGATTCTGCTTGGGGTCGGGGTCGTCACAGGGTCAGCCGCGAACCTCAGCCTCACATCGCAGAACTTCACGCCGTATCGGACCTGCACGATCACCGCCACACCGGCCACGACCACGGCTGTCAGCGATACCACCGCACGCCAAGGGACGCCGACGACCAACTTCGGGGCGTTGACGACCCTCACCGTTTCGTCGGGTAACGCGGTGAACCAGCGCGTCTACCTGAGGTTCGACCTGACCGTCTGCAGCCCGGCGATTCCCGCATCGGCGATCGTCCGATTGGCGACGTTGCGGTTGTATATGTCCGCGGTCCCGGCCGCTTGCCGGACTCTCAATCTCTTCCCCGTCACCGCAGCCTGGGTTGAGACGACCCTGACCTGGAACAACCAACCATTTGGCACGACGTTGAACAATCCACCCACTGGATCGCGGACGGGCACCTTCAATGTTGGCACCCCGGTGGGATGCCAGAACCAGGCCGCTGGCTACGTGGCGGGCGGAACGGTGACGGCTGACATTGCGAACTTCGTGGCAGGGACGGCGACCAACTTTGGCTGGATGATTCGCGACGACACCGAGGGCTCGGCGACCACCCGGACGGCCACCTTCACGGCGAAGGAGCTGGGGACCGTCGCCCAGGAGCCCCAACTGGTGATCACCTATGTGAGGGTGCCGTGAGCCGCGGGGTCGGGAGGGTCGTCAGCCTGGCGTTCGCCGCCGCTGTGATCGTGGTGTGGGCGTTCACACTGCGCCCTCAGGCCCTCGGTGGCCCTGCGATGTTCGTCGCCGTCCGCGGATCCTCGATGCTACCGACATACGAGCATGGGGACCTGGTGGTCGTGCAATCGGCCGCCGCGTACCGCGTGGGCGAGGTGGTTGCCTACCGTGTCCCGGCCGGACACATCGGCGCAGGCAAGATCGTGATCCACCGCGTCATCGGCGGCGGTGCGACGGAGGGCTTCACGCTCCAGGGCGACCACAACACCGCGCCTGACCCCTGGCATCCCAAGCGAGCTGACATGGTCGGCCTGGCGAGGTGGCGGCTGCCGAACGCCGGCCGCCTGATCGCCCTCGTGCGGCAGCCAGTGATCCTGGCCGGGCTGGCCAGTGCATTCGTGGTCACGGTCTTCCTTGCCCGTCCCCCGCGGCCGCGGAGCAGCAACGGCCGTGTGAGGCAACGCCTCGTCGGTTGACCATGCGGGGGAAAGGGATCATCATCGGTCTAACACCGACTGCCTGAGTCGGGATTCAGACTAGGAGATCCATGGCCGTCCCCAATCCTGCCGTCGACAAGGTTCCGACTGGCTACAAGTACGGCTGGCACGACCCGGAGATGAAGCCCCTGTACGTCATGAAGAAGGGGCTCTCTCGCGAGGTGGTGGAGGAGATCAGCCGCATCAAGGGCGAGCCGCAGTGGATGACCGACCTGCGCCTCAAGGCCTACCGCCACTTCGAGGCCCGGCCGATGCCGACCTGGGGCGGCGACATGAGCCAGATCGACTTCCAGGACATCTTCTACTACGTCACCGCCACCGATAAGGCGGTCCAGTCGTGGGACGACGTGCCGGACTACATCCGCCGCACCTACGACCGGCTGGGGATCCCCGAGGCCGAGAAGAAGTACCTCGCCGGCGTCGGCGGGCAGTACGACTCCGAGGTCGTCTACCACAACATCCGCGCCGACCTCGAGAAGCTGGGCGTGATCTTCCTCGGGACCGATGAGGCGCTTGTCAAGTACCCGGAGATGTTCAGGGAGTACTTCGGGACCGTCATTCCGGCGAACGACAACAAGCTCGCCGCGCTGAACACTGCGGTGTGGAGCGGCGGCAGCTTCATCTACGTGCCGAAAGGGGTCCATGTCGAGCTGCCCCTGCAGGCCTACTTCCGGATCAACACCGAGAACATGGGCCAGTTCGAGCGGACCCTGATCATTGCCGACGAGGGGAGCAGCGTCCACTACGTCGAGGGCTGCACCGCCCCTGCGTACACCACAGCCAGCCTGCACAGCGCCGTGGTCGAGATCATCGTCAAGAAGGGCGCGCGGGTGCGCTACACGACGATTCAGAACTGGAGCCACAACGTCTACAACCTGGTCACCAAGCGCGCGGTCGCGTACGAGGACTCGGTCATGGAGTGGGTCGATGGCAACCTCGGATCGAAGCTGACCATGAAGTACCCCTCCATCTACCTGCTCGGCGAACGAGCCCACGGCGAGGTGCTGAGCATCGCCTTTGCCGGCAGCGACCAGCACCAGGATGCCGGCGGGAAGGTGATCCACGCGGCTCCCAACACGACCAGCCTGATCACCTCGAAGTCCATCTCGCAGGGGACCGGCCGCACCTCGTATCGTGGCCTGATCAAGGTCTATCCCGGCTGCGATGGGTCGAAGTCGACCGTGCGCTGCGATGCCCTGATCCTCTCCGACGAGGCCCGCTCGGACACGTACCCGTACATGGAGATCGACGAGGACGACGTCACCATCGGCCATGAGGCGAGCGTCTCGAAGGTAGGCGCAGAGCAGCTCTTCTACCTGATGAGCCGCGGCATGAACGAGGCCGAGGCGAGCGCCATGATCGTCAACGGCTTCATCGAGCCGATCGTGAAGGAGCTGCCCATGGAGTACGCGGTCGAGATGAACCGCCTGATCCAGCTCCAGATGGAAGGCGCGGTCGGCTAGCGCAATGTCGGGCGTGAAGATCATCTGATGAGCCGTCGCCTCTCCTGCGGACACCTCGCCACCAGCGCCCACCCGATCTACCCCGAGCCGACCCAAATGGTACGCCTGAATGATCTGACCTGGATCATCGTGGATGCGGCGGCCGAGTACGATGGCCTGTCCGACGAGCTGACGAGCGCCGCTGACTTCGCGGCATGGCTCGAGCTGGAGGTACAGCGGGCGGGGGCCCGTCCGGCCAGCATGAGGCATGAGCGATGATCCTGCGCCTCGTCGCCCGCCTCCACGGCCCGGTGCCCCGATGAGCGGCACGATGCGCAAGCCGCCCCACACTGAACGGCAAGTCCTATGGCCGAATCGGAACTTCGAAGGGCGCCAGGGACCCGGTGGCCGCACGTTCCTGGCCTCCCCGGCGACCGCCGCCGCCTCGGCGATCGCCGGCCGGGTGGCGGACGCGCGGACCTATGCCGCCGCCGAGGCTCGGTCATGAGCGTGCTACGCTGCTACGCGATCGTGCTCGAGCAACCCCGCACCACCACCTGCTGCACCTGTCGCTAGACGGAAGGGGCTTCCCTCCGTCCAGTCCGGCTCTCGTCCGTGCTCGGCACCTCCTTCCGTCCGGTCTCCTCTCCTCCGTTCCACGCGCCCGCCGGCGCTCCCTTTAGGTGGATCCCATGCCTCACACAGTCTCCCGCACTGCCGACCCGTATCGCGACCTCGACGTCATCGACGCTCGCGCGCCCAGGTTCAACCAGGCCACTGTCGGCCTCCTCTCGCTCGCGGCCGTTCTCACCGGCTGGTGGCCGATCCTCGCGCTCCTCGCCGTCCAGCTGGGGATCGGGCTGCGCTTCGGCCGGCGTTACTGCCTGCCGTGCGTGGTCTATTTCGAGTTCCTTCAGCCGATCATCGGCGAGGGTCCGATCGAAGACGCCCGGCCACCGCGCTTCGCCAACCAGATCGGCTTCGTGTTCCTCGGCGCCTCCTCAGTCGCCTATGCCCTGTCGTTGGCCCCCATTGGCGGGGCCTTGGGAGGGCTAGTCGCTGCGCTGGCGCTCCTTGGCGCCTCCACCGGCTTCTGTGTCGGTTGCCAGCTTTATCGGTTGGGTGCACGCTTGCGCGGGATTACCGGGAGACGCCTCGATCGCGTTGAACTCGGCGACATCGGTCCGATCGAGGTCGGCGGTGGCGTGGTCGTCGCCTTCAGCCATCCGCTCTGCACCGACTGCCTCAAGATCGAGGCGGCGCTGCGCGCCGCAGGACGCCGCTACGTGACGATCGACGTCCGGGACCGCCCCGACCTGGCGCGGAAGTACGGCATCGCGCTCGTGCCCACCGTGGTCGAGGTCGGCGCGACCGGCGCCGTGGTCGGGCGGGTCGCTGCCTAACCGTGATCCAGCAGTTCGTCCCAGCGGTCAAACGGTGCATCCGCCCTCTTACGATCCACCTACAACCGCGTCGTTGCTGAAAGGAAGACCATGCGCCCGATTCGCCTTACAACGCTGGCATCCCTCGTGCTGGTGCTTGTCGTCCTAATCGCCGCCTGCTCGGGCGGCTCCACGAACCAAACCCCGACGGGGGCACCCGGATCTGCCGCGCCGGGACCCGTGGTGGTTACGCTGAAGGAATGGTCCGTGGAGGCCGCTCCGGCGTCGGCCAAAGCGGGCAGCGTCACGTTTCGAGTTACCAACGCCGGAAACCTGGCGCACAACTTCGTGGTCTTCAAGACAGATCTCGCTCCCGACAAGCTGCCGGTCGCCAATGCCCAGATCGTGACCAGCGCTGGGGTCGAGAAAATCGGGCAGATCGACGTCGAGCCAGGCGCGACGGCGGAGATCAGTCTGCCACTGAAAGCAGGGTCGTACGTCCTCGTGTGCAACCTGCCCGGGCACTACCAGCAAGGGATGCATACGCTCCTCACTGTCGAGCCGTGAGCCGGGGTCGTCTCCGTCACTCGGCACCTGGACAGTAGCGTTGGCGAGGAGTCTTGTAGCGCTTCGCGTGCGATAAACCTACCCGCGCTGGACCAGTTCGCGGCTATCGCGGCGGACCTCGGAAGTGCTGCAATCGACCGATCGTAGTGGTCAGCGCGCACCTCTCGGGACGCCGCTGCGGCCACTGTCCCCTCCGCGGCGGAAAAGGAGATAGGTCTTGCCCATCCTGCCGGGGGTGTGTGCTAGGTGAAGAGCGCGATGCCGATCACCACCAGGTAGCTGGCCAGCAGCAGCAGGCGACGTACAGGTGTAGGTTGACGCTGACCCCTATGGAGCGGCAGCTCGCACTGGCCAACCGGCTGAAAGCCCGTGTGCTATCTGCGCCGGCCCGGGCTTCTAGCGGCGGTTGCCCGGATGAGCCTCTAGGAACTCAAGCCAGCGCTCTGGTCGTTCGATCACGACCATCAGGTGGCGGGCGAAGGCCGGTCCCCCGAGTCGGAGTTCCGTGCGCGCAGCCAATAGCTGCAGCAGGTGTCGCTCGGCGAGCACCCTGACATCGCCGAGGGGCTCGAGCTCCGCGTAGTCTGATCCGGGCGGCGCGGAGCTGAACCTAGCGCGCAGGTCTCCAACGGTTACGCCGCGTCGAGTGCGACTGGCGAAGTAGTCGACGACGATCGACCGTCCGTGCGCCAGCTCAGACAGCCGCGGGGCGAGCGATGGCTCTACGCCAAGCCGGATGGGCGAGTAGGTGACGACGTTGGAGTCCATCGCCCGGTGATCCTAACCCGACCGTCTCTCGCCTGCCGTCGCGCCGACGGCCGTAGGCGGGCCCTGAGTGGGGCGTTCGTGGCCCCATTTGAAGGGGTCCTGCACACCAACGCGGTGCACTCGGGCGCCTCCATCTTCGATCTGGCCGCCCTGGTCGCCATCGTCGGTTGGACTCTCCTTGAGTTCCTGATCATTGCCCGCATCGGGATCGCCCGCCGGGAGCCATAGCTCGGGGGACGCACCGCGCGCGGCGTCGATGCGGCGCGGGAAGCCGGGCGTATGGGCCAGGATGCCCCGATCTCCGATGAAGCGGAGGTACGGGATGGTGCTATGCCTCGGTTCGCGCGATTCTTGGCAGGCCCGCGTGGCGACGGCCGCGGCGATCGGACGTGTGCAGGCGAGCCCGGCGCTACCGTGCTTGGAGAAGGCCAGGGGCCCGTCTTACCCGATGCTCGACCTACATGCGGCCCGGATCATCGGGGTCCATTGGCACGTCCAGGTCACCACCGGTGCCGCCACCCGGCTGAGCGTCGGGCTTGGGCATGTCGCGTTCGGGCTGGGCGTCGGGCTTAGGCATGTCACCACCCGGCTGAGCGTCCGGCTTGGGCATGTCACCTTCGGGCTGGGCGTCGGGCTTAGGCATGTCACCACCCGGCTGAGCGTCCGGCTTGGGCATGTCACCTTCGGGCTTCGGATCGTCCCTTGGAAGCATGACCTTCTGTCCTTTCCCCTGTTCGGGCTTCCGGTGGAGTCCGGATCTAGCCAGATAGCATGAGTCTACTCCCGCTTTGGATTAGGCCAGGGTTACGGCCCTGAGCGTCGATGAGCCGCGGTCCCACGAAACGCGGAGGGCGTACAACAAGCCATCACCGGCCGTGGGACAGGTGCCTACGATGTCCCCATGATGCTCGGCGCCCCCACGATGGGCTTTGGGTATCGGCTGAGGCAGCGCGGCCGCTCGGATGGACCATCGTCGGCGTGTGGCTCGATCAGGACAAGCCGGCGAGTGGCAAGCCGTGGCCAAGTGATGGCCTCAAGGCCCGGGCTCATCCCCGCCCGACGGGCCCCAGACGAGAGCCAAGGTTTAGCCACGACCTGCGGCCTGCCCGCTTCACTGGTGATGCTCGACGCACCCGGGCGTGTTGACGACGGCGCCCTGGCACCAGTGCCACTGGCCGATGGGGACGTGAGGGTGCAGCGGCGAGCGTCCGCCCATGCCGGCGTTGTAATGGCAGCGGCAGGTCATCGTGAACGTCTCGTCGGGATTGTCGACGTTGATAAAGGCCCCTTCGGCGAGGCCGTAGATGGCCACAGAGGGCGCGGGCGCTCGGCTGATGGGGTTGCACGGTTCCACGGTCTCGACCTCCTATCGTTCCTGGCAGGAGCACCGTGTTCGCCTTCGAGGGAGCTGCGGATCGGTTGCCGGACCGTCATCGAGCCAGGGCTCTCGGGCCACTCTGGATAGGGGGCGCTGTTGACTGCGCGTTGCGGAGATTATCTCACGGCGCCAAAGGGTGGAGCCCATTGCGACGGGGATCAGTAACCCGTCGCAATGGCACGCGACCGATCGCCGCGGCCAACCGCCGCATGACTGGAAGGAGTACCCAGGCCGAGAACACTCATCGTCTGCAGGTCGGGAGGTGCGGTGCGCCCAGGCCAGACTTCAGGCTTCCGCGCTAGCTCGCCCATACCACTAAGGGGTATTTGTGTGATGCCCACACAGCCTATCCCCGAAAGCGCGGCTGAAGGCATCGATGAATGGCTTGTGGATAACTTACTTGCGCTGTTGTCCAAAACGGAGTAGACGGAAGTCCCGATACGGAGAGCAGCCCAAGGAGGGCCAGTCATGACAACGGAAGCGAACAAGGCCAACGCCCGTCGGTTCGTCGACGAGGTCGCGAACGAGGGAAACTTCGGCGTCATCGACGAGCTGATGGGACCGAACTTCGTCGATCACTCGGCCCCGCCCGGCGTGCCGGCGACCACCGAAGGGGCCAAGGCCTTCTTCGCGATGTTGCGAGAGGCGTTTCCCGACCTGCACGCCACGATCGACGATCAGATCGCCGAGGGCGACCGGGTTGTCCAGCGCACCACCGCCCACGGAACGATGAAGGGCGACTTCCAGGGCATGCCAGCGTCGGGCAAAGAGGCGACCTGGGAGGCGATCCACATCCTTCGGTTCGCGGACGGCAAATATGTCGAGCACTGGGCCGTGACCGATACGCTCAGCATGCTCCAGCAGCTCGGGTTCGCAGAGGCTCCTGGCCAGCCCGCAGGCGTCGCGGAGTAGGTCAAGGGTTCGGCGACTCAGACTGAACGGCCCGACCAGGGGACGCTGCAGCCTCAGGGACGCCTCGGCGGGCGATCGTAGCGTGTGGGCGACCCCGAGCCCCCACGGCATCTCGCGAGGCTAGCACCCGCCCCGCGCCAGGTGCTAGGTTCCTGACTATTCGGTGGTGTCTCATGTTGGCCCACCACGCAAGGAACGGCGCAGCCTCTCACGGGCCGAGGACGATTCTCCCGAAGTACGTTCCGCCTCCGGAACCATCTAGCGCCGAGATACCCTTGAACACGATCATGCCGCGCGCACCACTGAAGGCCCCGGTCCCACCACGAATGACGGCCTCGAGGTGCAGCGCACCACTGCCGCTGACGAACACCGACTCGCGGAATACCAGCGTTCCGAAACCGATGCCTGCCGCTGTCCCGGTGAACGTCTCGTCGAGCGTCCCGACGGTCGTCCCGTTGACGAGGTTGACGATGCCGACAAAGGTGTAGGTCGTGGTGCCGGTCAGGTCACCGGACCAAGCCGAGGTGGCGTGTGCGCTGAGGTGGAGCGTCATGCCATGCGCGGTGACTGCATCCAGCGCGAGGGCCTCTGTCGTGTAGCTGCCGCTGACCATGGTGACCGCGCTCGCGGCCGCCGGCGACGCGCCGGCCAGAGCAGAACTCGCCAGTAGCGCCAGGAACGAACCAAAAACTGCGCCAAGTGCTCGGTTTCTCATGAAATGCCTCGTGCCAGGGGACTCGGCTGGGCGGGTGCCCACGGTTCTGCCCCTGTGCCCTGTTCTACGCTCATCTGAAGCAAAGTACTAGAGGGCAAGGCCCGCAGCGGTGCGGTGGTACACCACAATGGCTCTGAGGCGAGCCCCTTGCGCCAGATCGACCGCGGACCCCACTCGCCTGGGACGCTACCGGTCACCCCGGCCGTCGCCGCTTGAGCTCTTCGCATCGTCATCGAGCCCGATGCCGTACCCGCTACCGGCCGTCTTCAGGAACGCCACCGAGCCGAGCTTGACCCGCATGTCGCGAGCCTAGCACTCACTCGCGTTGCCACTCCCGTCCAGGTGTTCAGTGGACCCCCTCTCCCTATACCCCCGGTCCGTGTTGACGCGTCTATCGGGCGGTGCTACAGCAGAGCGCCAAGTACTGGAATGAGCACGGGGTCCGAGGTGGCCAGCGCAGCAATGCTCCAGGTTTATCGACGTCCTTCGGGTGAGCGTCCCAAGCATCCCAGGACGCCGACGAAGGCGCACGGTGTGCCGGTTGGGATGTGCGGCGCGCCCAGGCCCGACTTCAGGCTTCCGCGCTAGCTCGCCCATGCCACTAAGGGGGTATTAGTGTGATGCGCTCCATCCGACAACGTCGCTGCCCCGGCCGCTACAGATCTCCATTCCGGTTGTGACCGCCCACAAAGACAGGCGGATGAAGTGGCACGGCCTAGCATTGGATAGGCCGGGACGACATTGACGGCCCGAGGGGCTTGGCGCAGTCTGCGCTAAAGGGCGACGGATAACGTTGCCTCGCTTGGATGACCTCGAACGAGAGGGCGCTACAGCCCATCCACGGGGAGCCACCGATGAAAGAGGTCTCGTTGCCGAAGTGAGCACCTGCGCAACGTGCGGGGCGGAGAACACGGCGGACTCACGGTTCTGCAAATCGTGCGGCGCGCAGATCGTGGCGGCGGCCGCAACCCACGAAACGCGCAAGACCGTCACCGTGCTGTTCATCGACGCCGTGTCATCTACGGCTCTCGGTGAGCAGATGGACCCCGAGTCAATGCGGGCGGTAATGACTCGCTACTTCGACGCCATGCGCGAGACGATCGAAGGCCACGGCGGCGCCGTCGAGAAGTTCATTGGTGACGCGGTGATGGCCATCTTCGGGGTGCCGACGCTGCACGAGGACGATGCGCTGCGAGCCTGTCGCGCCGCGGTCGAGATCCGCCAGCGGCTGACCGAGTTGGAGCCGCAGATCCGCGCCGACCGGGGGGTGGCCATCGAGTGGCGGATGGGGATCAACACCGGGCCGGTGGTGGCCGGCGACGTGGCCGCCGGACAGCGGATGGTGACCGGCGATGCGGTCAACGTGGCGGCTCGCCTCGAGGCCGCTGCCGCTCCGGGCGAGATTCTGATGGGGGCCGAAACCCATGCCCTCGTCCACGATGCGGTCAGCGCGGAGCCGCTTGCGGCATTGAGCCTGAAAGGCAAGAGCGAGCCGGTGCCCGCTTGGCGTCTCGACGGAGCAAAGGAAGCGCCCGGCCGGCATGCGCGCCCGCATGAGGCGCCGCTGGTCGGGCGGCGACGTCCGCTGCAGCTCCTGCAGGGCGCTTTCCAGGAAGCGGTCGAGGAGCGGGTCTGCCACCTGTTCACGGTGCTAGGGGTGGCAGGGGTCGGCAAGTCACGCCTGGTGGAGGAGTTCCTGGCCGGCCTCGGTGACCGGGCCAGCGTGGCATCCGGCCGCTGCCTGGCCTATGGCAGCGGCATCACCTACTGGCCGGTGGCCGAGGCGCTGCGCAGCGGGGTCGGGATTGCTGAGGCAGCCACTGCGGAGCAGGCTGCGGCCGCCCTGTCTACGGTCCTGATTGGGGAGCCCGAGGCCGAGCGCATTGCGGCGGCGACCGGCAGCCTGATCGGTCTGAACGCCGACCCGCACGACCAGGAGGAGCTGTTCTGGGCGGTGCGCAAGACCTTCGAGGCCCTCGCCCGTGGCCGGCCGCTGGTGTTAGTGCTGGACGACACTCACTGGGGCGAGCCCACCTTCCTCGACCTGGTGGAGCACATCGCCGATTGGACGCGCGACGCACCCATCCTGCTGATCGTCATGGCCCGCTCCGAGCTGCTCGAGAAGCGCCCGGCCTGGGGCGGCGGCAAGCGATCGGCGACGACGGTACAGCTCGAGCCGCTGTCGGAGGTCGAGTCAGAGGAGCTGGTGGGCAGCCTGCTGGGTCAGGCGGACCTGACAGGCGCCTTCCGGGCGCGGGTCAGCTCAGCAGCCGAGGGCAACCCTCTGTTCGTGGAGGAGCTGCTGGCCAAGCTGATCGATGACGGCTTCCTTCAGCGCGCCGGCGACGGCTGGGTCTCTCGCGGCGACCTGCGTGAACTGGCCATACCCTCCTCGATCCAGGCGCTGCTGGCCGCGCGCCTGGATGGGCTGGGCGCCGAGGAGCGGTCGGTGATCGAGAGCGGAGCGGTGGAGGGCAAGGTCTTCCACCGCGGCGCGGTCACCGCGCTGGCGGCAGAGACGTCGCGCGACGGAGTCCGTGACCGGCTGGCCAGCCTGGTGCGCACGGAGCTGGTGCGCCCCGAGCAGTCCGCCTTCATCGGCGAGGAGGCCTACCGCTTCCGGCACCTGCTGATCCGCGACGCCGCCTATGGGGCCATCGCGAAGCAGACCCGCGCCGAGCTGCACGAACGCTTCGCGGCTTGGCTGGAGCACATCGCCGCCGACCGCCTGATCGAATATGAGGAGATCATCGCCTACCACCTCGAACAGGCCTATCGCTACCGGGCCGAGCTGGGACCGCCCGATGCCGCGGCGTCCGAGCTGGCCAAGCGGGCCGGCATCCTGCTGGCGCAGGCTTCACGGCGGGCGGAGGCGCGTGGTGATCTAGCCGCTACCGTCGACCTCATGGACCGAGCCGCCGATCTTCTGCCGCGCGACGCGGATCGCCGCCTGCTGCTGGCACAAGTGGCTCCGAAACTGCTGGACGCCGGTGACGGTCCGCGGGCAGAGAGCCTGCTCCAGGAGGTTGTCGCCGAATCGGAGGCGGCGGGCGACGAGCGTGCCGTGGCCTGGGCGCGACTCGGCTTGTTGTCCGTCCAGAGCTCGACCCAGTCGACCGAGGCGTCGGACGATGCGCGCGTGGCGGAGAAGTTGCGGGATCGGCTGATGGAGCTGGGCGACGTCGAAGGCGCCCAGCAGGCCGAGCTGGTCGCAGCCTGGGGCCTCTTCCAGGTTGGCAGGGTGGGCGAGAGTGGTGCTCGGGCACAGGCGGTGCTGGACGCCGTCCCCGGTTCCGGCTCCCTCGACAGCCAGGCCCGATTCCAGCGTGACGTAGCAGCTGTGTATGGACCTATGCCGGCAGACGAGGTGATCCAGCTCATCGAGGATGAGGACGCACGCGGGACTCAACTGCCGGGAGCCGGGTTGGGAGCGAGCCGCATGCGGGCCATTCAGGGACGGTTTGCCGAGGCCCAGGTGATGCTGGCGGACTCGAGCCAGAGGTTTGCGGAACTGGGGAATCGGTTGGGGCTCTCCCTCTGCCATGACTTGGTCGGGTCCGCCGCGCTCCTGGCGGGCGATATCGGTGAGGCCGTTCGCAACCTGCAGCTCTCCTACGACGAGCAGATTGCCTTGGGCGACCGCTCCTACGCATCCACCACGGCCGGCTTCGTGGCCGAAGCGTACCTGGAAGCCCAGGAGCTGGACGAGGCCTGGCAGTACGCCGGCATCGCCCGCGATACCTCGGCCAGTGACGATATTGCCTCCCAGGCCGGCGGTCGGCGGATCCAGGCGCGCGTCCTCTCCGCCCGCGGTCAGCATGCCGAGGCCGAGGCCCTGGCGCGCGAGGCAGTGGCGATCATGGGGCGCACCGATTACCTGGAGATGCACGGGGATGCGCTCGTCCATCTCGGCAAGGTTCTGCACGCGGGCGGCAAGGTCGACGAGGCGCTGACAGCTGCTGGCGAGGCGGCCGAGTTCTATGGCCGCAAGGGGGCCACCTTCCTGGTCGAGCGCACCCGGAAGCTCGTCGGGGAGTGGGTCGGAGAGCTGGGCTAGGGAACAACGACCATCACCCTTCCCTCGGGACGATGTGACCGACCCTGAGCGCCGTACCCCCGTTCGTACCCCTTGAGACTCCGTTGTCGCCGGTGCTCATCCCGGCTCACCGTGGGAAACGACGGACATATGGGACGCCTGATTCGCCCGGCGCGAATCCGCCCTCCGCTACCAATCCCCAGGACTATCCAGCTCGTCGCGTCGATCGGTCGGCTATGTTCGGTTCAAGAAGCATGTTGATCAGCGCATCTCCGAGCCACTGCTCGTAGCGCGATGGAGTCCAGCCTCTTTCAAAGACGAGCTGGATGTACCAATGGGCGTCTGCCATCGCCCAAATCACGTCGTGCACCTCCGCCGCCGAAAGGCTAGGTCTCAGTCGTCCGCTGCTGTCCAGCTTCTCCGGCACATAGCCCAGTTCGACGAGTCGTCTGGCCTGCTGTTCATGATGGCTCTTCAGCAGGTCGGGATCGCCGGACTCGCGCATGAAGCGGACGAGATCGGCGCATGTTTCGTTGATGCGGCGAGCGATCCGCGCCCCAGTGCGGAGCGCGACCTCGGGATCGGGCGCCTGGCGCGCCTGCCGGATCAGTTCGTCCACGCCCTCGACGTGGAGTCCGGAGCCAATCATTGCCTCTGCCAAGCGCAGCTTGGTGCTGAACACCGAATAGACCGTTTGGTAGGCGACGCCCGCCTGGCTGGCGATGTCATCCATCGTCACGCTGCTGTAGGTCCCGTTCAGAAGCAGCCGGCGGGCCGCATCGACGATGCGTTGTCGCGTCACCTGCGCCAGCTCACGGCGCAGGGCGGTGTTGTACGGGCGCTTGTTCTCCCTGTTGACAACCTTGACCATGGCGTCTAGATTAGCATCCTATCCAACAGATAGCAACTCTAGTGAATATAGGGAGGCAATGTGGGTGAGCGCGCGATCGGACGGAGTCAACCATTGGGCGCGCGGTTGAGCGCCTGCTCATCGCCCTCGTCTGTCTGGACCCGAGGTTGATGGCGGCGTACCAGGAAACGCGCCGGGAGGCCGCAGTCGACGTGGGCAATCGTCAACCACCGGCGGTTGACCCGACTGACAACTCGATCACCGACTGTCGACACGCGGTCGCTGGCGTGATGGCATGACAGATAGAATCGTCGTCGTCGGAAGCGGATTCGCTGCCCTCGAGATCGCCCTGACCCTGCGGAAGCAGAACCAGGGCATTCCGGTGACCGTGGTCACTGGTGAGACCGAGATCGTCTACCGGCCGTGGCTGATCCGCGTCCCAGCCGGTGGTCTCCACCCACCTGTAATCCCGCTCGCCCGCCTACTTACGGAAGCGGGCGCAGACGTCGTCTCGGGCCGCGTGATGGCCGTCGATCTCGAAAGGCGCCACGTGCGTCTGGATACTGGTGCGCAGATCGAATACGACCAGCTGGTTGTGGCGAGCGGGGCCGTCGCCGACCGTGAACGAGTCCCCGGCGCGCGTGAACACGCGGTCTTTCCTTGTGACCTCCCCGATGCCGCCGAGTTTGCGATGCGGGTCTCCGCGGGGGCGACACGCGTGGCGGTCGTCTTCGGCTGGGAGCGGCCCGGACCGGGGCTGGAATATGCCGCATGGATCGCCGCTCGCCGTCCCGGAGTGCGAGTCACTGCCATCGATGGCGACGACACCATGGGGCGTCGCTTCGGCGGCAAGGCCGCGGCCTGGGTCCGAGCAGTATTGGAAAAGCGGGGAGCCCAGCTGGTCACCGAAGGCACGGTCGAACGGATTAGCGACGGAACCGTTGAACTTCAAGGAAGCGCGTTCGAGGCCGACCTGATTGCCATCGTCGCGCCCCTGCGAGGCAGCACCGAATGGCTGCCCAAGGCCCTTCTGGACCAGCGTGGCATGTTGCGCGTGGACAATGCAATGGCCGCTGGAGCGGGCGTCTTCGGGATCGGCGACGTGGTGGCCGTGCCGGATGGCTATCGCCTGCCACCTGCGCTGCGCTCCATCCAGGCGACCGCTGCGGGGATCGCCCGGAATGTGACCGGCGCCCTGCGTGGCGCCGTACCACAAGCCGTTCTCAGACTCGGCCAGCCCGACATGATGGGGCCGGACCTGGCAGGAGTCGCCCTGCTCGTTCGGGACCAGCGGCTCGTCCTTCGCGGCCGCCTTCCCTTGCTGATCAGGTCCGTCGGCGAGCGGCGCTACCTGCGGTCGAGATCTGCGCAGATTGCCTAGGGCAACCCGATGGATCTGAAGCCCAACCCGAACGGGCCAGACGGCGCCCATCCGAGCGATGCTCGGATCGCGCGACACTTCGACGCCAAGGTGGCCGAGCCCTTGGCGAAATGCGAGGATCCAAGCCTCGTCCCTGCCTCGCAACGTCTGAGAGACGCGCTCCTCTCCCTCGACGCAGTGGGCAGGACGGTGCTCGAGCTCGGTTGTGGGCGTGGCGGTCTGCTGCTGTTGCTGGTCCGGGCCGGTGTAGCGCGTGCCACGGGCGTGGACCTCTCGCCCGCGAGCATCGATGTGGCACGCAGCCGGTTCGAACAAGCCCAGCTCGCGCAACGTGCACATTTCTCGGTGGGTGACGCAGCGCGTGTCCCCCTCGAGCCACATGACTGGGTCATCCTTGACCGCGTCCTGTGCTGTTATCCGGATGTGGAGGGGCTGTTAGCGAACACGCTGCCGGCAGCGAAGCACATCTACGCCTTCGCCGTCCCAACCTCACGGGGCTGGCGAGGCGTCGTGGCTCGGCTGGAGGATTGGTTGGACAATGCCTGGAACACCCTCCGCGGCCAGCCGTGTCCTGGCTACGTGCACGACCTGGACCTAATCGAGGATCGCCTCGTCATGGCCGGCTTCCGGCTTCGTCACCGCGACCGGCAGCGCCTCTGGCATATCGCGGTCTATGAGCGGGTTGCGCAAGTTCCCTGACCGACGAAGTTCCTCTCCACGTGTGGACTAGTTCCGAGCCGACGGGTCCGACTACCGTACCCCGACCGTACCCCCTTGAGACTCGGTTGTCGCCGGTGCTGATCCGGGCTCAGCGTGGGAAACGACGGACACATGGGACGCCTGACGCATCTCGGCGCGAATCCGCCCTGCGCTACCAACGCCGAGACCTGAAACGCCCACCGCGGGGTACCCCGAAAGGGGGTCGCCTGAACCCCTAGCTGAGCCCTTATGCGAGCTGTCCCATGTGTCCCATGCGTCCCAGCGAGTCGTTTCTGAACCAGCTTGGGACGCATGGGACGATCCAACCAGAATCCGGCATGCGACTGCCCCGCAGCGGCAGAAGTCACACTAGGTACACCTTCACGCTGCGCCGGACCCACGCTCACCACCCGCCCCGCACGAGACAGGGGAGCACGGATGCGACGCCTGTTATCAGTGCAGGCGAATCCGGTATGCGGTACCACGCATCGAGAGCCCCGATTCTGAGCACGAATCGGGCTCCCAATGGTCCGGCTGAACCCTTATCTGAACCCCTATCGTCCGTGAGTGGCGCCGAGCGATTGACGCGTGCGCCGAGCGATTGACGGGTGCACCGAGCGTCGTCTGCCCGGATGCGGACCCGTCCATGGGAGTAGATGAAGGGATGGGTAACGCCCCCGACGTCATCGGCTGCTACAACCTGACGCTGGCACCCGGCGTATGACGCCGGACGCGGTCCTACAGGGGACGAGCGGCGAGGTCGACCAACGCCGTGGCCCCAAGGGCGTCCCCGTCGCTTCGAAGCCGTCGCCCCTGCATGCCAGCAGCCGGGCCGCCCCGGACCGGCTGTCCCTGCGCCACGCGTCGCTCGTTGTCGCGAACGCGCGGCTCGTAGTGGGCGAAGAAGACCTTGCCGACGAGGTCGCGCCGACTCCGGACGCCCGTCTTCTGGAAGACGTTTTTGAGGTGCTGCTGGACCGTGCCGGCCGAGATGGACAGGGCGTGTGCGATCTGAGCGGTCGAGCTGCCCTGGAGGACGAGCCGCGTGACCTCCTGCTCGCGGTGGGTGAGCTGGTAGGCCGCCATGAGCAGCGCGGAGATCCGTGCGGGGTGTGCCACCTCGACGATCACCGCAACGCGCCGGGAGCCATCGGCCACGAGGGAGGCCCCGTGGAGCACGATCCAGCGTCCCGCGCGCGACAGGACTCGGGCGACCGCGATCGCTCCGGGCTCGTCCGCGCCCTCGGCGGAGCGCATCGCCTGCCCGGCCACGGCGTAGACCGACGAGGGCAGGTCGCCCCGCTCCCAGTCGCCGTCCGGCAGCTCGGCGAGCCAGCGCTCGGTGCCCGGCGTCACCGACTCGACGCTCCAGTCGCGCCGCAGGACGACGAGACCGGGCACGTTCGGACCATCGGGATCCGTCGCGTCCCCGAGGAGCAGGCCACGCCGGGCGCCCTCCGCTAGTGACGGCGCGACGGCGCGCATGAAGTCGATGTCGTCGGCATCGAACATCGGCCGACCCTTTTCGCGATAGAGCCCGACCGCCCCCCAGATCTCGCCCGACGCGGTCCGCAGGCCTGCGAGCATCTCCTGGTCGCCGCCGTATGCCTCGATGTCCCGCTCGTACCGAGGGCTCCGTCGCGGGTCGCCGTCGGTCGCCTCGTGGAGCGTCGCCACGCCGCGCTCGGAGCGGGCGACGTCGGCCATCTTGTTGACGTCGTCCTCGAAATATTCGTGGGCCAGCCACTCGGCGGGGATCTCCGGCAGCCCCTCCTGGAAGTGGCTCGTCACGAGCAGCGAGGCCGGGTCGAGCGTGAACCAGCACGGCGCCATGTAGTGCGGCACCGCCGGGGCGATCGCCGCGGAGCACTCGCGCCAGAAGGTCACGAGATCGAGGCCCTGCCCGGCCAGCCGCGCGATTCGCTCCTGCGCGCGCTCCTTTGCGTACCAGCCCATGGCCGAATCCTACGCTCGGTCCCGAGCCCGCGGAAGTACCAGCTTTGTGGAATGGTCGGCTGCTTGAGCGGACCGTAGTGTGGCACCGTGATCAAGTCAGGAGCACGGACGCCCGAGGAGCTCGAGAGTCTGCTCGAGGACGCTTTCATCGTACGTGACACGACCGCGCTGGGGCTGCTCTTCGAGGATGGGGCCGTGCTTGACCCCGGCAGAGCGCTGTGGGAGGTGCGCGGGAGGGCGGACATCGAACGGGCTGCCACGGCGATGTGGGATCACGAGCGTACCTACCTTGCCGAGCCGCGGCGCGTGCTGCAGGCCGGAGATACGGCCCTTAGCCTCGGCGGGGGGATCAACGTGGTGCGGCGCGGCCCGGATGGCGCATGGCGCTTCGCGATCGCATTGATCGAACCTGGGCGACTGGAAGCGATGAAGTAGCGACGATGAACGAGACAGGTACGACGGCCGCGCGAGTCCTCGGCCCGAACGACGGCGACATCATGGGGGCGCCCGACGGTGTGCGCGATCGGTTCATGGTCGGTCGCGGCGACTCGGGTGGCGGCTTCGCGCTCGTCGAACACCTCATGGCGCCGCGGGCCCTCGCCGCGCCACTCCACATCCACACGCGCGAGGACGAGTACAGCTACGTGCTCGCGGGCCGTGTCGGTGCACTGCTCGGTGAGGACGAGCTCGTGGCCGAAGCGGGACACCTGATCTTCAAGCCGCGCGGCCAGTGGCACACCTTCTGGAACGCCGGCGACGAACCCGCACGCGTCCTCGAGATCATCTCGCCGGCCGGCCTCGACGAGCTGTTCCGCGAACTCGGCGCGCTCGGCGACGCGCTCGACCCCGAGACGATGGCGACCCTCGCGGCCCGCTATGGCGCGCAGGTCGACTTCGAGCGCACCTTCCCGATCGTCGAGCGGCACGGACTGAAGTTCTAGACACGCACTCCGCGGCCTTCACTCTCGCCCCGACTCACACCGCATCGTCAACGGATCGCCCGCTCGATGCGAGCAACCGCCTACCGACCCCGCTTCCCTCGGTAGGCGATGTACGCAGCCTGCGGCTTCCCGGGATCGGGATCAGCTTCGAGCCGCTCGTACAACCACTGCCACCATTCGCCGACGTTGGGGTTTCGGTTGATGGCGCGCTCCGCCTCTACCCACTTGCGGAGGCACTCCAGGTCCCGCCCCGGCCACTTGCCAGTGTTGCTAATCCGTCAGCCCTGCACAACAGTTAGCGGTGAACCGTCCGCGGGAGCCGTAGTGATGAAGCGTGGACTACTCGTCGGGAGCGTCGCAGTCTTGCTCGCAGCGTGTGGCGCGACGCCCAGTCCCTCGCTCCCGACGCTCGATTCAGACATCCAGGTTTGCGGGGGCGTCCACCTCGGTGGGACGCTGGCGGGAAGTCCTACCGATCCTCGGGTAGCATGGCTGGCTATCGCAAACGGTGGACGACAGGAGATCGTTTGGCCACAGGGCTATAGCGCGCGCTTCGACCCCGATCTTGCCGTGCTCGACGCGTCCGGAAAGATGGTCTATCGGGCAGGCGACACAATCGAAGGCGGCTGCGTAGTCGGCAACGACGATAGCCCGCGGCTCATTCTGCCGCCGGGGTAATGAGCCCGCGATGTGGGAGAGTCGGATTAGCCCACTAGGGCCTGGGGTCGAACGGCTCAGCCAATCTGGGGCAAGTAGAACTCGTAGAAGTAGGCTTGGCAGGCCCCGCAAGCCTCCTTGTTGCCGTGAGGCGGTATCAGCTCGGCCAGGTTGTAGGCCGCACCGCGCACCGGGGCGGGACCGGCCTCGCCGTTGAGGAACAAGTGCTCAATCCCGTCGACCAGCCTGCAGTGGCCGGCCAGTTGATCCTGACGTGGTGGGGACCGCATGCGTCGATCGTGCCACTCCGCGCGATGTGCCACAAGACCTCGGGGGTCAGGAATGCGGCGTGTGGGAGAGTCTGATTAGCGCACTAGGGGCCGGGGCTGGGTCGCTTGCCCGGTAACCGATCGCCGCGGTCGCCGGTGGGGTCTAGCCCACCGTTCAAAGGAGAGCAGGCGTCGGCGGGATCGGCGGCTCGTGTCCTCCATCCAGGAGGGGTCGGTCGCCAAGCGGCTGTGGCAGTCGCACGATGGCGGGCGTGCCACGAGGTAGAGGACACGCTTGAATCCCGCCCAGTCCGCGGACCCCAATCGTGATGGTCACGGTCTGAGGCGTGTACTCGATCACCGGGGCCGACATGCGACCGGTGGCGGGTGAGCCGCTCGAACATTCGATCTCCCAGACGAGGATGCGCAGTTCGGTCGATCCGGCCGTCGGAGCTGCTGAGGCAGGGTCGAGCGCCCAGGTCGCCCGCCCGAACACGGCGGGGATCTGCGAGGTGGCGGGCAGCAGCAACTCGGGCGCGACGGGCCAGGTGGCGGCAGAGCCGCCCGTGGAAGGCGTGTTGGTAGGAGTCGCGCAAGCGCCGAGTGCGAGCGCGAAGGTCGCCGTCAGGATGAGATCGGCGCACCGTCGAAGTGTAGGCCGGGTCGCCTGCCCGCTACCGATCGCCTCGCCTACTGCCTGCGGCCTTGGTACCCTCGGGCACCGAAGCCCAACGCCAGGCAGCCGACGACCAAGGCGACCAGCACGAGGAGCCAAGGAGAACTTCCGCCCTGCCGAGGAGCACCACCCATAGCCGCATTCGGCACCCCGCTGCTGGCAGGGGTTGGCGAGGCGGCGCTCGAAGCCGAGCAGCTGTTGTTGATCGTGTCGTTGGCCAAGGTCACCTCGCCGTTGCGGGCCAATGCGCGACCGTTCACCGTGACGCCGTTGGCCATGGTGATGGAGGTCAGCGCCATGATCGTGCCGACGAACGTGGACCCCGATCCGAGCGCTGCCGAGCTGGTGATCTGCCAGAAGACGTTGCACGGGCTCGCGCCGTTAATGAGCTTCACGGTACTGGATGACGCGGTGGTGAGCGACGAGGTGGCTTGGAAGATCCAGACCGAATTCGGGTCGTTCTGGCCATCGAGCGTGAGGGTGCCGGTCAGATCCAGAACGACGCCCCCGGCGTTGTAGACGCCGGCGACGAGGGTCAACCCACCGAGCGTGCCGTGGGTGGCCGTCACCGGTCGCCCCGCGGCGTCGGTGTATGCGGTGGTCAGGTCGGTCTGGGCCCGCAGCGCGACCGCATCAGCCTTGTGGATGGCTCCACTAACCGTTCCGGGTGGGAATCCGGTCACGGCACTCGCCGGGGAGATGCCCAGGTTGCCGGTGATCTTGGTCGCCCCGGTGTTGGTGACCGCCGGCGTGCCGGCCAGGACCGCGAACGGCGCGGCGGTGCCAAGCCCGACCGGGGATGGGCCAGCCGCATAGGCCAGCGGCGCGACGGCAAGGATGCCGACTGTGAGTGTGATTGCGATGCTCACCGAAAGGGGCAACCGCGCACCGTGGGCCCGTGTCTTCATCTTGCGTCTCCCTTCGCAGCCTCTCGCGAATCCGTTGGTCGAAATGTCGAATCCCCGCTGGAGCGTTCCGGACGTATGAAGTCTCGCGCCTCGAACCCACCACGTCAAAGCGGTCGTAATGAGGCGTTAGCACTAGACAGCCGGCCACCTTCACCCGACGCTACCGCTTAGGTCGGGGTCGCCTGCACGCTACCGATCGCCACGGCCGTCGCCGCTCAAGCTCTTCGCGCCGGTAACTTCGGCCGCCTGTTCGACACGGTCGCGGCGCGTGAGCTGCGGCCGCTGCTGGAGGCGGGCGTCCTTGGCAGCTCGTTCCGCTTCAAGGTCGATCGTAAAGCTCAGGCCGCCCCGAACCATCAGCCGGTCACGCGGGAACGGCCTTCGCCACTCGACGCCACTCGATCTCGATCGGTGCCCGCTCCCACTCAGCCGCGGCGGCGTCGAGCAGGGCCGCTACTTCGGGCAGCACGCGCTGAACAGCGCGGTTCACGAGTTCGTCCCAGCGGCGATCCTCGTCGCCGAGCGCGTAGTGCAGCGTGAGCGGGCACGAGAGGCCGGTGACCTCCTCCAGCCCGTCGATGAGCTGCTGGCGCGACTCGCCGGTGAACAGGTGCCTGGGAAGAGTGAATGTAGTCGCCACGGTGTCACCTCCGACGTTTCGCTCTCGGAAACCCTGATTCCCCGGACGCGGATTGCGGATACGGATCGGCTATTCCGGGTCCCTCAGACCAGCGATTTGGGGCCACTCCCCTTGCTCCGGCTCACCTGGGTCTTGTGCTGTGCCAGTGCAAACGCCGCGCAAGTCGATAAATTGATCGTCCTGC
>JACDEL010000097.1 GCA_013816405.1 Chloroflexota bacterium | reverse complement strand
CTCCAGACCCTGCCCATGCTTATGACGGCCGTCGCCAGTCCCAGGAACGCGAGACCCACGGCGAGCACGCGGTTTCGTTTCGTTTCGGTAGCCATCGTCGTTCGAAATGGTTCGTGGTGATGTTCGATCACGCGGTCTAACGACCGGCGCTCACCCGCGGGCGCTCATTGCTTTGTCCCCGACGGGGGCAGCGCCTGGTTGGGCAGCTCATCGAGTAACACGCAACTGCCTTCAGCCAGCCCTGTTGAGACGATAGAACCTCGTGGCCGTTCCGGCGAAGAGATCTGCCTTCTGTGTACTGCTCGCCCCCCTCGTCATCAGCTTGCAGGCGTTCCAGAACACTTGGTAACTGTAAGAGGGCTTGTCGACCGGAAAGTTGCTTTCGAACATGGACCGAGCTGCCCCAAAGGCCTCGATGCACGTCTCGACATACGGGCGACAGGTATCAGCCACCACCGCCGATGACGGTGGTTCGGCTCGCTCGTTGAAGTTCAAACCCGTGTAGCGCTGACCAAGGCCACCGATTTTGACGTAGACGTTGTGGTGCTTGGCGAGCGCTTTGAGCGACGCCGACCAGACGGCAAACACCTCGTCACGCTTACCACGGTAGGCATTAATTCCTAGAGGAACACCGGCGTGGTTGAGCACGATCTTCAGATCGGGGAACGCGCCCGCAAGATCTGCGACTTCATCGATCTGCGGATGGTAGACCATGGCGTCGAAGGAGAGGCCCAGCTGAACGAGCTTGGCAATGCCTTCGCGAAACGTCCTGTCTTTCAAGAGTCCTGGAGGTGACGGGTAGTCGGGATTTCGGATCGACGCATCCGCGTCCCACGACGTGATGTGCCGGATGCCACGAAAGCGATCACTACCGGCGCGGAGATGTGCCGTCAAAACCGGCTCCACACGGCTGCCAAGCGTCAAGTCCGCTTGCCCCACGATTCCGGCGCACGCTTGGGTCCTGCCAAGGACTCCGCTGGCGAACATGGCCGCAACGCCGTTGACGAACTCGGTCTCGCCGACGGGGCGCATTTCGACCGGGCCGGTGGCGCGGTACATCGAATGGGCCTGCACAAAGACCGTCGCACGGATATTGTGCCCGCTGCTGGTGTCAGCCAAGAGGTCGTCGGCCATGTAGCGCCAGCCCGGCCGGATGCGTATTCCGGCCATCGTGATCGCTCAGTCCGGTCATCGTGATCGCCGATTCTGGGCAAGCTGATCACTCGTCGGAGCGAAGCGACGCGTTGGTCAGCGCATGAAGGACTCTCCTCTCATCAGGGACGTCATCTTATCTGCTCTTGCCGGTCTGCGTATCCGACGACGAGGGCCTGTGGAGCGTTGTGGACGGCGCGCGCTGTGCGCCGTCCAAGGCCCTGTGGGAAACGCGCTTTTGCGTTTTCCATAGAGCCGGCACGATCCATGGGCCGGTTCGGCCGCGCCATGGTGGGTCGCGCTCACGGTTTGGCCTTGGGTCCGCGGCGCGTGCCCGGGTCGCGCATCGTCGGCCCCTTCAGCGTGAGCCGGTGCGCATGATGGATCAAGCGGTCGCAGATCGCATCGGCGACGCTGGGTTCGCCAATGGCGGCGTGCCAGGCCGTCGGCGGGAGCTGGCTGGCAATTAGCGTCGAGGTGCGTTCGCTCCGATCTTCCAGCACCTCCAGCAGGTCCCGCCGCTCGGCGTCGGTCAGCGGCGCGAGCAGCCAGTCATCGATGGCCAGGAGATCGAGTTTGGCCAGTTTCGCGAGCACCCGGCCATAGGAGCCGTCCCCGCGACTGACGGCGAGGTCGTGCAGGAGCCGCGGCGCCCGGACATACGTCGCCGAGAAGCCGTGGCGACACGCGCTTTGCACAAAGGCGGACGCGAGCCACGACTTGCCGATGCCGGTCGGTCCGGTGATCAGCAGATGATGGTGATCGCGGATCCAGCCGCCCGTGCCCAGACTCAGGACGACCTCGCGCGAGAGGCCGCGCGGCGTACTGAAATCGACATCTTCGAGCGACGCCGGATACCGCAGCTTCGCGTGGCGCAGCCGCTGCGCGAGCTTCCGAGACTCGCGGGCGGTCCATTCGGTATCGACGAGCAAGCCGAGGCGGTCGTCAAAACTCAGCTCGGCGTGTTGGCTCGAGCTGCGTTGCTGTTCAAACGCCGTGGCCATCGCCGTCAGGTGCAGCGCGTGGAGCTTCTCGATCGTCGGGTGCGTCAGCATAAGCCTCCTCGTAGTAGGTCGCGCCACGCAGGTTCTCGTGCGTCAGCGCGGGTCGGGCAGGGGCGGGCTCGTCGAGCGGGAGCCGATCCTGCTGGTGGATGAGAATGCGCTCGACCGTGCGATAGCTGTAGGAGCGGAGGCGCTCGGCGCGCGCACAGGCGGCCTCGAGCCGATCCATCCCGTGGACCCGGCCCAGGCGCATGAGCCCGAGACACGCGCGATAGCCCTGCTCGGGATGCGGGCGGCGTTCAAGAATGCCCGCGACGAGCCGCCCCGTGGCGGCGCCCGTCTGATCGGCCCACCCGATGAGGCGCGAGGGCGTCCACTCCGCGTGCGCGCGATGCGCCCGCGGCATGTGCGCGACGTCGGTGGCATACCGGCCGCGGCCGGTGAGGTGCGCGTGCGAGGCGACCCGCCGGCCGGCCAGGAAGACTTCGACCGTAGTCGACGTGACGCGTGCCTCGACGCGCGTGTGCACGAGCTGATACGGCACGCTGTACCAGTTGTGCGCGACGTCGACGTGATAGTCGATGTTCACCTTACAGGGCTTCCACGTCGCCAGCTCGTACCGACTGGACGGCAGCGGGCGGAGCGCCGGTCGATCGATCTGCTCGAAGAGCGCCCGCCGACTGACGCCCACGATCTGCATCGGCCGGGCATTGACCGCGTCGAGGCACGTGCGGATCGCGGCATTCAGGTCCACGAGCGTGAAGAAGGTCTGATGGCGGAGGACCGCGAGGATCCACCGCTGCGCGATCTGCACACTGACTTCGACTTTGGGTTTATCTTGCGGATGCGCCGCACGGGCGGGGACCACCACGGCGCCGTAATGCGTGGCAAGTTCGGCATACGTCCGGTTGATCTCCGGCTCGTAGTAATTCGCGGTGGTGACGCCGCTCTTCAGATTGTCCGGCACCCAGATCGCGGGACTGCCGCCGAAGTACTCGATCATGTGCACGTGTGCGCCCACCCACGCGGGCAGCTCCTGGCTGCGCGTGGCCTCGGCATAGATCAACCCACTCGCGCCGAGCACACCGACGAAGAGATCGACGAGCACGACTTCCCCCGTCGTCGCGTCCACGAGCGACGGGCGCTTCCCGGAGAAATCGACAAAGAGCTTCTCGCCGGCGCGATGCACTTGGCGCATCGACGGCTTCAGCGTGCGCGCCCAACGGCGATAGCGATCGCAGAAGTGGCTGTAGGCGTAACCGGTCGGGTGCGCCGCGCGATACTCCAGCCAGATCAGCTGCAGGGTCACGCCGGGCCGTTTCAGTTCATGGTGGAGCTGGATCCAGTCCGGCAGTGCTTGGTCGAGCCGTGCCGGGTCGATGGGGCGCGCAAACAGGCGCGCTTCCAGGGCCGCGTCGTCCAGGTCGTCGGGCAGGGGCCACGCCACGCCGGCGGTCAGGGCCCGGGCCAGATACGCCGACACGGTGCCCAGGCCCACGGCGCACGCCTGGGCAATCGCCCGGTGGCTCAGGCCGGCCTCGTATTTCAGGCGGAGTAATTCGCGGAGTCGTCTCATCAGTAGCCTCGTAGCTGCCATCCAGGACCTTCCTTGCGAGGAAACGATCCCAGGATCGCGCCGCTACCGACGAGCGTTCAGCTGGACCGGAACCGGTGTTCACGATCACCGGAATCCGTGTTCACCATGACCAGAATCAGTGTTCATGATGACCGGAATCGGTGTTCACCATCACCAGAACGCGCGTTCACGTTGAAACGGAATGAGTGTTCACGATGGACCGGAATACGCAGCAGGCGTGTTCGCCGAATTGTTTGTCCGGCGAGCGCAAGAGATTACCGATGTAGTTGCTGTTCTCAAGAACAGATAAT
Organism: Chloroflexota bacterium; assembly: GCA_013816405.1. Classification (GTDB taxonomy): domain Bacteria; phylum Chloroflexota; class Limnocylindria; order QHBO01; family QHBO01; genus CF-167. The sequence goes on along the minus strand of JACDEL010000097.1, from coordinate 56 downwards.
TGCCTCCCAACATCCGCCTGGAGCCGTCGCGCCTCCTGTCTTTGCCACGATGTCGC
>JACDEL010000065.1 GCA_013816405.1 Chloroflexota bacterium | reverse complement strand
CCCCGGAGAAGCGCCGCGCCCGCGAGCGTTGGCTCGACAAGGTGTCCCCGCGATGAGATCAGCCGGGCGGGGCGCGTTCCCCCCGCGCCTTCGCCCGGTGCCGAACCTAAAGCGCGACGCGGAGTAGCATTTGGCGGCCGCAGCCGCCGGGAAGCTTTCGTCAACCCCCCGACTGGTCGTAATGCTCTGCTCCGAGGAAGACACCATGTCGCAACTAGCGCAAAGGCATCAATGGCAGCTCGGAAGTCACGTCACCGATGGCAGCGGTGTCGCAATCAGCGCCGTTTGTGCATCGTGCGGTTTGGCCCGTGTGCAGGTGATCTCAACGCAGGACGATCAATTTATCGACTTGCGCGGCGTTTGCACTGGCACAGCACAAGACCCAGGTGAGCCGGAGCAAGGGGAGTGGCCCCAAATCGCTGGTCTGAGGGACCCGGAATAGCCGATCCGTATACTGCCCCCGCCACTCGACCACACGTTGCCGCTACTTACTGTCCGCAGTTCGTCGGTGCCGCCCCACTACCCTGTCCTCCTACCACCGCGCCCCACGCGCCGCCCGGCGCGTACCCGCTCAGTACCGGGCCCAACGATCCAGGCTCAAACAGGGTGACGAACCCAGCGACGCAATTCGCGTTCTGGGCTGGGACAGCGCCGACTGCGCCGACCGAGCCGAGCAGAAGTGCCGTGGCCGTGAGCACAGCGAACACAACTCCACGCATACCCGGTGCCTACCTTCCATCCGTGCCGACAGCTTGGGTTCGCCAGTGGCTTGACACGGCTCGGGCGGCCAAAGGAGGAGCCGTGCGTCATCGCCTCATGCCGGAAGCAGACAGCATGGACTTCCTCATTCGTATGCGCAATGGCTGACGGTGCGTGCGGGCACCGGGAACAAACCGCTGGTAAGCGCCCGCCGCCTACCCTCGCACGGGGCCGGGGCGACGTTGACGGCGCGAGGAGCTTGAGCGATCCGGATATCCGGATTCGTGGCGATCGGTAGCGTGCAGGCGACCCCGCTGCTTACACAGGCGATGGAACAGGAGCAGAACCGGCAGTCGGGCGTAATCCCAGGTCCGCCGCACACAGCCGGGCCGGATCCCAGCCCCGCTCCAGTGGACTGAGCGGCTGGCGTCCCGGCCGGCGTCCCCCTCCCCGGCCGGGCCAGTGCCTTTCGGTTATTGCACCGCTACGGGGCGAGCACGTCGCAGACGGAGGCCTGGAGGTGGCCGTGCATGCTCCCACTCACATTATCGATCCGCCCGGCGAAGACACTCAACCCAGGCAGCGAGCCGACGGGGCCGCCGGTGCGACCCTCCGAGCTGCTAGTTCCTCTTACGAGGTTCATGTGCGACGGGCCGGAGATGTTCGTCGTCAGTGACTCGCCGGTAGCCGTGTTCGAGAAGGTCACCACCAGGTGACCGGTGATGATGATCTTGGTGACGTCCCCTGCTTGGTCGACGAAGGTGGTGATGTACTCGTTCTGAACGGGAAATGTCACGAGGATCTCATAGCCGCAGCCGGTGTCCAGCAGACCGTCTGGGGGCGGCAGGAACTCCCGTGATGGTCGGGCCGCGGCGGCAACGCCCGACATGAAGACCGCGCTGATGACTGCGAGGCCAATCGCGATCATTGGCCTCGGCAAATGCCGGCCGTGTCGTCCCCGCTCCCGGAGCACTGCGGCCAACTCCCCAAGCAGTGCCAGTCTGCGCATCCGGACACCTCCTCACTTCTCGCGGGCCGGTCTCGCCAGTGGCTGCTACGCGGCAATCGGACTCGATAGCGACCTCAGTGGGCACGCCGCGCGTCAACGCCTCCCGTTCACGAGCACGGTACGCCTGGGTCCAAGCGATAGATACCCCAGCCCGCTGGGACTGGTGCGTGTGGGCAACGACCGCGGCGATCGGTAGCGTGCAGGCGACCCTCGGCCCTTAGTGCAGTCTGCGACCTTGCAGAACCTGACGGTGACGCCGCTCCTATGGTCCGGACGCATGAGCAGTACTTCGCCGCGATCGGTGTTAGCACCGCTCGGCACATTCTGGATCTCGAGTGCGGGGGTGGCGCCCTCTCGCTATGGGATGGCAGAGCGCCCGTGCGAGTGATACGGTTGCCCATCCGAGGCGGGCGAGTGCTCAGCCCGAGCCAGTGAGGAGCTTCGCACGTGCCCGACAACATCGTGACCCTGGACCCGCAGGCCGAGGCGTTCGCTCCGACGTACACCGTGGCGCCCGGCTGCCTCATCTCCGGGACCCCGAACGAGCGAGGGGTCACCCAGTTCACGAGCGAGGATGGGACGGTCAAGGCTGGCGTCTGGACCTGCGATACCTACCGCGAGCGCTGCCCGAGCTATCCGTGCGACGAGCTGTTCGTCGTGATCGAGGGTTCGGTCACCCTGACCGAGGAGGGCCGGGACCCGCGGTCCTACGGGCCGGGCGACGCCTTCGTCGTCCGGCGCGGCACCGTATTCGAATTCGAGGCGACTGGCCCGTTCCGCAAGTTCTACATGACCTATGAACCCGAGCTAGCTCGGGTTGATCGATGATCGCCCGACCCGGCTAGACGGCCCTACCCGACGGACCGGACGACCGCCGCGCCCGCCTGGCCGCGCTAAACGCCCCAGAGCTGATCCCGTCGCTCACACGTGAGATGAGACGGCAGAAGCTGATCGCCGGCTGACGGCGGGTGTACCCTAGCCGCGCTCGGGCTTAGCGAGCTTTTCTCATGGCCGTCGTCCTGCTAAGCCCAGGCGGCGGCCATTCCGTTTCCGCGTGGAACGGGGAGGTACTCACCGTGGCAATCACTAAGACGCCTGAGAGCGTCATCGTCACCGCCATCGACCGCGCCGGCTTCGACTTCGAGACGATCCGCTCCGGGCAAGGGCTCGCGGTGGGCGCGCTCGGATTCACCGAGGGCCAGGATTGGGGTCCGGGACCAGCCGATGCCAAACCCGCCGACATGGCTTTCGAGCAGATGGTCGACGCGGCCATCGAGGAGGTCCTGCCGCAGGTCCGCGACCTGATCGCCGACGCGATCGAGCGCCGCCTGCCGTGGAGGTGGGAGGGGTAGGGAACTCCCTACCGCTGGAGCATGCGGCATGAGCGATGACGAGTTGCGCGGGGTCCTGGAGCGGGCGCTGGCGCTCACCGAGGCCAATTGGCCGCGGCAATGGCCCGAGGACGAGGCTGAGCTGCTCGAGATTCGCCGCAGGATCGCGCTGCGCGTGCTGAGGCGGCTGAGGGAGCGCGTCTAGCCTCTCGGGGCCGGGGCGACGTTGACGGCGCGAGGAGCGCGCATCGGAACCTACGCGTAACGCTACGACTGGGACGGCGTGGGTGATCAGATCACCACTAGGTCCCGCGCGGCGATCGGTAGCGTGCAGGCGACCCCGGCTCTAACCGTTGCGCAACGTTTATACTCAGAGGATGAGTAGAGGATTCGGCAAGGTCCAGGTCGGCATCCTCGACAGGCTGTACCAAGAGCATGAAGGCAAGCCGGACAAGTGGGTCGAGACTGGCGTGATCGTTCAGCTTGTGTACGAAGGCGTCACGGATGACCGGCCGTGGTACCTGGCAGAACCGGCCCGCTTCGAGGCCACCCGGCGCGCCCTGCGGAGCCTGCGACGGCTGCGGGTCATCGAATCGCGCAGCCGGCCGGGGGAGTGGGTCGACGCTGATAGCCCGGACAAGTACTACCGCAAAGCCGAGCTGGAGCATCGCTTGACTGACTGGTACCACAAGGCCCTTCGAGAAAGGATAGGCGGCCCCGGCGCGCACTCACCAGACGCGTATAACTCGGCACCCTAGGCATCGACCCCCACGCGTGACGCACACCGCAGGGCACCATATGGCTCCTAAAGCTGGCGCGTCTGCCGTTCCGCCACTCGCCCGCGGATGCGTGGACGGCGATGTCTTGCGAGGGAGTCTACGTCAGGCCGGCTTCGACCAGCCGGCGTAGTCGTCCGGGGCGGGGCCGGCGGCCGTGGTGTGGGCCTTGCCCCGGGACGCCGCGGCGGGAGCAGTGGCGGCGGCAGTAGCAGCGGCCGCGCGGTCCCCGCCGGGCGGCTCGTTGGTCAGGAATCGCTGGATCGCCTTGCGGGCGAGTGCCGCGGCGACCAGCCCCAGCGCCGTCTCGGCGGCGGTCCACGCAGTTCGTCCTGGGCCTGGAGGTCCTTCGACCATCTGCTTGGCCAGCTCCTTGCGCGCCTTCTTGTCCTTGATCGGGTCACGGCGCCAGCGCTTGAGCTCGTCGACCAGCTGGTCACGAACCTCCGCTGCCTTCGGTCCAGCCTCGCCGGCCAGGGTGCTGACCCAGGTCTGCATGGTTGCCGGGAGCGCGTCGTATGCCTGCTCGGCGGTGTTCGGCGCCAGGCGGCGGCGCAGGACGCGGGCCAAGCGTCGCGGTCCCCCGGCGACCAGGAATGCTGCCGCGGCACCGATCCCGATCACCATCCCAGGGTTCTCTCGAATCCGGCGCCCCAGGTTGAGAGCGTCGCGCAGGCGATCGGCGTTCGCCTCCATCTCCGCGCGCTGGGCGGCGATCTCTACCCGCGTTTCAGCAATCGTTTCGCCCATGCGACCTCCTCTCGGACCGATGCCATCGTCTCCTCTGGCGGCCCGATCTTGATCTTGCGAATACCGCGCCAGCCCAACAAACCGGCGATCAGCAATAGCAGGAACGTGACAAGCAGCGCCATCACCCAGCCGGGCCACCCGAGGAGCGCGGCAAGTCCCAGGATCAGCGCCACGGTCAGTGAGATGAGCGCGGCGAGGACCAACGCGGCGGCGATCCCGATGAGCACGACCCCGCCACGGACCGAGGCCAGCATGGCACCGATCTCCTGGCGGCCGTGCTGCACTTCGAGCTTGGCGAGGGACACCGCGCCCGAGATCAGCTGTCGCACGAGGGCGAAGGCGTTTTGCCTGGGCGGGGGCTCGTCCTGGTTGGTCATGGGGACCGATTCTAGCGTGGCCCCGGCCTGGGCTCCCCTGCGGCGTGCCCGTTCCCGCTCGGTTATCCTCGCCGACGATGGCCAAACGACGAACCTCCGGCATTCAGCGTCGCTCGCGCGCCTCCGATGAGGCGATGGGGCGGCGACTCGGTACGGGAACCTCCCGAACGCTGGATTGGCGACTCCTCGCCATCGGTGGAATCCTGGTGCTCGGGGTGGCAATCCTCGCGGTCGTCCTGCTTTTCGGAGGCCGCGGGAACACCGATCTGGGTGCCGTCGGGCTGCGCCAGACCGACGCAGGCGGCCAGCACATCCCAGATAGCAGCCAGGGCACCGGGTACACATCGGTCCCGCCCACATCGGGTCAGCATTGGATTAACGCCGACTCGCCAGGCCCTTGGGGCGTCTACCCCACCGCCCAGCCACAGGAGCGGATGCTCCACAACCTGGAGCACGGCGGGGTCGTGATCTGGTACCAGCCGGCGGTCCTTCCGGCCGCAGACCTCACGGCGCTGACGCAGTTTGTGCAGCAGCAGATCACCACTGAGCGCTTCAAGATGATCCTGGTCCCGTGGTCCGGCGCCGACTTCGGTCATCCGATCGCCGTGACCTCCTGGAACTGGCTCCTCTACCTCGACACCGCCGACCTCGACAAGATCCGCGCCTTCACCGATGCCCATTACGGCGAGGCGCCGGAACCATTCGGTGGCCCCGCCAAGCCGGGGACCTGACGCCGGGTTGACCCCCTCGCCCGGCTCGGCCATGATTCCGTGCGGGCGGCTAGCTCAACGGCAGAGCAAGTGACTCTTAATCACTAGGTTCAGGGTTCGAATCCCTGGCCGCTCACCATCGAATCTGAGCACGAAACCGGGCCTGTTCGAGCCCGGTTTCAGTGCGTCCTGGAGCCTCTACCGCCGGCAGAGGGCGGGATCAATCGGGTTCCTTGCCGAGTTTCACGAGGGTCTGAGTAACGCTTGGTAGGCCTCGACGCTTTCGTCGGGGGCCTACCTAATTCCCAGCGCGCAGAAGGCCCGCGCATTCCGCGAGTCCAAGGGTGACTCGGGCTAGGCTGTCGACTGATGCAAAGCGAGACGTCGGCCGTACATCTTGGCAAAAGGCCGCCGATGAGTCAGGTCGCCCCAACGGCATAGGAGGTCTTCCTTGCGCAGAATCAAGCGTCTTTCGGCTATCCCCGTGGCACTTGCGCTCACCGCACTCGTGACTTCGGTCGTCGCCGCGGGCGTCGGCGATCATGACACCCCCATTAAGAGTTGCTTCGGCATCGCGAGTGGCCAGCGGGCATCCACCGTGGGGGATACCGGTACCCACGCGTCGAGCTTCGACGAGCCGCGACTCGGAATCGGTAATCTCGTCTTCCGCATCCTGGGCTTCTCGTCCACGGCGAGGCGGGTTCCGTGCTCGCCAGCATCGACGAGTTCGCCACCGCCAGCTGGGACTGACCAACTGTGTCCAGCGGCCAGCCGCCGGGAGGCCTTACCAGAAGGTGGGGGGCAAACCGGCGGCTCCGATGTGCACGGCAAACGCAAGATCCTGGCCCAGACGTGATACACGGCAGACCCAATTGCGTTATGTAATTGGAGCGTGCAACGTCTGTTCCGAGGAACCTTCGTGACCGATTCAGCAGTGCTCCACGATGACGGGCTCATGGCGCAACGGATCCGATCCGGGGACCGAGTCGCTCTGGGCGAGGTCTACGACCAGCATGCGTCGGCGGCGATGGCCGTGGCACTCCGCATCGTTGCCGATCGGGAACAGGCGGAGGATCTGGTGCATGACGCGTTCGTAGCCATCTGGCAGAAGATCGACCGATTCGATCCGGCGCGCGGCAGCCTGCGGTCGTGGATCATGACGATCGTGCGCAACCTTGCCATCGACCGTCTGCGCGGGGCCCGTCCAAGCATCGAAATCGGCGAGGCCGATGAGCGCTCGATGCTCCGAAGCAGTCCAAACCCCACCTGGGATGGCGCGCTGGCGCGGCTGGGCGCCGCTCAGCTGCGGACTGCGCTCGACGGGCTGCCGACGGAGCAGCGCAAGGCGATCGAGCTGGCGTACTTTGGCGGTCGAACATACCGAGAGATCGCAACCCTCACAGGCGTCCCGCTGGGCACGGCGAATGGTCGGCTAAGGTTGGCGCTCGTCCGGTTGCGCCAGTCACTGGGGCAGAGCGACGCGGCGCCAATCGGTGTCATCGCCGGGACGACCGATGAGTAATCAGATCCGATGCAGCGACGTCGATGAGCTGGCCGGCGCATTGGCCCTGGGCGCACTCGACGCTGAAGAGGAAGCGGCGCTGCGAGAGCACCTGATCACATGCGGCCAGCTCCACGTCGAAGTCCACGAGGCGCTCGGCGCCGGCGTCATACTGGCGGCGGCCCTTGATCCTGTTGATCCGCCCTCCGCCCTCCGCGACCGACTGATGGCGACCATCGAACGCACATCCCAGGCACACCGGCTCGCGGTTGCCGCACCGCCGCCGGCCGCGCGCCGGGGTTGGTTCGATTGGCTACCAGTCAGGATGGCTCGCCCCCTGGTGCTGGGAGCGGCAGTCGCGCTCCTGGCTGTCGGGGCATGGAATGTGAGTCTGCAATCGCAGCTGAGCCAGCGTGACGCCGCGCTGCGGGCGGTCGCAAACGCCATCGCTGGCAGCGAGACGGCGTTCAGGGTGGATGGCAGCGCTGGCCATGGGTACGTGGTCGACGCCCCCGGGGCGGGCGCCGTGTTGGTGATCGCCAATGTCAGGACGTTGCCGGCTGATCGCCTGTACGAGCTGTGGCTCATCGACCCTTCGGGGAGCCCGGTGGCGGTCGGCACCTTCGATCAGACCGACGACGCCTTGGCTGTGGTCCGGCTTGAACGCGACCTCACCGGCTACGCCACCTTTGCTGTCACCGTTGAAACCCAGCGCGTGACAGCGCCCTCTGGCTCACTCGTGATGGTCAGCGACCTCAGAGTCCTGCAGCCTAGCTAGGCACACCCCAGCTGCAAGGCGGCTGATATGTGCTTCCCGCGGACCGAAAGGTTGGCGTCCGTGGCGACGGTGATATGGTGTCGGTGGCTCGAAGGAGCCTCGAACATCTAGTGATTCAGTTTGTGTTTTGCATGGGCTGGAGCAGCTAGTGATCGGGTCCCTTCGGGCTTTTCCTTTGCCTGCACGCGACTAGCATGCGCGTGTGACCAAGGGCCGGCTCGAGGCATTCAGCGACGGCGTCATCGCAATCATCATCACGATCATGGTCCTTGAGCTGCGGCCGCCCAAAGGCGCCAGGTTCGAGAATCTCGAGCCACTCGTCCCCACCTTCCTCAGCTACCTCCTCAGCTTCGCGCTGCTGGGCACGTGGTGGAACAACCATCACCACCTCCTCCAGGCCGCCAGGGTGATCGACGCCCGCGTGCTGTGGGCCAACCTGCACCTGCTCTTCTGGCTCTCTCTCCTTCTTTCGGCACGGCATGGATCGGTCAGACCACCTTCGCGCCGATACCGGTGGCGACCTACACGGGACTGCTCCGCGGGGCAGGGATGGCGTACTACGTCCTGGTCCGCGCGTTGATCGCCGCACACGGTCAGCCTGCGGCGCTGGCCGAAGCGGTTGGCAGGGACGTGAAGGGGAAGGCGTCCAGTGTCCTGTTCGCGATCGCCATTCCGATCGCCCTCGTGGCGCCGATCGTCGCAATGCTCATCAACGTCGGCGTCGTGGTGATGTGGCTCGTGCCAGATCGGCGCATGGAGAAGGTGATCCGATCTGACCGGCCTAACCCCCCGTGAGCGAGGCGGAGCGACAGATCTGGCTGGCTCGGCACGGCGAGACCGAATGGTCCCGGGACGGGCGCCACACCGGCCTGACGGAGATCCCGCTGACCGACCTCGGGCGTAGCCAGGCAGAAGCGCTGGGGACCCGGCTTGCCGACCACCACTTCTCGCTCGTGCTGACCAGCCCGCGATCGCGCGCCCGCGAAACCGCTAGGCTGGCTGGATTCGCCGATGTCAAGGTCGAACCCGACCTCGCCGAGTGGGACTACGGCGACCTCGAGGGCCGGCGCACCGTGGAGATCGCCGCCGACTCTCCGGGCTGGACGATCTGGACCGGCCCCTGGCGCGGAGGCGAGACGGTCGACCAGGTCAGCGCCCGCGCGGATCGAGTCCTGGCGCGCTGCCTCGCCCCCGACGTCAACGACGACGCGCTGCTCTTCGGGCACGGCCACATGCTCCGGGTACTCGCGGCGCGCTGGCTCGACCTGGCGGGCGGCTTCGGCTCGCTTTTCGGCCTTTCGACCGCCACGGTGTCGGTCCTGGGCTGGGAGCGCGAGCGACCGATCATCGAGAGCTGGAACGTGCCCGCCTGACCTCGCGCCGGCTGAGCGGGCGGAGGCAATCCATCGGCGCGTGGTAGCCTTCCCCGCTTCCGCCAGCAACCCGGAGACTGACGCCTTGCCCCACATTCCGATTGATCGCCATCAGCTGAAGAACGGCCTGCGTGTGATCCTGTCACGTGACGAGCGCGCGCCGATCGTGGCGGTGAACCTGTGGTACGACGTCGGCAGCCGGCACGAGAAGCCGGGCAAGACCGGGTTCGCGCACCTCTTCGAGCACATGATGTTCCAGGGGTCCGCCAACGTGGCAAAGGGCGAGCACTTCGACCTGGTGCAAGGGGCCGGCGGGACGCTGAACGCCACCACCTGGCTCGATCGCACCAACTATTTCGAGACCATGCCCAGCCACGAGCTGGAGCTGGCACTCTGGCTGGAGTCCGATCGGCTTGGCGGGCTGCTGCCGGCGATGACGCAGGAGAAGCTCGACAACCAGCGCGACGTGGTCAAGAACGAGCGCCGCTGGTCGGTCGACAACCAGCCCTACGGGACGTGGGACGAGAAGCTCCAGGGCCTGCTCTTCCCTGAAGGCCATCCGTACCACCACTCCACCATCGGCTCGATGGAGGATCTCGACGCGGCCTCGCTGAACGACGTGCGCGAGTTCTTCGCCGCCCACTACGCACCCAACAACGCGGTGCTGACGATCGCGGGCGACTTCGAGCCGGGACCGGCGCTGCAGATGGTCGAGAAGCACTTCGGGCCGATTCCGGCCAACCCGACGATCCCCGAGGCTCCATCCACATCGGTCGACCCGATCATCGGCGCCGAGGTGCGCGAGGTGGTCCCGGATCGCGTGCCGCTGCCCCGGATCTATGCGGCCTATCGGATACCAACCTTCGGCACCGATGGCTTCAATGCGCTCGAGGTCGCCGTCGATCTGCTTGGCTCCGGGCGCGCGTCGCGCCTGTACCGAGCACTTGTGCGCGAGCAGCAGCTCGCCCAGGACGTGACCACCTTCGCCTTCCCGGTGATCGGCGGGGCGGCCATGTTCACCATCTTCGCCACCACGCGGCCCGGCGTGGCGCACGAGACGCTGGAGGCCGCGCTGTGGAACGAGGTCGACCGGCTGACCGGTGACGGCCCGACCGACGATGAGCTCGAGCGGGTCCGCAACCTGCACGCCGCCGGCGTCGAGTCCAGCCTCGAGCGGACCAGCGAACGAGCGGATCGGCTTTCGATGTACGCCTGCCTCTTCGATGAGCCGGAGCGGATCAACACCGAGGTGAGCCGCTACGAGGCGGTCGACGCGGGGCGCGTTCGGGAGGCGATGAGCGCCAGCCTGCGTGCGGACAATCGGGTCGTCCTCACCTATGTCCCGGCTGAGTCCCCTGAATCGGCCGAGGGTGCGGCATGACCACAACCGTGAACCCGATGCGGCCTGCCGCAGGCGTCCCTCGCCCCTACCACTTCCCGCCCTTCGCGCGCCGCCAGCTGGCGAACGGCCTCAACGTGTGGACCATCCCAGTCCCCGGCTCGACCCTCGTCAACGTGCACCTGCTGGTGGACGCCGGTGCCGCGGCCGAGGATGAGCCGCAGGGCGGGATCGCCGCGCTCACCGCCCAGCTGCTGGTGACGGGCACGAGGCGTCTGGACGCGTCCGAGTTCGCCGAGGCGACGGAGCGGCTGGGGATCGAGGTCAGCAGCGAGTCGAGCTGGGACAGCGCCCGTGGCGCCTTCCAGTCCCTGCCGAAGCACCTCGACGAGGGACTTGGCCTGCTGGCCGAGATGATGCGCGAGCCTCGCTTCGACGCCGGGGAGTTCGAGCGCCTCAAGGCGGAGCGGCTGGCAGACATCCTGCAGTCCCGCTCGGACCCCGGGCGGCTGGCCGATGAGACCTTCCTGATGCAGGCCTACGCCGCCGACACCCCGTACCGTCGCCTCTCGGCCGGCAACCCCGAGACGGTCGAGACGCTCTCACGCGACGACGTGATCGACTTCCACGGAACGCACTTCCGGCCGGGGCTGGCACACCTCGTCATCGCCGGGTCGTTTGACGACGACGCCGTCGGGGAGGCCGTCGAGCGTCACCTGGCGAGCTGGGCGGGCAGCGGCCCGGGCCACCGCACCATCGTCCCGCACCCCGGTGGAGCGCGGCGGATCGTGATCGTGGATCGACCCGGGTCGGTCCAGAGCGAACTGCGGGTGGGGCACATCGGGATCGACCGATACGACCCGCGCTTCTTCCCGGCCATGGTCATGTCGACCGCGCTGGGAGGCATGTTCGGCTCGCGCCTCAACCGACGGCTGCGCGAGGAGCTGGGGTACACCTACGGAGCGCGCAGCGGCTTCGACGCGCGGCGCTCGGCGGGCGTTTTCACGGCGGCGGCAGCGGTGCAGACCGACGTCACGGCGCCCGCCATCGGCGAGCTGGTTGCCCTGCTGGAGGCGGCGCGCACCGCGCCATTCGACGACTCCGAGCTGACCGATGCACGTGACTTCCAGATCGGCATCTTCCCGCTGCGCTTCGAGTCGACGGGAGGCATCGCGGCGGCGATCGAGCCGATCGCGGTGTACGGCCTGGCCGATGACTTCTGGCAGACCTATCGCCAGAAGATCGAGGCGGTCGGCGCGGCCGATGCCCACAGCGCGGCGATCGAGCTGATCCGCCCGGACGAGCTGCTGATCCTGGCGGTCGGCGATGCGGAGGTGATTCGCGGCGACGTGGAGGCCCTCGGCATCGCCCCGGTCGAGGTCGCTCCCGGCCCCTAGGACGCCGACCGACTCGCGGCGCGCTGCCTGGCGCGCTCTAGGCGAACGCGCGCAGCCGAGATGCGGCGGGCCGGATCTCCGCGCAGGCGGCGACGATTGAGGGCCTCAGGGTGATCCCCGCGGGCGATCTCGGCCAGCATGGCGGAGGCGCGATCCAGCTGTCCGCCCTCGGTCAGGAGCTGCACCATGCTGAACCAGCGGGCGGGCTCGGTGATCGGCGAGGCAACCGCTCGCTCAAGCAGCTCGGCGGCGCGGCCCGCGTGGCCGGCGCGCACGTGGGCCATGATCGCGGCCCGCACATCGGCGAAGGCGGGGGGCATCTCCAGCGCCTCGAGGTAGTTGAGCAGCAGCTCAGCCGCCTCCGCGCGGTCCTCGGGCCGGCCCTTGCGCACGCGGGTATCGCGGTACTCGGCAAGCAGGGCACGAAGCTCGCGGTCGATCCACTTCCGCTGCGTGGTGCCAAGCGCATATTGCATCGCAATCGTCCGGAGGAAGCCGGTTCCGCGCAGGTATTCCTGCGCAGCGACGTAGGCGGCACGCAGGTCCCCTCGAACCAGCGTTTCGAAGGTGCCATCCAGCTCGACCAGCCGCTCCATGGCGCCAAGCCAGTCGTCGCTGCGACCCCGGTCACGGTAGTGGTCCGCGGCGAATCGCAGCCAGTAGCGTTCCGTGTGGTCACGCCAGTCCTGGCCGTCGATGTGATTGGTCACGATCCAGGCCCGCTGCGCAGCGGGGCCGGCCATGAAGACCTGGGTCGGGACGCGAAAGCCCTGCACGCTGCGGAACTCGGGCGTGTACCACGG
>JACDEL010000064.1:4585-13042 GCA_013816405.1 Chloroflexota bacterium | reverse complement strand
CTGCATGGCCGGGGCGCTGCTCGGCGCCTGCATGCGCGGCGGCGGCGCCAGGTCGGGTCGCTCGAGCTTCTCCTTCTGGTTCAGCATCGCGATCTTGAAGCGGATCGGGTCCGCGAGCATGTAGTAATCCTGGATCCCGGCTGATTCATCGGCGGCGGTGAGGATGTCGAGCGTGCCGAAGTCGAAGATGCGCCCGATCCAGCTCTGCGTCAGGTGGGCGTCATTGATCTTCTCGAGGCTTGAATCGGCCATCTCCTTGTTGAAGACGCCCTCGGCCTTGATCAGCCGACGCGTGGTGACCAGGTACTCCTGGTTGCGCCAGGACCACACCCTGATGGCGATGAGCGCCAGGGAGATGATCAATGTCACCAGCGACACGATCTGCAGGATCTGGAGGAGCTGGGTCGTAACGCTGGTCGAGCTCCAGATCAAGACGGCCAGGGCCAGGACCGACCCGAGGACGAAGAGCCAGGTCGCACCGAACACCGCGAACCAGTGCTGACGGCTCTCGAAGACGACCTCCTCGCCGCGGCTGAGAAGGTTCCGGGCGTAACTCATCGGAGTGCTCCGCTTCTGCTCAGGCTCTGGGATGCGCCCGCGCGTAGACGTCGCGGAGGCGCTCTCCGGTCAGGTGCGTGTAGAGCTGGGTGGTGCTGATGCTAGCATGGCCAAGGAGCGTCTGGACCACCCGCAGGTCCGCTCCGCCCTCGAGCAGATGGGTGGCGAAGCTGTGCCGAAAGGTGTGCGGCGTGACGCGCGCCTCGACCCCGGCGGCAGCCGCCCAGCGTCGCACCAGGCGCCAGACCGATTCGCGCGCCAGCCGTGCGCCGCGCTGGCTCACGAAGACCGCCGCGGTGGGCCGCCCCGCGGTCCAGGCAGCCCGTGGGCCGGCCAGGTAGCGATGGATGCGCTCTCGGGCCTCGTCCCCCATCGGCACCCGGCGTTCGCGGTTCCCCTTGCCGATCACTCGCACCTGGAGCCCGGGAAGGTCCAACCGGTCGGTGTCCAGCCCGGTCACCTCGCTGACCCGCAGGCCGCACGCGTAGAGCAGCTCGAGGATCGCACGATCGCGAATCCCGACGGAGTCGTCATCCGGTGGCGCATCGAGGATGCTGGCGACCGATTCCGCGCTCAGGACGTCCGGAAGGTAGCTTCCCGCCTTGGGAGCATCCAGCAGCCCTGCCACGTCGCGGTCGGCCAGCTCCTCGCGCAGCGCGAAGCCGTAGAAGCTGCGGATGGCTGCCACCTTGCGCGCCTGGGTGCTGGGCCGTCGCCCGTCACGGCGCAGCGCGTTCACGAAGTCACGCACCGGCTCCGGGTCGTTGCGCCAGGCCGTGCCGGCGACCGCGGCGAACTGCGTGAGGTCGCGCCGATAGGCGGCCACCGTCAACGGCGAGAGGCCGCGCTCGACCTGCATCTCGTCCAGGAATGCACGAATCGCGGCCTCCAGTGCCGGATCGACGGCCGCATCGGCCATGGGTGGTATCAGTACGGCAGCAGCGAGGCCTTGGTGCGCAGCAGGTCGTAGAACGGCGTGCCGCCGCTCAGCTCGACCATGCGCAGCGGCACCGGTAGCGCGCGCACCTCGACCGTCTCGCCAACGGCCATCGGCAGATCCCATTGCCCGTCGATGCTGATCGTGGCACCAGAGACTGCCTGGCGCAGGATCAGCCGCACCTGGTGGTCCTCGCCCGCGACCACGCTGCGCAGCGGCGACAGGTAACCCGCGACCGAGGTGATGATCATGTTCCGCAGGCGAGGATCGAGGACCGATCCCCCGGCGCTGAAGGAATATGCCGTCGAGCCGGTCGGGGTGGCCACCACCACGCCGTCGGAGACCCAGGTCGCCAGGTGGCTGCCGCTCACCTCGACCTCGACCTGGATCATGCGCACACGCGGGCCGCGCGCCACGACCACCTCGTTCAGGCAGGCGTGGCGCACCCGCTCACCGTCCGCGCGGAGCAGCGTGGCCTCGATCCGGAACCGATCCTCGAGCGCGAAGTCGCCGCTGGCCACCTTGCCGAGGGCCTGCTCCAGGTCATCGGTCTCGACCTTGGCCAGGAACCCGACGCGCCCCAGGTTGACGCCAAGGGTCGGAGCCGCCGAATCGCCGATCCCGCGCGCCGCGCGCAGGAAGGTGCCGTCGCCGCCGAGCACGCAGACGAGGTCGCTTTCCCGGCATTCGGCCGTGATCCGGTCGCCGTCGTCGGCCTCCGCCTCCCAGCCATCGACTCCGTTTGCCGCGCACCACGCCCGTGCACGCTCGAGCGTGGCGCGGGCCTGTGGGTTGGTCGGGTTGAACGCGAAACCGAAGCGCCTCACTCGCTCGTCCGCAGCCTCGTGGCGATCTCGTCGATCCCCTTCCGCAATGACGCAAGCTCGGCGGTCAGCTCGTCGGGGGTGATGGCGGCGTAGGACCGATCCAGCCCCGCCGCGATCAAGGCGCGCATCAGGCTCGATGGGGAAACGCCACGTCCTCGGGCCACCTGCTCGACCCGCACCAGCAGCGCGTCGGGCATCCGCAGCGAGACGATCTGGCGCATCGTGTCGGACGCCGGCTCGTGGATCGGCTCGGGCAGTGCCGCAAGCTCCTCGAAGACGCTCAGCTGTTCGGCAGCCGCGGCCGGCTTGCGCTTCATGCCGGCCATCCTACCGCGCCCGTCACACGGGAGAAGGCGCCACGCTGTCCAGCTGCGACGACCATGCCGACGCCGGCTCGTCTCCAGGCTGGAGGAGGGCCAGGAACTCCCGATTGCCGTCGGCACCCACGATCGGCGAGGCGATCACTGCCGTCGGCGAGAAGCCCGCGCCCACGGCGTCCACGCCGAATTGCAGGAGCACGTTGCGGTGCGTGGCGGGGTCTCGCACCACGCCCCCGCGCGGGACGGCTTCCCGGCCGGCCTCGAACTGTGGCTTGACCAGGGCGATCACCCGTCCCCCGCCTCGCAGCAGCCCGCGCACGGCAGGGAGGACGAGGCCGAGCGAGATGAAGGAGAGGTCGAGCGTGGCGAGGTCGATCGGCTCCGGCAGGTCGAGCAGCGATCGCAGGTTGGTGCGCTCCATGCTGACCACGCGAGGATCGCGGGCCAGGCGGTCGAGCAGCTGTCCGCGACCGACATCCACCGCGTACACGACCCGCGCTCCACGGGCGAGGAGCACGTCGGTGAACCCGCCAGTGGAGGCGCCGGCATCCAGGCAGGCGAGGCCCGTGGAATCGACCGCGAACGCGTCCAGCGCCGCCTCCAGCTTGTCGCCGGCGCGCGAGGCCCAGCGACGGCGTGCAACGACCGACAGCTGCGCGTCACGATCGACGAGCTGGCCCGGCTTCAGGGTGCGGCTGCCCGCACCGACCAGCTCGACCTCGCCTGCCAGGAGCAGGGCCCGGGCCACGGCGCGGCTCGATGCGAGCCCACGATCGACGAGCAGCTGGTCGAGGCGGACCCGGGCCATGCCGGTCAGGCGGCGCTTGCGCTCGACGGCTCGCCAGGGGTCGACACAATGGGAGCCTCGAGGCTGAGCGCCTCGCGGATCTGGGCCAGCATCCCCGGCACGTCGATCCGCTGCTGGCGCCGCAGGTCCTCGACGGCACCGTGATGCACGAACCCCTCGGCCAGGGCGATCTTGAGGAGCGGCACCCGGATCCCCGCGCGGTTGAGTGCGTCGAGCACGCCGTCGCCGAATCCGCCCATGGCGGCGCTCTCCTCGGCGGTTACCACCAGTCGCCGGCCCACCGACTCGGCGGCGATGAGGTCCTCGTCGAGCGGCTTCGCCCAGCGCGCATTGATGACGGTCGACGCCAGGCCGTGGTCGTGCTCGAGCGTCTCGGCAACCCGCAGCAACCGCTGCACGATCGGTCCGAAGCCGACCAGCAGCAGGTCGCCGCCACTTCGCAGGACCTCGCCACGGCCGATCTGGAGCGCGGAGCCATCCCGGTCGGGGAGGTCTTCGCCGGGGTCGCGGGGATAGTGGAGGCTGATCGGCCCTGCATGGGCAAGTGCCGTCACCACCATGTCTCGCAGCTCCTGCTCGTCCTTGGGCGAGCCGATGACCAGGTTCGGCAGGGCGCGCTGCGCGGAGAGGGTGAACATGCCCTGGTGACTCGTGCCATCCTCCCCAACCAGGCCGGCGCGGTCGATTGCCAGCAGGACCGACAGGTCGTTCTGGCAGATGTCGTGCACGAGCTGGTCGTACGCCCGCTGGCTGAAGGTCGAGTACAGCGCGACGACCGGGCGCTTCCCGCCCAGGGCCAGGCCGGCGGCCATCGTCAGAGCGTGCTGCTCGGCGATCCCCACGTCGAAGAGGCGCGATGGGAAGCGCGCCCCGAAGCGAGACAACCCGGTCCCGGTCGGCATGCCCGCGGTGATGGCGCAGATCCGATCGTCATCGGTCGCCAGCCGCACCAGCTCCTCAGCGAAGGTGGCGGTATAGGTCTTCGGGCGTCGTCGCGGCTCGCTCTCGGGCGGCAGTGGTTCCTCGGTCGGGTCGATCAGGCAAAGGTCGATGGGCGGCAGGCTGGCGCCGTGGAAGCTGATGCTGTCCATCTCCGCCGGGCCATAGCCCTTCCCCTTGATCGTCTTGACGTGGACAAGCACCGGCCCGGGCAGCGCGAAGGCGCGCTCGAAGCTCTGCTCCAGCTCCGCCAGGTTGTGGCCGTCGAGGACGCCGATGTAGGTGATCCCCATGTCCTCGAAGAAGCCGACCTTGGCCCACGACCGCTTGAAGCCCTCCTTGGTGAAGGCCAGGGCACTGAACAGCAGGCGGCCGATGATCGGGATACGAGGCAGCACCCGCTGCGTCATCGACTTGGTCTCCTGGTAGGCGCGGGTCAGGCGCAGCTTGTTGAGGCGCGTCGAGAGGCCACCGACCGAGGGACTGATGCTCATCTCGTTGTCGTTGAGCACGATCAGGAGGCGATGCCGCTCACTGCCGAGGTGGTTGAGCGCCTCGAGCGTCAGGCCGCTCTGCATGGCCGCGTCGCCGACACAGACCGCGATCCGTTGCCGCCGCCCCGGATCGCGATGCGGAAGCAGGTCGCGTGCCGCGGCCAGCCCGACCGCGATGCTGACTCCTGTCCCGGCGTGGCCCCCGTCGAAGACGTCGTGATCGCTCTCGCTGCGCCGCGGAAAGCCGCCGACTCCGTCCAGCTGGCGAAGGGTGTGGAACTGATCGCGGCGACCCGTCAGCAGCTTGTGGGCGTAGGCCTGGTGTCCGGTGTCCCATACGATTCGGTCGTCGGGCGAGCTCATCACGCGATGAAGGGCGAGGGTGAGCTCGACCGCGCCGAGCGAGCTGGCCAAGTGGCCGCCGGTCTGCTGCACCGTCCGGATCATCTTCTCGCGGAGCTCGCCGGCGAGTGCGTCCAGCTCCGCGGGGCTCAGCCCGCGCAGCTGTGCTGGGTCGTTCAGCGTGTCGAGGATCGGCAAGGACTCTCCGCGTGGCAGTGGCGCGCGAAAGTATAGGTCAGGAGAGGGGCCAGGTCAGTCGAGCGCCTTGGTCAAAAAGTACGAGGTCTTCCAGACTTCATACCCCTCCCGAGCGTAGAATCGATGCGCCCGCTTGCGCGTGATCCGTGTCGCAAGCACCAGCTGGCGGCAGACACGAGCGCGTGCCCAGCGCTCTGCAGCGGCCAGCAGCTCGGCACCGATCCCGGCCGACTGATGCCCCTCGCCGATGACCAGGCCGAGGACCATCGCGCTCATCGGTTCGACCAGCGTTCGCCGCATCTCGACATGACACCAGCCGGTCGGCTGGTCATTCGCATCTGTGGAAACGAGGACGGCGGCGTCGGTTGGATGAAGAGCGGCGAGGCGATCCAGCAGCTCCTCGGCGCTGGTCGGGTAGCCCAGCTTGGCGGCCAGGGCGCCGAGCGCCGGGGCGTCGGACAGCACGGGCCGGCGCAGGCGCTCCGCAGCCGCCACCCGGCTATCCCTCGTCCGTGGCGGCCGTCTCTTCACTGGCCGCGGCGCCCATGCCCCGCCCGAGCTCGCTGATGGTCAGCTCTGCCTCGCGCAGCCGCAGCTCCGCCGCCGCGTGGAGGCGCAGCGCCTCCCGGTAGCGGGCGATGCTCTCCTCGAGCGGCAGGTTGCCCGCCTCCAGCGCCTGGACGATGCGCTGCAGCTCGGCGACGAGCTCGTCGAAGGGACGGGCGGCGAGGTCGGGGGGTGCCTCGGGCTCGCTCCTCACAGCACCTCCTCGTCCGACCCGGCCGTCGTCTCCACGCGGGTGGCGATGGTACCCCGTGCCACCACCACCTCCAGCGGCTCGCCCACAACGGCCTGGGCGGGGTCGCGCACGATCGTGCCATCCGCGAGCCGTGCCACGGCATAGCCGCGCTCCAGGGTGGCTGCCGGCGACAGGGCGCGCAGGGCATCCGCCACGCCCTGCAGCGCAGCCAGATCGCGGGCGGTTCGGGCGCTCAACGCGCGGTGGCCACGATCTACGAGCTCCGCTGCCCGCTGGCGAGCCGCGCCGGTGTCGGGCAACAGGCGCGTGAGGGCACGCCCCTCCTGGCCCAGGAAGGTGCCCCGCTCGGCGAGGCCGCTGATCATCGCGGCCGAGGCCCGGTCCCGGAGGCGATCGAGGATGGCCGGGAATTGGACGAGGTCCGGGACTGCCTGCTCGGCGGCCGCCGAGGGCGTCGGCGCCCGGAGGTCGGCGGCGAAGTCCGCGAGCGTCACATCCGATTCGTGTCCGACGCCCACCACCACCGGCATCGGCGCCTCGATCAGGGCGCGCACCACGCGCTCGTCGTTGAACGACCACAGGTCCTCGAGCGACCCTCCGCCGCGGGCCAGGATGACGAGGTCGATCCCAGTGTCGGCGTAGAGGCGGTGCAGGGCACGCACGATCGCCCCGGAGGCGGTGGGTCCCTGGACGATCGTCGGGGACAGGATCAGATGGCCGATCGGGTACCGCCGGCGAAGCACGTTCCCGATGTCGCGCCACACGGCGCCCATCGGCGAGGTGACGACCCCGATCCGCCGCGGCCAACGCGGGAGCGGGCGCTTGCGCGCCGCGTCGAAGAGCCCCTCCGCGGCCAGCTTGGTGCGCAGCGCCTCGTACTGCTGGTGCAGGTCTCCGGCGCCCGCAGGGGTGATCGACTCGACATAGACCTGGTAGCTGCCCTGCGGTTCGTAGCCTCGCACCTTGCCGTGGCAGATTACGTGCATTCCGTGCTCCGGTCGCACCGTGGCACGGGCCAGCTCCTCGCGGAAGAGGACCGCCTTGACTTGGCTAGCAGCGTCCTTCAGGACGAAGAAGCAGTGCCCCGACGGCGGGTACGACGGTTGGCTGACCTCGCCCTCGACCCACACGTCGGCAAGCGCGGGGTCGCCGTCGAGCAGGACGCGCACCCTGTGGTTGAGGTCCGAGACGCGCAGGATGCGCGGCGCCGGTCGCGGCGCCTCCCAGAGGGTTGCCTGGTCGGAATCGGCAGTCATCGGCTTATTGCAGACGCGTCATGTAGTCGCCGGTCCGGGTGTCGATGCGCAGCACGTCGCCCTCGTTGACGAAGAGCGGCACCTGCACCACCAGGCCTGTCTCCAGCGTGGCTGACTTCTTGGCGCCGGTGGCGGTGTCGCCGGCGAAGCCCGGATCGCTCTGCACCACCCGCAGGTCTACCGCTATCGGCAGGTCGACTCCCAGCACCTCGGCGTCGTACATGCTCACGAAGACCTCGGTCCCCTCCTTGAGGAAGCGGGCGTCGTCGCCGATCTGCTTCGCGCTAACCGCGAACTGGTCATAGGTCTCGTTATCCATGAAGTGGAACCCATCGCCGTCGCCGTACAGGTACTGCACCTTGCGCTGCTCCACCCGCGCTCGAGGCCAGCGCGTCCCGGCTTGGAATGTGCGCTCCACGATGTCGCCCCGGCGCACGTTCTGGAGCTTCATGCGCACCTGTGCCGATCCTCGCGCCATCTTGATGTGCGTCCAGTCCAGGACCTTCATCAGCTGCCCGTCCAGCTCGATGATGACGCCCTTCTTGATGTCGCCGGTATCGATCATGCCGTTCTGCCAATCACTGCCCGGGGCACTCGGCGCTCGCCTTGGCGATGTTGGCCTCGTGCTGCGGCAGGGTGGCCGCGAAGTAGTGCGATCCGTCGCGCACGCCGCCGGGGCAGGCAGCCACGAAGTAGTAGTAGCCGCTGGCCGTCTCCGGCGCTGCGACGCCGGCGATCGAGGCGATGCGCGGCGAGGCGATCGGCGACGGCGGGAGTCCCTTGACGAGGTACGACTGGTACCCGCCCAGCCCCTCAGGGAGCGCCACCTCGCCCCCGGCAGTCTGGAGCGGCGCCCACCATTCGATCCCCTGCCACTCCGAGATCGCCCGCGATCCGAACTCGGCGGTGGCCAGCCCGTACTGGAGAGTCGGGTCGGCATTGAGGAGGCCAACCGTGCCGGCGGAGGGGTTGTTGATGCGGTTCAGGTAGGCGCCCGCGATCAGCGGCCGCTCGGCGT
>JACDEL010000064.1:0-4575 GCA_013816405.1 Chloroflexota bacterium | reverse complement strand
GACCGCCTCGCGCTCGACGATGCTGGCGAGGGTGACCGCCTGGTCGATGGTCAGGCCCTGGGCGGCGATTCCGTCGCGGATCTCCTGCGTCAGCCGCTCCCCGAAGGTGCCGAGCAGCTTCTCGAGCACCTGGCGCGCAGTGGCATTGGCTTCGATCCGATAGGTGTCGGGGTAGAGATAGCCCTCGAGGCTCCGTCCCTCCGGCAGATCGGCCAGGAAGTCGAACTCGGCCTTCAGGTCCGCCGGCGGTGTCTTGGCGACCGCTGCGAATTCCTGGAGGTTCATCGTCAGCTTGGTGGTGCCCAGGTAGCCGACCACCTGCTCCAGTCGCCAGCCTTCGGTGAGCTTGATCGTGACCTCGACGCCCACCTCCTGCTTCAGGGCAGCCACGATCTCCGAGGGCCGCAGCGCTGGGGAGAGGTCGTAGACGCCGGCCTGCAGGTCGCCCGAGCGGCCGGCCTGCAGCACTGCGTACTGGAAGGCGAGCTGGCTGCCGATGATGCCCTTTTCGAACAGGAGCTGGCCGATCTCGGCGTCATTGGTGCCCGCCACCACCTCCACCGTGATCCGCTGTCCATCCCCGCCGGCGGGTGCGTCGGCCAGAGCGTTCGGCCGGTACCACTCCACGAAGTCGCGCACGACCCCGTGCTCGATCGAGCCGGGATGCTCCTCAACCCACGAGAAGAGGCTCGGCGACAGCGCCAGCAGCCCCACGAAGATCAGGACGCCGAGCAGCGCGATCACGCCGGCAAACCACGCCGCCAGGGTCAGCGGCTGGAAGGTGCGCCGACGGCGCACCGGCCCTTCGCGCTGGTCGCGCAATTCGCGGATGCGAGCGTTGCGTTGCTCGTTCTGGTTCCAGCGTGGATCAGGCTGTCGGGTCATCTGGTCTCCTGCGGTCGAGCCATTCTTGCAGGATGAGGGCGGCGGCCGCCGAATCCTTTTCGCCCGATGCCCTCTCCGGCCGGCGCCCCGCATCGGCCAGCTGCTCCCCCGCCTGCCAGCTGGTCAGCCGCTCGTCAGCGAAGACGACCTCGAGGCCGATAGCGGCCAGCTGCGCCCCGAATGCTCGGGCCGCGACCGCCTGCGCTCCTTCGCTCCCGTCCATGTTGCGCGGGAGGCCAAGCACGATCCGCGTCGCGCCCTCGTTGCGCGCCAGCGCCCCAATCTGCTCGATGTCGGCAGCGACCTTGCGGCGCAGCAGTGCCCTACGGGGGAAGGCCAGCCCGGTTTCCTCGTTGCCGACGGCCACGCCGATCCGCTTGCTGCCGTGGTCCAGCCCGATGATCGTGCTCACTGGTTGACCGACGGGCCGGGTGATTCGATCGGCGTCTGGACCTCCTCGCGGATGTCGATCCGGAACGTCAGCCCCGGGAGTCGATCGACCCAGCCCGGCCAGAGGTCAATCGCAATATCGCCGAGCGGGGCGAGCTGAGCCTTGGCCTCGGGAACGGTCAGCCCGGCGATGCGGTCGCGCGCCTGGGCCCCGTCGATCATGGCGGCCGCTGCGGCAGTCACTGAAGCCGTCAGGTCCAGGCGCCCTCCGGCCAGCGTCGGCGGCCCCAGATTCACTCGGATCGAGTCGGCCACGATCGCGGTTCCGGGCGGCACCTCGTCGCCGCCTGACAGGAAGGTCGTGGAGGCGGTCGCCTCCGCCTGGGCCTGAGAACCGTACGCACGATCGAAGGTCAGCGTCCCGCGCAGCTCGAAGGTGCCCTGGTCTTCCGTGCCGACCAGTCCTTCGGGTATGTCGATGTTTGGCAGCTCCTCGGCTGGAGCGGCGGCATACAGCCGATCCGGCTCTCCGGCCAGCCTGGCCTCCTGCTGCGCCTGGAGATCCGCCTTGATGGCGGCCACGACGGCATCGACGTCCCCCTGCTGGATCACGGTGTGCGGCGTCTCCGTGCCTCCGGTCGTTGGATCGGAGTTCCTGACCAGCCGGTTGGGGTTATCCGGAGACCCACGCAAGAAGAGCCGCACCCCGTCGTCGTCGACCGTGTCGATGGCGTCGGCGGCCACATTCCCGCCAGATCCCGCCACGACCGCAACCACTCCGACGCTGCCCTGTCCCGGCTGGATTGCCTTGCCGTTGAAGCGACCGCGCTGGACGACGAACCGCTCCACGGTACTGAACGCGGTTGTTCCGCCGACTGAGACCTGGGTTCCCTTCGGAATCTCGACCGCCACCAGGCTCCAATTGATGAAGGTCGCGATCCCCGTGGCAGCCACCTGCTCCAGCCGCTCACCGGTGGCGGTGCCTGGCTTGGTTGCCTCGAGCTGGCCGGTCACGTGCCCGGAAACGTCGACCGTCACCGGAATCGAGACCGGCCCGACGGGAGTCGTGGCTGGCGTGATCGTGACCGTCGCGCCGGGCAGCACTGCGGCGCCCGCCGCAAGGGCTGTGATCAGCAGCGCCACCCGCCATTGCCAACGTGGCAGACCACGGGGCCGTCTGTCTCCGCGACCCGATGCCGCTGGCGGTGGCAGGTGAACGGCCACCGTCTCCTCCATGCCGTCCGTGGCGACGATCGGCCTGGCGGGCTGGGGGCGCGCTCCGCCGGCGCCGCGCACGACGTGGATCGGCGCACGCATTGGAGTCATCGGCTCAGCCGGGGATGGCGTCGGCGAGGTCGCATCAGCGACCGAGGCGAAGGCAGCGACGCCGGCCTCCCCGGCGAGAGACCGGGTCGAGGCATCCGCCACCAGTGCCACGGAGCGACCGGTCTCGACCGCGGCCCGCTGGAGCAGGCGCAGCGCCACTACGCTGGAGGTCGCCCGGCTACGCCCGGGGGCGACCAGCACGACGCGTCCCGCATCGGCACCACGCAGGCGGCGGATCACCGAGGTGATCTCGTCGTCCGGCTCAAGGTAGAGGAGCTGCGGCTCCCCGTCCGCAGGGCTCAAAGCTGCATCGCTCGTACCGCGGCACGCATCGCGCGCTCAGCCGCACTGCTGCTGGCATCGAGGATGAGAGCCTGGTGCGCCAGCGCCATCGGGGTCACGTCCTGGCGAGTCGCCAGCTGCCCGCTCGCATCGTGAAGTCCCACCACGTCCGCCGGGGAGAGCGGCCGAACCTGGGGCTTTCGCGCAAAGGGAAGCCGATGCCACCATTCGTCGCCATCCAGCGCAGCCGCGATCTGGGGAAGCTCCGCACCCCCGCCGCACAGGTAAACGCGGCCGGGAAGCAGCTCACCCTCTGCCAGGTCGCTGATCATCAGCTCCACGCCACCCAGCCATACGGCCGCATCTTCGGCCAGCGCCTCGGCCAGCGTCGCGCGATCGACCTGCTCGGGCAGCTCGCCCTCCGCCGCGGCGAGCTTCAGCGTCTCGGCGCGCGCGAAGGAGAGAGCAAAGCGCTCGGCAAGCCCCTTGGTGAATGCCCTGCCGCCGAGCGCCAGCATCTTCGTCCCCGAGACGCCTCCGTGACGGACCAGCGCCACGTCCGTCGTCCCGCCGCCGATGTCGACGAAGACGGCGCCCGCATCGCCCAGCTCACCGGGGTCGAGGCAGGTCGCCACCGCGTACGGCTCCGCGATCACGCCGAGCAGCTTGAGGCCGAGCTGGCTCGCCACCGACTGCAGGGCGCCAAGGTGCACCATCGGCGCGAAGGCATTGAAGACCGACAGCTCGAGCTGCGCCCCTGTGAAGCCGATCGGATTGCTCACCGGGTAGCCGTCGATCTTGAGCTCGACCACCGCGGCATGCACCAGGCGCACGTCCAGGCGCTCGACGCCGCTCTCCCAGGCAATCCGGCGCTCCGCGTCCGCCAGTGCCTCGATCTGGACCTGCTCGACGATCTGTTGGAGCTCCTTCTCTGTGATGGGCACGTGCGGAGCTTCCCGCCGCACTGCCCCATTCGAGGTCGTGCCCTTGACGAGCTCGCCGGCGATGCCGATCACCGCCGAGGTCGCCTGGAGGCCCGCCATCTCTCGGGCCTCAGTAAGGGCGCGCGAGCAGTTGGCCACGACGGCGTCGATGTCGCTGACCGTCCCTGACTGCATGTGGGTCAGCCCCTGGCGCTGCCGACCCGATCCTCGGACCGACCCGACCAGGCGACCCTCCTCGTCAGGCGTGATGGCCAGCACGAGGGCCTTGGCAAACTCGGTCCCGACGTCGAGCGCGACCAGCGCCGAGGGACCGCCAGAGGAGCGCCCACTGACCCTGGTCAGGCGCTCGACGAGGCTTCTCAGCCGGTCCTGCACCGTCAGCCGTTCTCGATCCGCTGGAGCGCCTCGAGCGCCAGGCGTACTCCCTCGCGCAGCGCCTCGTCAAGTCCGGCGAGATCCTTGCCCCCAGCCTGCGCGAGCTCCGCGCGACCGCCACCCCCACCACCGATCATCGGCGCCACTTCGCGCACGATCGCCGAGGCGTCGAAGCCTTCCCCGACGAGGTCGCGGCTGGCGCCGACCAGGATCGACGGACCGCCATGCTCGCCCGCGACCACCGCCACGAAGCGCCCGGTCGCCGCCCGCAGGTCGTCGGCCAGGACCCGGAGTGCGGCGCCATCCGCGTCCGGATAGCGCTCGACAATCAACTTCGCCTCGCCGGCCACCTGCGCATTGGCCAGGGCCGCGG
>JACDEL010000063.1 GCA_013816405.1 Chloroflexota bacterium | reverse complement strand
CGACCGGCTACAACGCGCTCGCCATTCCGGTCGCCGCCGGTCTATTGGCACCCATCGGCTTCGTGCTCCCGATGAGCCTGGGTGCGGTGGCAATGAGCGCCTCGACGATCATCGTCGCGGCAAACGCTCAGCTCCTGCGCGGCCTCCGCCTGCGGCCCGCGACATGACCGACGCGCGGCGGCTTGCCGGCCTGATCACCGACGAACTGCGCGCCGTGGCACGGCCGGAGCGCGCGGAGCAGGAGAAGCGCTACCTCAAGAGCGACCTCGACTTCCTCGGTGCATCGGTCGGGGAGATTCGCTGGGTGGTGCGGTCGCTCGTGCGAGGCGCAAAGCCACTCACCCACGACGACCTCGTTGCGTTGGTGAGGGCACTCTGGGCGCAGCCGGTGCATGAGCGGCGGATGGCATCGGTCGTGCTCGAGCTCCATCCGAAGCTGCTCAGCCTCGCCGACCTGCCGGCGATCGAGCGGCTGCTGCGCGAATCCCTGACCTGGGCGCTGGTCGACGCTCTTGCGACCGATGTGGTCGGCGGCATCCTGGCGCGTGCGCCGGCCGGGGTGACGCCGGTGCTGGACCGATGGGCGACCGATCCCGACTTCTGGATCCGGCGGGCCTCCCTCCTGGCCAGCTGCGACCCCTGCGCGCCGGCGCTGACCTGGCGCCGTTCCTGCCGCCAGCCGACGCGGGGCGACTCATGACCGCCTATCGGGAGACACGTCCGGCGAGCTAGCCGATCGGGGTAGCCGGGTCCCAGCCCTCGAGTCGCTTGCGGACATCGGCCAGGAAGTTGCCGACCTGGGCTCCGTCGAGCACGCGGTGATCGAAGGAGCAGGTCATGTTCATCATCGGTCGAACGGTGATGACGTCCTCGCCCTCGACGCTGATCACCACGGGGCGCTTGACGATCGCCTCCATGGACAGGATGGCGACCTCGGGGCTGTTGATGATCGGCATGGATGAGACCGATCCGAACCAGCCGGTGTTGTTGACCGTGAAGGTCCCGCCCTGGATCTCGTCCAGACGCAGCTTGTTCGTTCGGGCGCGGGCCGCCAGGTCCTGGATACGATGGTTCACGCCGCTGATGCTGAGCTGGTCGGCGTTGGCGATGACCGGCACCAGCAGTCCGTTGTCGACCGCCACTGCGATGCCGATGTTCATCGCCTGCTTGAGGACGATCCGATCCTCGGCGAACTGGCTGTTGAGGGTCGGGTGCTGGCGCAGGGTCTCCGTGACGGCCTTGATGACCGCTGCCACGTAGCTGATCCCGATCCCCTCGCGCGACTTGTACGCCTCCTGGTTCGTCTCGCGCCAGCGGACCACGTTGTGCATGTCGACCTCCACAACCGTGTAGGCGTGGGGGACGGTCTGCTTGACGCGCGTCATCTTGGCCGCGATCCCCTTGCGCATCTGGCTCAGGGGAACCTCGACGTCGCCGCCGGTGGGGGCGGGGAGTGGAGCCGGCGCGGTGTAGGCAGGCGCTGGAGGTGCGGCCGCGGGTTCGGGGGCAGGGGTTGCAGGTGGCGCTGCTGCCGGCGGTGGGGCTGTAGTCTCGGCCATCGGTGCCGGGACCGGCGTCGGCGGGGGAGCCGCGGGCTCGGCAGCCCCGGGCTCGGCACCCCCGGGCTCTGCCACTGCGGCAGGCGTGGGATTCTCGGCGGTGGCGGGTGCCGCTCCGGATGCGACGAAGGCAAGGACGTCCTCGCGCGTGACGCGCCCACCGCCGCCACTTCCACGAAGCTGCGTGATGTCGATCCCGTGCTCCCGCACCAGGCGCCTGACCGCCGGGGTCATCCGAGTGCTCCCATTGGTGTCGGGCGCTGATGGCGTGGCGGGCTCCGTGTCCGCCGGCCGTGGCGGGGCCGCAGCCGCGGGCTCGGGTGCCGGCTCCGAAGGAGCGGCTGCAGCGGCTGGCTGGGGAGCGGCCGCTGGCTCTGGTGCAGGAGCGCGCGCAGCTGCCGGTTCGGGAGCGCGAGCAGCTGCGGCTGCCGGTTCGGGTTCGGCTGGTGGTTCAGGCGAGGCGGGTGCGGCTTCGGGCGTCGCCGCTGCAGCGGGCTCGGGAGCGGGTGCTGCGGCCTCGGCAGTGGCACCCTCTGTCTCGATCTCCGCCAGCGGGGTGCCGACCTTCACGGTCTGGCCGTCGCCCACGATGATCTTGGTGACGGTTCCGGCGACCTCGGCGGGAACCTCGGCGTTGACCTTGTCAGTCACCACCTCGAAGAGCGGGTCGTACTGCTCGACCTTGTCGCCCTCCTTGACCAGCCAGCGCTCGATCGTGCCTTCCGTGACCGACTCGCCGAGCTGCGGCATCTTGATGGTGGTTGCCATGCGCGTCAGGGTAGCCGATCAGTACGCGACAAGCCCACGGGCCGCTTCGACGATCTTGGCGGGGTTCAGCATGAACCAGTCCTCGAGGCTGTGATGGAACGGGACACCGGGCACGTCGGGTCCGGCGAGCCGGGTGACCGGGCCGTCCAGGTGCTCGAAGGCCTGTTCCGCGATGATGGCCGCCACTTCCGCCCCAAAGCCGCCGAACCGGTTCGCCTCGTGGACGACGAGTGCCTTGCCGGTCTTGGCGACCGATGCCAGCACCGTCTCCGTATCCAGCGGACGCAGGGTCCGCAGGTCCACCACCTCGGCCTCGACCCCGTCCTCGCGAGCGAGCGTCTCCGCCGCCTCGAGCGCGCAGAAGCGCATGTACCCGTAGCAGAAGATCGAGAGGTGCTTGCCGGGTCGCGCGACATCGGCCACGCCGATCGGCACCACGGTGTCGCCGTCGGGGACCTCCGCCTTGAAGAGGCGATAGGTCTTCTTGTGCTCGAAGAACATGACCGGGTCGGGATCGCGCACCGCGGCCTTCAGCAGTCCCTTGGCATCGGCCGGGGTGCCTGGGGCGACCACCTTGAGGCCGACGGTGGAGGTGAAGTAGGCCTCGTTGCTCTGCGAATGGTAGAGCGCGCCATGCACGCCGCCGCCGTATGGCATGCGGATCACCATCGGCAGACCAAAGGCGTTGTTGGACCGATACCGCATGCGGCTGATCTCGGACACGATCTGGTTGAAGGCGGGGTAGGAGAAGTCGGCGAACTGCATCTCGGCGATGGGGCGCAGGCCGTAGATGGCCGCCCCGGCCGCGGCCCCGGCGATCATCGCCTCGGTGAGGGGCGTGTCGAGCACGCGCTTCCCGCCGTACTTGGCCCACAGCCCCTCCGTGGCGCCGAAGACGCCGCCCTTCCTGCCGACGTCCTCGCCTAGGACCATCACGTTGGGGTCGCGCTCCAGCTCCTCGTCCATCGCGATCCGGATCGCCTCGAGGATGTTCAGCTCGGCCATTAGCCACCCTCCTCGGCATAGACCCAGCGCTCGGCGGTGGCGACGTCCGGCTCGGGCCGCGCCTCGGCGCGCTTCGAGGCCTCGTTGATCTCGGCCTTGACCTCGGCGCGGTACTGCTCCTCGAGCTCGGTGGTCAGCAGGCCGACGGCTGCCAACCGGCTCGCGAAGAGCGGGATCGGGTCGTGCTGCTTGAGGTCTTCGACCTCGGCCGGGTCGCGGTAGCGGCGCTGATCGTCATCGGACGAGTGGCTGGTGAGGCGGTGCACGACGGCCTCGATCAGGGTCGGCCCCTCGCCCCGCGTGGCCCGGTCGTGCGCCTCCCTGGCAGCCGCGTAGCAGGCCAGCGGATCGGTGCCATCCACCGTGACGCCGGGGAAGCCGTAGCCCTGGGCGCGGGCCGCGACCGACAGGCCGCCAACCTGCTGGTCCAGCGGCACGCTGATCGCGTAGCCATTGTTCTCGCACACGAAGATGACCGGCAGCTTGTGGACACCGGCGAAGTTCATGGCCTCGTGGATCTCGCCCTGGTTGCTTGTCCCCTCGCCGAAGGACGTGAGGGCCACCACATCCTCGCCCTTCACCCATGCGCCCATGGCGATCCCCACCGCGTGCAGCACCTGCGTCCCGACCGGGGAGCTGAGCGAGACGATGTTGTAGCGCGCGGCGCCGTAGTGCCCGGGCATCTGGCGGCCGCCGGACGAGACGTCGTCGCCCTTGGCCAGGTGGGCGGTGACGATGTCCTCGGGGCTCATGCCGAACGTGATCGCGGACGCGATCGAGCGGTAGTAGGGGGCCAGCCAGTCCTGGTTCGGACGCATCGGCCAGGTGGTCGCGATCTGTGCCGCCTCGTGGCCCTGGCCGGAGATGATGAAGGCGATCTTGCCCGCGCGCTGCATCAGCCACATCCGCTCGTCGACCGCGCGGGCGAGCAGCATCTGGCGGTACATGGCCAGCACGTCGGCATCGGTCAGGCCGAGCGCCTTATGTCCCAGCTCCGCGACCTTGGTGTTCGCCATCGCGCTCATTGTCTCAGACGTGGATCGCCGCGCCATCCACGGCGAGCGCCGCCTCGACCAGCACCTCGGTGAGGGTCGGGTGGGCGTGGACCGACATCGCGATCTCCCCGGCGGTCCCCTCCAGCAACAACGCCAGGGTCGGCTCGGCGAGGAGGTCGCCCGCATGCGCACCGATCAGATGCGCGCCCAGCAGGAGGCCGGTCTCCGCATCGGCGACGAGCTTGGCGAACCCGTCGACCTCGCCCACGATGGTGGCCTTGCCCAGCGCGCGGAAGGGGAAGGAGCCGACCTTGACGGTGTGGCCCGCATCGGTCGCCTGGGCTTCGGTCATCCCGACCGAGGCGATCTCCGGGCGGCAGAAGGTGACGCGCGGCATGAGCTCCATGCGCACCTGGTCGGGGTCGTGCCCCGCGATCTTCTCGACCGCGACGACCGCCTCGTGGCTGGCCACGTGCGCCAGGGCGTAGCCCGGCACGATGTCGCCGATGGCGTATAGGTGCGGGACCCCGGTCTGCATGAAGCCATTCACCTTGACGAAGCCGCGCTCCATCTCGACGCCGGGAATGTCCTCTAGGCCGATCCCCTCCGTCACGGGGCGCCTGCCGACCGCCACCAGGATGACGTCCGTCTCCATCTCTACCCGCGTCTTGCCGTCCCGCCCCTCGACCGCGAAATGGACCCCGCCCTTGGTCCGCTCGATGCTCTTGGGGTCGATGCTCGAGGCGGCGTAGATCTTGACGTTGCGCTTCTTGAAGATGCGTGTCAGCTCCTTGCTGACATCCGCGTCCTCGAGGGGCACGATGCGCTCGAGGTACTCGATCAGGTGCACCTCCGCGCCAAGGTCGCTGTACAGGCTGGCCCATTCGACGCCGATGGCGCCGGCGCCCACGATGGCGACCCGTGCCGGCACCGCCTCGCGCTTCAGTGCCTCGTCCGAAGTGATGATCCGATCGCCGTCGACGTCGAGCCCGGGCAGGCTGCGTGGCGCCGAGCCGGTGGCCAGGATGAGGTCCGTGCCGGTCGCGTCCACCTCGCCGGACTCGCCGCCGCTGACATGCACGCTGGTCGGGCTGGTCAGCGTTCCGTTGCCGCGCAGGATCGTCACGTTGTTCTTCTTCATCAGGAACTCGACGCCCTTGACGTGCTTCTCGACAACGGCATCGCGCCGCTTGCCGAGGGCGGGGTAGTCGAGGGTGATGCCATCGCCACCGGCCAGGCCGAACTCCGCGCCCTGCTCGGTGACCCGGTGCAGCAGGTCCGCGGTCTCGAGCATCGCCTTGGTCGGGATGCAGCCGCGGTTGAGGCAGGTTCCGCCCATCCTGTCGCGCTCCACCAGGCCGACCTTCAGGCCCAGCTGCGCGGCGCGGATGGCGCCCACGTAGCTCATCCCTCCACCCAGGATCAGGAGGTCGAACTGCTGCGCGTCGCTCATGCGGGGGTCACTGGCCGATTGAGGGCCTGTCCCTCGTGGGCCACCATGATCGCGCGCCACTCGTCCGACACGGGAGTCGGCTTCTCGACGTCGTAGTCGAAGGCGACCAGTACCGTTTCGGATCGGGCCAACTCGCGGGCCTTCTGGTTGATGAGCAGGTGCGACATGCCGATGCTGGTCCTCCCGATCCAGTCAACCCGGGAGCCGACCTCGACTGCGTCGCTGAACATCACCTGCGACAGGTAGTCGATCTTCAGCATGGCCAGGATGAAGGGCATGGTGACCGGGTCGGCCCCGGTCCCGAGCACGTCGCGCAGGTAGAGGACGCGTCCCTGCTCCACGTACGTCGCGATGACCGCATTGTTGACATGGCCGAATGGATCCAGGTCGCCAAGGCGCACCTCGAGGCGCGTGCGGTGACGGAACTCATCGATCACGGGAAGCCGATTCTACACGCGCCGTCAGATCGCTTCGGCGACCCGATCGATGAGCGCGGCCAGCAGGGTGGTGCGCGGAACGACGCTCGTCAGGTCGAGCCATTCGTCGGCGGAGTGGTCGTCGCCACCGACCGGGCCGAGCCCGTCGAGGGTGGGCAATCCAGCCGCAGTGGTGGTGTTCGCGTCGCTCGCCCCGCCGGTCAGCGCATCGCGCAGCTCGAAGCCAAGCTCACCGGCGATGGAGATCGCGAGCTCCGCCAGGCGGGCATTGCCCGGGGTTCGCTCCATCGGCGGATGGAAGGCTGCCTTGCGGAGCGTGGCGGAGACGCCCTCGACGGTGGGACGAGTGACGATACCCTCCATCTCGGCCGCGGCCATCTCGAATTCGGAGGCGCTCGCGGCCCGCAGGTCGACCTCCATTCGGCAGCTTGCTGCGATCACGTTGGGACGGGTCCCGCCCTCGATCACGCCGGCGTTGACCGTCGCGCTGGGCCAGCGCCCGTTCAGCGCGTGGAGGGCGAGCACCTGGTGGGCGGCCTCGAGGATGGCGCTGCGGCCCTTCTCGGGCTCGACGCCGGCGTGTGCTGCGCGCCCGGTGATCGTGACCTCGTAGTCGGCGATCCCCTTGCGCGCGCTGACGATGTCCCCGTTGGCGCGGGCGCACTCCAGCACCAGGGCGGCCTCATGATCGGCGATGAGCTTGCGAATGTGCGCCGTGCTGAACGGTGAGCCGATCTCCTCGTCCGGGTTGGCGACGAAGGTCACCGATGGTCGACGCTCGACGCGGCGCAGTGCCGCCAGTCCGTGCAGGCCCGCCAGCAGCCCGCCCTTCATGTCGCTGACGCCCGGCCCAGTGGCGCGGTCGCCCTCGACCTTGAACGGTCGTAGAGCGGCAGTTCCCGGCTCGAAGACGGTGTCCATGTGACCGATCAGCAGCAGCCGCGGGCCCGATCCCTCCAGGCGCCCGATGACAAGGTCCCCAAGCTGGCGCTCTCCGTCGGTCGGCACGTGCGGGATCCGCTCGACCGTTGCGCCCAGCTCCTTCAGCGTCCCGCTGACGGCGTCGGCCACGCGGTTGACGCCGGCCGGCGTGTAGGAACCGCAATCGACGCCGACGAGGCTGGCAAGGTCACCCACGTACCGCGCGTAGCGCGCGGCGACGGCAGCCTGGAGGCCATCGGGGAGGGTCACGGCGCGTGAGTATACTGCCGGCCATGCCGAACGACGCGCGGCCGGAGGCCGAGGTCGAGCTGCTCGAGCTGCGCGTGCTGGACGGCCCCAATCGGTTCTACAACCGGCCCGCCATCAAGATCGAATTCGGCTCCGGCACGCCCGGAGCCGCCTCGGAAGTCGCCGCCGCTGCCGCACTCGCGCTCCGTCGCCTGCACGTTGCGCTCGACCTTCCCGTGCCCCACGTGACGGTTCGCCACTCGTACGACCACCGCCGTGCCGCGATCGCCTTCCGCTGGCGTCGGCGTGCCCGCGCCCAGGCGATCGCTGCAGCCGCGGCACGCATCGCGACGGGCGCCAGCACGGCACGACAGGAGCTGCGCGCCCTGCGCGCAGTGGCGCCTGGCCCGATGCCCAACCTGCCGCGGCCACACATCCCGGTCGTGGCGATCACGGGCACCAACGGCAAGAGCACCACCACCCGGCTGATCGCCCACATCGCAACGGTCGCCGGGATCAACGTGGGAATGACGAACTCGGACGGGATCTACATCGGCTCCGAGTTGGTGGAGGCGGGGGACTGGACCGGATATGGCGGCGCCGCGCGCGTGCTGGCCCAACCCAGGCTGGAGCTGGCCGTGCTGGAGACGGCACGCGGTGGGATCCTGCTGCGCGGAATCGGGTATGCCGCCAACGACGTGGCGGTGGTGACCAACGTCTCGGCCGATCACCTGGGCCTGCAGGGGATCGACACGCTCGACGAGCTCGCCGAGGTGAAGGGCGCGGTGACCCGCATCACGAAGCGCTCCGGCTGGGTGGTGCTGAACGCAGACGATCCGCGGGCCTGGCGCATGCGCCGCGAGACGAAGGGGAGCTGGTACCCGTTCACGCTGGACCCCGACAACCCCCGGATCGAGCTTGCTCTCGATCGCGGCGGCCGTGCCGCCATCGTGCAGCGCGGGTGGCTGATCCTGCTGGGAGCCGGCCGCCGCCCGCAACGCGTGGCCCGCATCGCGGACCTGCCGGTCACCTTCGCCGGCTTGGCCGAGTACAACGTGGCCAACGCCCTGGCCGCCGCGGCTGCCGCTGACGCCCTGGGGATCCCTGCCAGAACGATCGGCGATGGGCTGCGCAGCTTCGCGCTCGACAGCGAGCTGAACCCGGGCCGGCTCAACCTGTTCGAGCGTCGCGGGCTGCTGGTGGTGGTCGACTTCGCCCATAACGAGGCTGGCCTGGAAGGGCTGCTGGAGGTCTGCCGCAAGCTGACGGAAGCATCGGCACGCGCATCCCGCCGCGCGCGGGGAAAGGTGCGGCTGGGGATCGGCACCGCGGGCGACCGGACCGATGAGATCCTCCATAGCCTCGGCCGACTGGCGGGCGCCGAGGCAGACGACGTCGTGATCGCCGA
The DNA here is from genome assembly GCA_013816405.1 of Chloroflexota bacterium. GTDB lineage: Bacteria > Chloroflexota > Limnocylindria > QHBO01 > QHBO01 > CF-167. The sequence continues at coordinate 4,460 of JACDEL010000063.1, read as the reverse complement.
GAAGCGCCACTACCTGCGCGGGCGCGATCTCGAGCAGATGAACGAGATCCTGCGGGAGGGGTTGTACGAGGCCGGCTACAAAGGCCCCGTGGAGGCCTATCCGACCGAGCTGGAGGCGCTCCAGGCACTGATCGCCCGCGCGCACCGTGGCGACATCGTCGCCGTCATGACCCACGTCGAGCGCGCCGAGCTGTTTGCCTGGCTGGAGAAGGAGGGCTATCGGCCGGTCCAGTTCGACCGGCTGCGCAAGCTGGTCGGCGCCTAGCCGTCGCCCTGGAGGGCGACCATCTCGTCGTCCAGCACGTCGATGGGGTCGTCGATCATGGCCGCCGGCAGGTCTGCCGATGCTCCGCCGTGCTGCCGGCGCTGGAGCTCCTTCCACACCGCATTGGCGTGGTCGACGCAGACCACCACCACGTCTCCCTCGTGCCCCATGTCCAGTGCGTGGCGGGTGGCGTCCATCTCGTCGAGCACCGTTTCGACGTTGGCGCAGCGTGCCCCTCCGGCCATCGCCTCGCGGATTCCCTGCTCGATCAGCGCAGCGGTGCCGCCGATCTTGCGCCCGCGATTGTTCGCGTCCTCGCGCACGATGATCGTGTCGAAGTAGGCGGCGGCGATCCGGCCCAGCTCGACGATGTCGTCGTCGCGGCGGTCGCCGGCCGTGGCCATCACCCCGATCCGCTGGCCGGTGACGAGTGCTCGCCGGCCACTTGCCGACGGCTCGGTCAGGCGCTCCACGAATTCGCCCAGCGCCGACACCGCGGGGGCGTTGTGCGCATAGTCAACGATCACGCGGTAGCCGTCCAGCTCGAACATGTTCAGGCGCCCCGGAGCCATGAAGTAGCTGGTCGTGAAGGTGCGCAGGCCCTGGCGCACGTCGTGCAGGTGCGCGCCGGCGGCCCATGTCGCGGCGGCGGCGGCCAGGGCGTTCTGGACGTTCATGCGGGCCCTGCCCTCGAAGGTTGCAGGCAGCAGGTGGGTCCAGACCAGGGGCAGGTTCTTGCGGCCCTGACGCAGGACGATCATGTCCCCGTTGCGCCCCGGCTCGATCGTGACGGAGCGCCGGCCGCGGCTCGCCTGGCGCCGGATCGCCTCGTTGTTGGGATCCATGCTGAAGTAGATGACCGATCCGGAGCAGTGGCGACCCATGGCCGCCACGAGCGGGTCATCGGCGTTGAGAACGGCTGTGCCTTCCCGCGGCACCGCCTCGACCAGGACCTGCTTCACGGCGGCGAGCTGGCGCAGGGAGGTGATCCCGCCCAGCCCCAGGTGGTCGCCGGTCACGTTGAGGACCACCGCCACGTCGTTGCGGTCGTAGCCAAGCCCCTCGCGCAGGATCCCGCCGCGCGCGACCTCGAAGACCGCCATCTCGACGTTCGGGTTCTGGAGGACGGTCGAGGCAGAGCGGGGGCCGCTCATATCGCCCCGCCGAATGAGCCGCCCGTCGACCACGATGCCGTCAGTGCTGGTCATCCCGACCTTGCGTCCCATGCCCTTGAGAATGTGGGCGATCATGCGGGCCGTGGTCGTCTTGCCGTTGCTGCCTGTGATCGCCACGATCGGGATGCGGGCCGCGGATCCGGGCGGGAAGAGCATGTCGATCACCGGCTTGGCGACGTACTGCGCCTCCCCCTCGGTCGGGTTGGTATGCATCCGGAAGCCCGGCGCAGCGTTGACCTCGACGATGCCGCCGCCGGTCTCGCGCACCGGCACGCTGATGTCGGGGCAGATGAAGTCGATGCCAGCGATGTCGAGCCCGACCACCCGGGCCGCCAGCTCGGCGATCTCCGCGTTCTCGGGGTGGATCTCCTCGGTGCGGTCGATGCTGATGCCGCCGGTGCTCATGTTGCCGGTGCGCTTCAGGAAGACGCGCGTCTCGGCGGGCGGCACGTCGGCCAGGCCGAACCCCTGCTCGGCCGCATAGGTGATCGACTCGTCGTCAACGTTGATCCGGGTCAGCACCCTCTCGTGGCCGATGCCGCGGCGCGGATCGGCATTGGTCGCCTCGATCAGCTCGGCGAGCGTCTGCGTGCCGTCGCCGTCGACATGGGCCGGAATTCGCTGCGCCACCGCCCGGAGCACCCCGCCGATCACCAGGCAGCGGTAGTCATTGCCGGTCAGGAAGCTCTCCACCACGACGCCGCCATTGCGCGACTCCTTGCGAGCCGTGGTGTAGCCGTCGCGCACCGCCGCCTTATCGGCGAGGTTGAGGATCACCCCCCGACCGTGGTTGCCATCCAGCGGCTTGACCGCCACCGGGTAGCCGATGCGGGACGCGGCGGCGACCGCCTCGTCGGCGTTGCGGACCACGTCGGCGCGGGGGACCGGCACGCCGGTGCCGGCCAGCAGCTTGTTGGTCAGCTTCTTGTCCGAGGCGATGTCCACGCCGAGCGAGCTGGTGTTCGAGGTCATGGTGGCGCGGATCCGCTTCTGGTGGACGCCGTGCCCGAGTTGGACCAGCGATTGGTCGTTCAGCCGGATCCAGGGGATGTCGCGCAGGCTGGCCTCGTCGAGCAGCGCCTGGGTAGAGGGGCCGAAGGCGGCGCGCTCGGCGAGCAGGACGAGCTGCTCGAACTCGGTCGCAAGGTTGAAGTCCGGGGACGGCTCGACCAGGTGGTTGACCAGCCGGACCGCCAGGCGCCCGGCGGCCAGCCCGACGCTCTCTTCGGCGTACGAGTACACGACGTGATAGCGGCCCGGCTCGCCGGTGCCGCGCGTCTTGCCACGTCCCACCTCGGTGCCGGCGTCGCGCTGCAGCTGCAGGGCAATGTGCTCGGCAACGTGCCCGACCCAGGTGCCGGCCCGCAGACGCTTGGTGAACCCGCCGGTCTGGCCGGTCGAGCAGGAGTGCAGGCCGACGCCCGGCAGCATCGACAGCAAGCCGTCGGTGAAGCCGGGGATCTTGTTGGTCGGGAACGCCTCCAGCACCCCGAGGTCGACCACCAGCTTGATGGTCGGGTCGTAGCTCCAGTAATTCGGGCCTCGGTACACCCGCGTCTCGATGACCTTGAGGGTCGCGCGCGGCTTGTCGGCCGAGGTTCTCTTCGAGGCGACGGCCTTGCCCGTTGCGGAAGCGCGCGTCTTCACTCGCTCGCCTCTTCGTCACGGTGCGCGCGCATCGCGCGCCGGCGGGCGCGCTCGGGGGCGCTGTCATCGGCTCCCTCGGCCGCCACGCGCCGAATCAGGCGGCGCGCCTTGTCGCCCGCGGCGAGCAGCTGTGTCTGCTGTCGCTCGCTGAGCTCGACGGACCGAAGCGGGGTGAGAAGGCGGCGGCGGCGCAGGTCGAATCGGTAGCCGCTCGGCAGCGAATGCAGGATGACGCCGCTGACCATGATCGGCCGATGGCGCTTCACCTCGTAGGCGTCGGTCTCGATCCTGGCGGGGTCGAGGATGGTGACCGAGCCCTTGCCGAGCACCTCCATCACGCCCGATGGGCTGACCAGCGCGGCGGTGTCCTCGTCGACGCCCATCCCGATCAGCGCTGGCGATTGCGCGATCAGGGCCAGCAGGCGCCCGATCCGATTCCGCTGCTCGAAGTGCTGGTCGATGATCACCCCGGACAGGAGCCCCAGCCCGGCGCTCATCTGAGTCATGCGCTGCTTGGGCGAGGTCCCGCTGGTCCCGAACGCGACCATGTGACTGCTGATCGCCGAGGCACCGGCGCTCGTGCCGGCGATGATCGTGCCGTGGCGGTGCCGCTCGATGATGGCCCTGCCCAGGGCGGTCCCACCGATCACGCTGGAGAGGCGCAGCTGGTTGCCGCCTGTCATGAAGATGCCGGTCGTGTCCTCGAGCTGTGCGGCGAGCGCAGGGTCGTTCGCCTCTTCCCGGGTGATCGGTCGCAGGCCGACCACATCCGTGATCCCGAGCTGCCCGAAGAGGGACCGATACAGCTCCGTCGCCTCGTCGCCGAGGGACGATGCGGTGGAGACGATCGCGACCCGACCCTCCGCGCCGCCGGCCAGCGATGCAAAGCGCGACAGGATCTGTCGCTGTCGAAGCTTCTCCTCAGCGCCGCCGATGATCAGGAGGTGACCTGGGCGGGCGGCGCCCGGGCGTGAAGTCTGGGCCATGTTGCCGGGCAGCATAGCAACGCTAGACTCGATCGGATGTCCAGCTCCGATCTGGCCGATGACGGTCGCGTCGATCTCCGCGACTACTACGCGGTGCTCGGCGCCGAGCCGTCGGCCACCGTGGCCGAGCTTCGCGCGGCCTTTCGCGAGGCGGTGCTGCGCCACCATCCGGATCGCAGCAGCGAGGATTTGCTGGCGACGCGCCGCACATCGGTCCTGAACCGCGCCTGGGGCGAGCTGCGCGACCCGGTCCGCCGCCTGCACTACGACCATGCTCTCGAGCGCGGCGGGGCCGCGACGCTGGCCTGGCCGCTCGGCTCGGATGAGGCGCCGTCCCCGGCTCGCCGCCCACGCCGCGCCGCGAGGCCGCTGCGCACGCCGTGGCAC
>JACDEL010000015.1:16962-44112 GCA_013816405.1 Chloroflexota bacterium | reverse complement strand
ACATCGGTGTAGATCTCGCAGACGTCGGCTCCCAGCGCGGCGGCCAGCGCGACGGCGGTCATGTCCGACCCGCCGCGGCCGAGGGTGGTCACGTCGTCGGTGGCCGAGACGCCCTGGAAGCCGGCCACGATGGCGATGGTGCCCGCCTCCAGCGCGTCGGCGACACGGTTTGCCTGGACCTCCACGATCCGCGCCCTGCCGTGGGCTGCGTCGGTGATGATGCCGGCCTGGGCGCCGGTGAACGATACGGCGTCCCGGCCACGGTCGATGATGGCCATCGAGACGAGCGCCATCGAGATTCGCTCGCCGGCCGTCAGCAGCATGTCGAGCTCGCGCTCATGCGGATCCGACGACACCTGCGCGGCAAGTCCCATCAGATCGTCGGTCGCGCCGCCCATCGCCGACACGACGACGCAGATGCGATCGCCGGTGGCCGCGGAGGCGACGATCCGTTCAGCGACGCGCCTGATCCGCTCGGAGTCGCCAATCGACGTGCCGCCGTACTTCTGCACGATGATGGCCATCCATGGCAGGGTACGACGCTCGCACAGTTCAGGCCGACAACCTGGCTGCAAACAGGCCTCATCGCAAGGTCGCACGCAAGGTCGGGTCGTTATACCTCACGCCATGATCTGGCTGAGGCTCCACTGCTCGACCTTCTGGGTTGACGTGCGACTGCGCGAGATCAATGGTCGCTGGATCGCCTCAGCCGACACGCCGGGCGGGCCAAGCCTTGGACTTGGGAAGGGAGCGATCGAAGCGGTCGAGCATGCCCTGGAGCCGTTCGGGGCAATCGTGGACGAGCTATTGGCCAGCCTGCCACGAGCCGCGCTCACTTAGGACACATCTGGTTCGTGACGGCGGCGACGCTGCCGACATTCGGCTTGTAGCCATCGCGCACGCCGCCCGTCCCGGGGTTGAGCGAGCCGGTGTGCCAGCTATCGTTGGGGGGCGGGGTCATCGAGAATCCCATCGCACGCTCCTTTGACGGTCAGAATGATGGAGGCGACGACGGGACTCGAACCCGTGTAAACGGTTTTGCAGTTCAGTTCAGCCGTGCTCAGGACGCCGCCTCCGTGCTCATCCCACGTTCGCCAACGCCCGCGGGCGTCCGCCCCTGACCGCCGTCTAGGCTGTCTCATAGGCTGTCCGTAGGGCCGGGGTCGCCTGCACGCTACCGATCGCCGCGGCCGTCGCCGCTCGCGCCGGTCGTTGACTGGCGTCACCACATTCTGGGTTCGAGATATCTTTCTGCCGCGCCAGCGCGTAGGGTGCCCGTGAACGGGAGGCGTTGACGCGCGGCGTGCCCTTCAGGTCGCCATCGAGCCCGATTGCCGCGTAGTAGCCACTGGCGAGACCGGCCCGCGAGAAGTGAGGAGGTGTCCGGATGCCCAGACTGGCACTTCTTGCCGCAACTGGGGGAGGACTATGTATGGTCCGTACGTGTCTTGAGGCTGCCGCACCGCGCGGAGCCCTTTCGTGATTGCTAGCGGAACCTCTCCGGTACGTGCCGTTCGGTCGGTTCAACATCCGCCGTGGCGCGAGCTCCCGCTTGCACGGCTGCTCCCGCTTCGACTGTGCATGGCCCTTGGCGACTGGGCGGCGGCAGCGTTGGCGTTCTTTGCGGTTTCGTTCGTTAGATTCGGTGACGGACAATGGATTGAGTTCTGGCAGCGACTCCGCATCGATATCAGCGAGGCCGCGTTCCTGTTCGGGTTAATCTGGACGTTCGCCTTGTGGTCGCAGGGGCTGTATGCACATCGCACAAAGTGGCCGCTGAAGACCGAGGTCAAACAGATTGCCCGGGCAACGCTCATGGTCGCGGCGTTCACGCTATCGACCTTGTTTCTCACACGCGAGACCGAAGTCAGCCGCCTGTTCCTCCTCGTCCTTTTCGTGGGCACTCCCTCGGCAGCACTCGCCAGCAGAGCCATCGTCCGTCTGCTTTTTGCAGCTGCGCGTGAGCGCGGACTATTTCAGCGGGAACTGTTAATCATTGGCACCGGTGACCTCGCGCAGTCATTCGCTGACCGCTTTGAGTCGCGACGGAGCCTGGGATTCCGAGTGGTGGGGCACGTCACTACATCGGCTGATGCTGGAGAGCCGTCCCGCCCCGTACTTGGCCGATTGGAGGACCTCGAAAGGATCCTTCACACGCGGGCCGTCGATGAGATTGTGATCTGTGGCCCGCTCGGCGGTGGAGATCAGACGGCGGCCCTTTCCGAGTTGGCGGCGTCGGAGGGAAAGCCCCTTCACGTGGTGCTGCCTCAGCGGCGAACTACGAGCCGGGCGACAGTCGAGGAGATGCTCGATGGCTTCGTGGTTCGATCCGCCGTATACCACACAGGTCGAGAGTTTAGCTTTCTGCTGAAGCGGGCGGTGGACATAGCGGGGGCCGCGATCGGACTCCTCGCGTTTAGCCCGCTACTCCTTATTGCGGCAGTCCTAATTCGCCACCATGATGGAGGCCCGGTGTTGTTCCGGCAGGAGCGGGTAGGTCTGCACGGTCGTCTATTCACGATCTATAAGCTCCGCACGATGACGGTGGATGCGGAGGATCGCTTCGCAGAGCTAGCGACACGTAGCGCCACGAGCGGCCCGGCATTCAAGATGGTCGACGATCCGCGCGTTACTCGCATCGGCCGCACCTTGCGCAGGCTGAGCATCGACGAATTGCCGCAGCTCTTCAACGTCCTCCGCGGCGAGATGAGCTTAGTCGGGCCTCGGCCCGCCCCAGGGCGAGAGGTGCGCGAGTACGATGTGTGGCATCGGCGCCGACTGAGCATGAAGCCCGGTATCACTGGGTTGTGGCAAGTTCGCAGCCGCCTGGATGAGAACTTTGACGACCGCGTCGAGCTGGACCTCACTTACATCGAGCAATGGTCACCAGCCCTTGACCTCAAATTGATCTTTCTGACGGTGCCCGCGGTATTCCTCCGTCGCGGCTATTGATATTTGATCTCGTGCCAGTAACCAGGAACCGAAGTGCGAAGGAGGCGAATTGCGCTTCAGGCAATCGAGTCGTTCGGAGGCGGCTCATACGAGGTCATGCGGGGCGTCGCGTGGGCGGTGGCGGCCGATTTCCAGCTCGTAGTGGTCCACGGCCGCCGCATCGACAGCCCTAGCGTCTCAGCCTCTGATTTTCCGCCGGCAACTCGATTCATCGAGTGGCAGGTGCAGCGCGAGATTTCGGTCCGCGAGGACGCGCGCGCGCTGCAGGCGCTGCGGAGGATCATCACGCACTTTCGCCCAGCGCTTGTCCACGCGCACTCCAGCAAGGCGGGGGCGCTTTCGAGGATCGCACGCCTGGGAACTCACGCTTCAATCCTCTACTCGCCGCACGGCTACGCGTTTCAACGACGCGACGTTGCGCCCTGGGTGCGTCGCGGCTATTGGGGCATCGAATGGCTGATGGGACGGCTGCCACATGTGACCGTTACTTGCGGCCCGTCGGAGTTCGAGCAGGGCCAACGACTTGCGAGCCATGTCCTCGAAATTCCCAACGCAATCGACCTGGAAACGATCGACGGGCTGCTGGAGAGACTGCCCCGGAAACCGGGGCGGCCGCGCATCGTGAGCGCGGGGCGCATTACGCCGCAGAAGGACTTCGCCACCTTCAGCGTGCTGTCACGCGATCCCCGCCTGAACGCGGCCGATTTCGCGTGGTTGGGCGGCCCCCCCGGGGAGCACGAACCTGGCCACGTTTCGATCACCGGTTGGCTGACTCGATCCGAGTTGTATCGCCGCTTGGCGGAGGCGTCGGTATTCGTGCTCCCCTCCCTGTGGGAGGGGCTGCCGCTGGTCGTACTTGAGGCGATGGCCGTTGGCCTGCCCGTGATAGCCCGGCCGATCCCGGGCGTGACCGACGTGGTGCGCGATGGCGTCAGCGGCTACCTCCGGGAAACGCCGGACGAGTTGGCGGCTGCTATCGAGCAATTAATCAACGATCCCCCTTTGGCTCGTCGCATGGGTGATGCCGGACGGCAACTAGTGGAGGAGCGCCATGACGCTCGTCGGCTCGCGCCTGAATGGCGATCAATCTACCGTAGCCTCGCCGAAATTCATCCCGACGAGGTCGCCCATCAATCGTGACGTTTCCTCGACCATCCTAGGGATACTGAACTCATCGACGATGCGTTGTCGCGCTCGGGCTCCCCGCGAAAGCAGCGCCTCCCGGTCCGCGATCGCAGTGCGGATCGCAGATGCCAGCGCCATAACGTCCGAAGGTGGAGAGACCCAGCCGGTGTCTCCCACGGCCAGGGCGGAGTCGCCAACATTCGTGACGACACATGGAACCCCGCACGCCATCGCCTCCCCAACGACGTTCGGGAAGCCCTCGCCCCACGCAGAAGCCGAGACCAATAGATCGAGGGCGTTGTAAACCTTGGCCACGTCCTTGCGCGCGTCGTGCCATGTGACACGGTCGCCCACGCCAAGGGATTTGGCCTCGGCCGCCAACTTAGCCCGGCGACCACGCGGATCGTTGCCTACGCTGACGAAGCGCAGGCCGGGCACGTCGGTAAGCTGGCCCGAAGCCCGCAGGAACGTGATGTGGTCCTTCTTAGGATCAAGCCTGCCGACTATTCCGACTACTAGTTCACGATCGGAAATCTGCCACTCGTGCCGGATTTCCGAACGGGCGACCACATCGGGGGCGAAGGCCGCGACATCGATGCCGTTCGAAACGACGACCGTCCGGCGCGGCGGGTAGCCGATGTCCAGGTGGGCCTCGCGTCCTGCCCAAGAGTTGCAGATGATCAAGTCTGTATACCGGACCAGGCGATGCTCGATGCCGGCGAGAAGGCGTGCTGGCCGGTCGTATCGCGTCATATCCATCGCCGACCCGCGAACGCCCCACACCGTGGCGTGGCGCGGCGCCACGACTCTGCTAGCGGCCGCCATTACGTTACCGGGACCTAGGTAGCCGTGGACGACATCCGGGCGGAGGCGGCGCAACTGCCATGCTAGCCGCGCCACGAAGCCAAGCAAATCGGCCCGACTTCCCTTGCCGACGGCGACGACCTCCGTCCCGCGCCTCCTTAGGTCGGCCTCGAAGTCGCCCCCACCTCGAAAGACCAGTACCGTCACCTTCCAGTGTTGTGGATCCAGTCCGTTGGCCAGCTCGACCAATTGGCGCTGGGCGCCGCCGACGATGAGGGCCGGAATGATGAAGACAACGTGCCGGCGGGCATCGCGCGGTTGGCCAGGGCCAAGCTTGGCATTCATCAAGCGTCGTCCCCGGACGAACCTCTAACGACATGTTCGCCGGCGTGCAGAGCATGAAGCGACATCCGCGACCTCCTTGGTTGGATGCTCGGACGCCGTAGCTATGCTCGGCTGGCCGAGCGCGGCCACGAGCACAGCATAGCGGCAGCAAACGACCCCGGCGAAGGATTGGCGCACCCGCTCGCGAAAGGCTGGCGCGCCTACCTGAGTTTCTAGATTGCGGCCATGCTCTCTAACTGGGACGAATACAAATCCCAATACTGCCTGACTACTGATTCGATGCTGTAGTTGCGTTCGACCCGTTGCCGGGCGGCACGCCCAAGACTACGGAGCATGTCGCGGTTAGCAACCATGTGAGCGGACGCATCGCCAAATGCAAGAGGATCGCCCGCGGGGACGACAAGCCCAGTATCGCCAACTATCTCGGGCGCTTCGCCAACGTCAGTCACCACGCACGGCACGCCGCAGGCCATGGCTTCGGCGACGGTATTAGGAAAGCCCTCGCCACGCCCATGGGCCCAGGACGACATCCAGTAAATGTCTAGCGCGGTGTAAAGCCGAGCGGCATCTTGGCGTTCGCCGAGCAGCCGGACTCGTTCGCGCAAACCAAGCTCGTCGACGCGCTGCACCAGAGACAAGTTGGAATTTTCCACTCCGGTGCCGGCATATACGAAGTACGCATCAACACCCATGGAGATCATGCGCGCCGCCGCTACCAAACTCGCAGAGTGCGCTTTCATCGGGTGGTACCGTGCAAACATTCCAACGACCACCGCATCGCCTGGGATGGCCATCTCGTGGCGAACAGTCGCCCGCGCCTCCTCGTCGGGGGATAACGCGGTCAAGTCGAAGCCATTTGGAATGACTACGGCCTTATCCGATGGGTATCCGATGCGCGCATGCTGTGGGACAGCTATCCGTGCGTTAAAAATGATGCGGCTTACCCTGCCAGCGACGAGCCCGCTGAGGCGTAGCAGCAATTGATTGTGCAGACGTTCAGTCTGAAAGTCATACAGTGTCCAGCGCACGTTCCAGAGGACAGGCACGCGCAGACCAGTCAGGGGGGCAACGGCCACCACGGCCAAGTTTGACTGCGGCAGCCAGCCCTGGATCAGATCGGGTTGGAGATCGCGTAGGCGGCGCGCGAGCCGGAATGGTGACGAAAGCACGGCAGGGCCGTCCACGCCAACCGGTCGAGCGAGCGTACCCGTTTGCTTGACCCTCTGCTCAACCCCACCCCCTCCCCGAAGAGGGAGGACAACGTTCTGGAAGGGAGAGTTGCCAGCCTCTACGAGTCGGGCGAGCATCGTCTCCGCGCCACCCATCTGCAGCGAGTTGATCACGTGAACGATCCGCGGCGGGTCGCCTAGCGAAGCCATTGGGGTATCTTCGCACGATAGAATCCAGTTCGTGAGGGTGCACGCATCGCGCAGGAAACGCTCGGCATCGGTGGTCCCTATGCCCGAACGCTCTATGTAACCGGTGGCCGCCAGGGTGCGCCCGTGATACCGCATGCGCGGGTGCCGACAGGATATGAGGCGCACTACGACCGCGCCATCGTCTGTGAGCTTGACGTGACCAAGCGCACCTCTCGACCAATCGTTGGATACACCACGCCCTCCGCACATTGCCCGGATGAGATGCCGGGCATCCTTTTTAAGAGCGGGCATTTGGAGGGGAACCGTCTGTATGTGCCCACACAGACCGAGATCCTGATCTATTCCGTCCCGGCGTTCGAACTCGTCACCGTTGTCTCCCTTCCCTTCTTTAATGACCTTCATCACGTGCGCCCGTCACGGTCAGACGGACTCATCGTCACCGTCACCGGGCTCGACCTTGTCGTAGAGCTTGGGTTCGATGGTGCCCTTCGCAACGAGTGGTCGGCCACCAGCGAAGACCCATGGCAACGATTCTCGCGCGACACCGATTACCGCAAGTATCGAACTACTAAACCCCACTTGGCTCATCCCAACTTCACCTTTTACCTCGGCGACGAGCTGTGGACGACGCGCTTCGAGCAGCGTGACGCGATCTCCCTGACGAGGCTTGGTCGCTCGATCGAGCTGGGCGGCGAGCGAGTTCACGACGGCGTTGTCGATGATGAGCGGATTTATTTCACGCACGTAGATGGCAAGGTGTCCATCGCCGGGTGCGGCTCACTTCGCGTGGAAGACCGAATTGATCTTGCCGACTTCTACGACCATGACTCCCTGCTCGGCTGGACGCGGGGCATTGCCGTGGATGGGCCTGGAGTGTGGATTGGCTTTACGCGTGTGCGCAAGACGCGCTTTAGGGAAAACGTGGCTTGGGTCAAGGGACGACGCTCCTTGCCCACGCGCGTCGCATACTTCGATTTGGCATCGCGCAGGCTAGGCCCAACGATTGAGCTCGAGCGATCGGGCATGAACGCGCTGTTCAGTGTGCTCGTCCGATGAATGCGGTAGTCGATCGGCCGCTCTTCCTGATCGGTATGCCACGCAGCGGTACCACTCTCATCTTCGAGATCTTCGCCGCTCACCATGAGCTGGCCTGGCTGTCGCAGTACATGGATCTGCTGCCGCGACTCCCCGCATTGGCGGTCGTGTCTCGACTCGCAGACGTGGATGCCAGACTCCGGAGATCTGTCAATCGCTCTGATCGCGATCGCTCCTTGCTTCAAAGACTGCTTCCCGGTCCTTCAGAGGCCTACCGCGTGTGGGAGCGCTGCTGCGGCGAGAAATTTCGATACGAGTATCTGTTGGGCACCACGCCGACACCGGAGGAGGCCGCCTGTATGCGCCGGCTGGTGGCCTCCGTCGTCCGGTTCCAAGCGAAGCGGCGCTTCGCAGCGAAGCTCACCGGCCCGGGTCGAATCCAGTACCTCTCGAGCATTTTCCCGGAAGCCCGCTTCGCACACGTGGTGCGCGACGGCCGTGCGGTGGTCAGATCCCTCCTCGCAGTACCCTTCTGGCAGAGCCGCGAGCGGATGAGTCGCCCCGCATGGTCTGGCGGTCTGTCGGAGCGCGATATGCAGGATGTCGGGCGATACGGATCGCCTAAGGCGCTCGCCGCAGTTCAGTGGCGCCGTGTGGTCGAATCGACGCGCGCGGAGGGAGCCCACGTTGGTGACCGTTACGCGGAATTCAAGTATGAGCGCTTTACCGCCGCGCCGTTACAAACGCTCCACGCGCTTTTCGAGTTCGCACAACTGGAAGAGTCCGCGCCCGCAGCGGAATTCCTGAGCCGAAGGGGCGACATCAAGGACATGAACTACAGGTCGTTCCGCGAGCTAGGGGCCGGCGACAGAGAGATGTATTCCGACCTCATCGGACAAGCGTTGGCCGCTTTCGAGTATGCGGAATGACGGCTGGTAGGTCAGCGGTAGCCATATCTGCGCGCCACGAGAGCGGCGGCTCGCGCAAGGGCTCCTCGGTGGCGATGGAGGCGGGTCATCCCGTCGCTGCTCGCCGGCCGCAGCACCGTTACAGGATCGCGCCTGATTGCATTGCCCGCGAACGCATGCTCGGAAGCGATGTTACACCGCTGTTCCGCCGCTGCAACGGCAGCCGAGAAGTCGAGGTCCAATTCGCGCCCAGCGCGTTCGAGCACCGCCCGAGGTTCCAGGGTTAGTTCCTCATAGCGAACGGTCGTGGTGCGGATCTGACCGCCTCGGCGCAGGCGACTGGCATACGCGTAGGTCGCAATCCAGCTCGCTAGGGTCCGCTCGACTGCGAGCAGCTTGGCTCCGCCTTTTCGGCTGCCCGCTGCGGCAACCGACCACATCACTGCGCGTGGATCCCTCATGAGGACCACGACGCGAACGTCTGTGCCCGTTTCGCTGGCTAACATGAACGGCCGACGTGCGCGAGGATGCGCAGACTTCGAGGTGTCGACGATGGTCAAAGAGCCGGTCACCTCGGAAATGCTCGCGAGCATCTCGGCCCAGATCTGTCCATACCGCTCGCGTGCGCGGCGATTTATGCTTCCGAGCGCCCCGCCGCTGACCAAACGCTCCAGACGATCCGTTAGCCCCCTGGCTTCCACGAGACTGGCCCCGGGTATGCGCGAGCGAAAGCGCTCCATCACCGCCGACCACACCGGGCAGTCCTGCAGCAGGTGGCCACACGAGCATACTTGCCGACCGCCGAGCCAGCGATCAAATATGAGCGCCAACTCGCCGGCAACGAACGAGCGTGGGCCTACGCCCAGCAACATCCCCAATAGGGTGGAGCCTGTCCGGCCGTGCCCGGCCACGTACAGGACGGAAATCGGTCCATCAGGCACGATGAGATTCCGCAGCCGCTCGGCTCAGAAGTTCTGTCCATTGAGCCATCACTCGCGAAGACGAAAATCGTTCCACAACCGATAGGGCGTTCGATCCCAAACGTCGCCGCTCGGCATGATCGGCCATCAGCCGATCCATCGCGACAGCCAGGCTGCTCACGTCGCGTGGCGGAACAAGAAGGCCATCAATTCCTGGTCGGATAATGTCGGCCGGTCCGCTCGGGCAATCGAAGCTGATCACCGCGCAGCCGCAAGCCATCGCCTCGCACAGAGCGTTTGGGAAGCCCTCCCGCCGCGATGACATGACAAATAGTTCCGTCCCGAACAGGACTTTTTGCGGTTCATTCGTTAAGCCGGGCAGCTTGACCTCTCCTTGCATTCCCAATTCAACCACTAACCGTTCCAGCCGCCCACGCTCCTTGCCCTCGCCCCATATCTCCAGCCGCCAAGTTGGGTGGCGCGCACGGATGGAGGAAAATGCGCGGAGCAGTAGGTCGAAGCCCTTCTGCTCATGCAGGCGACCCATCGCTACCATCAACGGTGCTCGTGGTGCGCCGCCGCCACGATCTGCGATCGTCGCCTTGGGCGGTCGCGGGACAGGATTAGGAACGACGGTGGCGCGCCGACGCACGGACTTCGGGTAGAAGGAGAGTGCACTGTCCGTTTGGACGACCAATGTAGTTGCGCGTGGGTAAAGCAGGCGGCGCAACACTCGCCTGGCCGCGTCGAGAGGGTGGGCACGAGGGTCTAGACGGTCGCTAATGACGACCGGGGTACCCGACCCCCAAGCGGAGAGCAGAACCAGTATGTTCGCCTTCACGATAAATGATACGGCCACGTCTGGGCGAAGCGCCCGCAATAGGAAACGCAGGCTTCTCAGCTGTCTCAGCTGATATGTTCCCTTTCCCTTGGAAGGTCTCCTGACGTCCAGATGGACGCGCTCAACGCGGGGGTCGACGCGATAGAAGCTTGATCCGTCCCCGGCGAAGGTCACGAGCACGACTCGGTGCCCGAGACGCGCCAGATTGTTGGCGAGAAATACCATCACGCGCTCTGCCCCGCCCGCGCTGAGTGAGCTGATGAAAAGGGCGATGCTCATGCGCCGACCCAAGGGCTCTGCCGCAGTCATCGGTACCCAAAGGTGCGCATCGAGGGCTGCGCCAAGATGCTCACCAAGCGTTGATCGCCTTGAGGCATGGCCCTGCGCCATTCGTCATCGCCGGCCAAGGACACCATGCCGCTCATGCGCAACCTGTTGCCAGCCACGGGATGGCCAATAACAACTGGCCTGCCCGCCTCCGCTGCCGCGGCCACTTCCTCGAGGTTGAGGTTTATTAGCCGCCCGATGCGATCTAGCGTCGCCCGCGGATGGGTCACCAAGTCTTCGTAACGAACGGTCATAGAGCGATTGGCCGGCATGCGGTGGGTTACCAGTCGCGCCTCCGCATTTATCAACTGCCACTTAAGCGCGGAGCGCCAAGCCGCCGTGCCCGCCCGGTCGCGTTGTACCCCGCCCGCGCGATCGCGCGTGAAAGACTTGCCGAATGACCAAGCTACGGCTCGAGGGTCACGGACGAGGTGGATGAGCCTGAGCTCAATCCCGGCGCGCGAGAGGGCGAGCGCACGCACGGGGTTCTTCGATGAGTCGATAATCACGTCGCGGTCTGTGGCTTCAATGATGGCTCGGAAAAGCCCTCGTGTGAGCTGCTGGTAGCGCTCCCATTCGCCTTGGACACGGCGGCTGCCGAGGATAAAGCCAGGCACGCGGCGAAGCCGCTCCACGGACCGCTGTAGCGCGGGATACTCAGGGACCGCCCCCTCGCCAAACTGCGCCGTCCAGGCGGCACGGACCGTCATCCAGTGCGGGCACTCGACGACAGCCTTGCCGCAGGCGCAGATTTCAATGCCCATCCACCCGTCGCGCACCAGGTGCGAGAGTTCGCCTGTGCTCACAGCCCGCGGATGGCTGCCGAGCAGCGTGTCGAGCACCGTCGACCCGCTGCGTCCAGTGCCGACTACGTACACGACCGAGGTCACCGGCGCACCTCATCTCCCCCACGCGCTCGACGATACAGGCGTTTCGACACCGCGTCGGTAACGATCCGCGTCATCGCCACTGGCTCGCGAATCCCAAGCAGCCGTGACATCAACAGATATCCAGCCAAGCCGCTCACAGACCCTATTACGAGCGCCGCGAGCTTGAGGTAGAAAAGGCCTGCCGGCAGCGACCACATTACGGATCCAATGATCACGGCTGGCACAAGGCTGGCCAAGATCGTGCGCGCGGCCAGCCCGGCTAGTTCGCGACCTTGGAGGTGCTCCTCTTCTGGGATGCGCCGAGCGAGGAAGACGAGCAGTATGGCGAGGGTCACCGAGCTGGAGAGAGCGATCCCGCCGACGCCGAAAAGCGACCCTAGCAGAACATTAAACACCAGATTCAGGGCCGCATTGCAGATTCCCGTGACCGCCATCAGCATCCCACGGCGGCGCAAGTTGTGGCCTGCGGTAAAAACCGGCTGAATCATCGACAGCGCCAGCATCGGGGCGAATCCTACAATCACAGCGACCGTCGTTCGGAGCGAGTCGACACCGAAGGCGCCCCGCCCGTAGACGAGATCTACCACCACCGGCGCGAAGGCGATGGTGCCCGCGGCGAGCGGCACGAACACGACCAGCGCGTATCGGATTGCGAGAGTCATCGCGTCACCGAGAGCAGGCCCCGGCCGTACGCCGCCGGCGGCGACCACAGTTGGGTAGATCACAGTCGTCCATGAGCTAGATAAGGCCGCCGCCGGCGCATAGACCAATTGTTGGCCATATTTCAGGGCGCTCGCGGCGCCGGTCGATAACAGCGTAGCGATGGCACGATCTGAGACCAGATTGAGCTGGAGGACCGCTGAACCCAGCCACATCGGCAGGGCGTGACGGGCGAAGGCGCGGACTTCTTCGAGGTCGGCGCGCAGGCTCGGCCGGGGCAACTGCCGGTGCAGCGCGGCGCCAGCGGCCAATATGATTACCGTCACGCCCGCGTCAAGGGTCGTGCCGATTGCGTAAGCGGTGATACCCCAACCGCCCCAAAGGCAGACGGTGGCGATGAGGCCGGCCAGTCCCCCAAGCACCGAGGTGGCTGCGATGGGCACGAAGTGGCGCCCGATCTGGCAGACAGCGGTGAGGATGTTGGCAAGCGCTAGGAACGCGAGCATCGGCGCGAGGACAGGCACCTGGCCGACTGCGAGTTCTTTGAGGTCACGCGTTAAGCCCGGCCCCGATACGTCGATGACCGGGCGCGCAACGGCGATCACCAGTAAAACTGCTGCCAGCGAGGCAAGCGACAGGTATGTGAGCACCGCGCCGACAAAGCGCCGAGCCTCAGCTGATCCTTTACGGCGGAGAATGCTCCCATATGACGGAACGATGGCAACCCGCAGAGCATTGCTCAGCCAATTGCCCAAGACCGTCGGCACGACAAGTGCAACGAGGACAGCGTCGAAGGTCCCAGAAACACCGACCTCGTTGGCCACGAAAAGCGTGCGCAGGACGCCCAGGAGCTGCCCAAAGAAGACGCCAGCGGCGAGAATCGCCGTCGCGCGTCCCACCGCGCGCATTGAGATTGGGCCGCTGCTCCCTGGATCGCTGGCTCGGACGGACGGCGCTATCCGTGCTGGATCGTCCGACATGCCAACAGAGCGTCTAGAGCCAAGTGCGCGCCCACTGTTCGAGCATCAGCACATCCCACAGGTGATGAGCGTATGAAACGCCGCTTTGGCGGTGTCGATCGAGCAGCGATCGTGCGGCGCGTTGACTGATGAATGGGCGGCATGCGGCGTTCGGGGAAAGCACCAGCTCCGTATACAGGTCGCCCAGCTGGCCGTGAAACCATTCCCGCATGGGAATGCCGAAGCCCTTCTTTGGTCGTTCGACCAGGGTCGAGGGCAGCAATTGATTGGCTACGGCTCGCAGGATCACCTTGGTCTGCGTGCCACTGATCTTCTGTATGCTGGGGAGTGACGCCGCGAATTCCACGACGACATGATCGAGAAGTGGGGAACGGGCCTCTAGCGAGCGAGCCATTGTGGCCCGATCTATCTTGACCAGGAGATCTTCTGGCAGATACGTCACGAGATCCCCGTGCAACAAGCGGTTGACGGGGTCGCTCGGGCCGGCGGCAAGTGCCGAGCTAAGGTACGCGCTCTGATCGAAGGCGACGTCTCGACCTAGCAACTCGGCGGTTTCTTCAGGCTGGCTTACGGACATCGAGCGCACGTACCGCTCATCCGCCGACATGCGCACCATCTTTTGCCACTGCACCCCCCGCTTACGGAGACGCGGGCCGACTGGCGCCACACTGAAGACCAGATGGGCAGTGTCGGCTAGGTGTCGACTAAACGGGATCGACGCCAGGCGACGCAGTCGGCGTGATGCGAGATACCTGCCGTAGCCCCCAAACGATTCATCTCCCCCATCACCGGTCAGCACCACCTTCAGCTCGCTAGCCGCGAGCTCGGCAACGCGGTACGTGGGCATCGCGGATGGGTCGCCGAAGGGTTCATCGAAGTGATAGGCCAGTTTGGGCAGCATCTCCACGGCATCGATCGTGACGATGTCGTCGCTGTGGTCGGTACCGAGGTGGCGGGCTACCGCCCGTGCATAGGGGAGCTCGTTATAGGCCTCCTCTTGGAAACCGATCGAGAATGATCGCACTGGCTGGCTCGAGGCCTCGACCATCAACGCGGTGATGACACTTGAGTCCATGCCACCGCTCAGGAAGACGCCCAGTGGAACGTCGCTGCGCAGGCGGAGCCGGACGGACTCGCGAAGTAGCTCGAGTAGCTCCTGCGTGTGCTGGGCCAACGTGCCGGCTCGCTTCGGCTCATAAGACGGCGTCCAATAGCTGTCAACGTGCGGCACCCCTCCGTCCCAAGTGAGGGTTGTTGCGGGCGGCAGCTTGTGGATGCCCTTGAATATGGTGTGCGGGGCGGGAATGTACTGGTACTGAAGGTAGAGTGCGAGAGCCGTTGGGTCGACGTCACGCGAGACGGCCGGATCGGCGAGCAGCGCCTTCAGCTCTGAGGCATAGGAGAGCCGACCGTCCGCCAAGCGCCAGTAGAGTGGCTTCTTACCGAGGCGATCCCGGGTGAGCAGCAGCCTCCGTTGACGACGGTCCCACAGCGCGATCGCGAACATTCCGCGCAGCTGCGTCGGAAAGGCGTCTCCAAACTCTTCGTAGGCATGGACGATCGTCTCGGTGTCGCACTTGGTTCTAAAAATGTGGCCCCGGGCCGCCAGGTCGGCCCGCAGCTCAACGTAGTTGTATACCTCGCCATTTTGGGTCGCCCAAATCTGCTTGTCCTCGTTCGCGAGCGGCTGCTGGCCAGTGTCGAGGTCGATGATTGAAAGACGCCTCGCTCCAAGGATCACACCGTCGTCGCAGTACAGCCGATGGTCGTCCGGCCCCCGGTGCGCGAGTGACTGCAGCATGGCGTCTGCAAGCCGGCTGTCAGCCTCACCGCAGACACCGTGGCCGGCAAAGCCGGCGATGCCGCACATCAGATGAACGAACGCGGGTTGCGACTGCGGCCCACGCGCCGGACAGCATTGAGGCGCGTTTTGGCCAGCGCGCTGCCTGCGCTCGCGAAAGCGCCGCCGATCACCAACCATGCGACGCTCGAAGCGGACATGTCGGTGGGCGATTCTGTGAACAGGTTCGCGATGGCGTAGCCCAGCAGCACGGCGACCGCAATCTGACGACGCTCTGGAGCCGCGCGCCGGACGCCGCCGACCAAGGCGGATGCCACAATCGCGACGAGCCCGATTCCCACCACCCCCTGCTCCGCTAGGACGTTTGCATACCAATTGTGTGCAAACGTGGCCTCGTTACCTGACTCGTAGATGCGGCTGACGAAATGATATTGCCCGAAGCCGATGCCGAAAATGGGATCGCGCTCGAAGAGGCGAATCGAAACCGCGCCGCCAGCGAGCCGGCCCTCATCGCTCGTCTCGAGTCCGGCTTGGGCTTCATGGAGCGTGTCGTTAGGATTCGTAAGGCCTAAGCGAGCCTCATAGAAGAGGCTGCTTCCCAGAACGGCAAGCATTAACAACCCGGCCGCAACGACGACGCCTAGAGGCCTGCTCCGAGAGTACGCGACGTACACGAGACCGCCCCCAAGCGCAATTAGGGCGCCGCGCGAGAAACTCAAGAACAGCGCCGCCGCGATCACCGCGGTCGATACGCCGACGAGCAACTTTCGCCACCGCCCCCTTATCGTCCAGAAGCGGTGGATTGCGAGGAGCGTCGCCAGTGCGGCGAAGACACCGAAATAGTTGGGCAAGTTGAACGCCCCTGCCGGTCGTTCACGCAAAAGGCCGGGGGCACCGTAGAGGCCGGGGAAGAGACTATGCGAAGCCCCGTTCGTCACGGCCTCTGCGACCACAAGTGCGCCGGCCGCCACAGCGCCGACAATCATGCAGTCCACAAATGAGGACCAATCGCGGTCTCGAAGCAGGTACTGCGCCGAGAGGATCATCGCGGCACCACCGACGAGTCCATACCATTGAAGCCCGGCGAAGAGGCGCTGCTCACCAGCGGCGTCGGCGGGCGTGAAGAGGACCTGGATTGCGGCCAATGCAACATACGCGAGGAGCCCCACCCAGAACAGGCTCACCCTCAGGGTCCACTGACTCTGCGCCACTTGCAACCCTGCTCCCAGGAGGACGGCGAGAGCGAGCACGGTATGGAAATCCATCGGACCGTAGCCCACTGGATGCTGCAGGGGCACGAGGAGAATTAGCGTGGCGAGGCCAGTGACTGGCCATACGAAGGCGACGGCAAGGACAACGATACCGACTCCAGTGGCAGCGCCTCCAATCCCGAGAGCCAGACAGACCTGCACACTAACGGCGAGCAACGCTGCCAGTCCGAAGCGGATAGGCTGACGGGCCTCCAGCCACTCCCTTCCCTCCGACCGCCAATCGCCCGCGAGGGCGCCAGCAACTGCCGTACCTACCACCCGCGTCAGGTCTCCCCTTGTCGCTGACTGGACACCTTCTCCGCTGGCTGGGACCGCACGCGCGCGTATGTGGCGTCGCGTGGGGAGCGGAACTGGCCGTTCAGAATGAGGCCGATTGGTCCGGCGTCGACACGCGACAGAGCTTGGACAGCCTGCGCTGCGGCAGCGCGCCGGGTGCGGCCGACTCGTACTACGAAGAGGGTGCGGTCAACGAGCGTCGTGAGGATTGGAACATCGGCGAAGCCATTGATCTGCGGGCCGTCGATGACCACCGCATCCGCTAGTCCGTCCATGTATCGGATCAGCTCCCTGAGCCGACGAGAGCCGATTAAGTCCCCTGCAGTCGGTGGCAGCGGTCCAGTTGTCAAGACGCGTAGGCCACGGACACCGCTTTCTTGAATGAAGCGAGACGGATCGAAGCCATCAGATGTGAGTATCGTCGTAAGTCCTTGGGCGTTGCTGAGCTGGAAGACTTCATGCAACCGCGGATTGCGGAGGTCGGCATCGATCAGAAGCGTCTGTCGGTCGGCTGCTAGGGCGACGGCCAAGTTAGCGGCGATCATCGTCTTGCCCTCATCGGCGCCGGCGCTCGTGATGAGCGTTCGACGCAGGGGAACTTCAGTTCGACCGAACTCCAGGTTCGTACGGAGCGTGCGGAACGCCTCTGCAGTCGTCGAACGCGGGGCGTGGACGGTGGGAAGGTCGTGATCTGCATTGCTTCGGCCGGGGCGTGACGGAATGAGCCCTGCCACCCGGGCCCCGGTCGCTGCCTCCGCATCCTGAACGTCGCGAATCCTATCGTCCAGATACTCCAACCCGAAGATCAGCAGCAGCGCAACAAGCACTCCGAGCCCAGCACTCAGGAAGGTGTTGACAAGAATTCGCGGCGCGGCCGGCTCACTCGGGGTCGTGGCAGGATCAATCAAGGTGAGCGCGTTCGCTGATTGAAGCGATGAGAAGTCGAGCAAGTTGTTGAATGCGGCGCGAAGACCCGCCAGTCGATTCTGCAGGACCTGCAGGTCCTGCAGGTCCGCGGCCGTGCGCGTAGCCTGCGCCAACAATTCGTCGATCGCCGCCTGGGTTGTAGTTATGTCCGCCCGCGTGTCCGCAATCTGCTGATCGGTGAAGTCCTGAACTTCCAGGTGCTGGCCCTGAATCGTCGGTGAGAGAGTTATCAGCTCAGCTGCGACGGCGTTGGCGAGCCTGGCTGCCCTGTCCGGACGACTATCGCTAACAGTGATCGTCAGTAGGGTGCTGTCGCGCGGAGCCACAGCAATGATCCGAGACTGAAGATCTTCCGCAGTGACCGTTCCCCCCTCCACGTCCGCAACGCGTTGGAGCAAAGGCCTCATGGTTGCAACCGCTGCATAGGTTTGTGAGAGTCCCTGGGAGGCCAACAGCGCGTTGTATTCGAGGCTGATGGCCGAAAGTGACCGACCGACGATCAGGGTTGCCTGCGCCTGGTACAGCTTGGGCTGGACCGAAGAGTACGAATAGCCGATGAGTCCCGCCCCGATTGCCAGCAATGCGATCAGCCACGCCCAGCGCCAGAGCAGGGCGACTTGCCCGCGCAGATCCACCTTCAGACTCCCGCCAATAGAGGCTATGGGTCGGCCACAACAGCTAATGCGCATCATACCGGGCCGCACGCGGACGCCGTTCAGCTGGCGTTGCCGCTTGGACCACGCCGCCTCTGATTCGCGGCCGCCAGCCGGATTCAGAGCGACTAGCAGAATTCGGAGGCGAACCAGGAGTACAGCGTGCGTCGCGACGAGGTTCTCCGTGCCTCGAGGCGGCGCAGAGTCTCTGGCAGCGCCGTCCCACTCCACACCGCGCGGGGCACGGCTCGTCCGTGGCGTCCCGCGCGGCGGGGCGATACCTCGCGTCCACCGCGGATGAGGTAGTAGCCGAGGCTCGATCGTTCGGCGATGCAACCCACCTGAACGGCCTTGACGAAGGGCGGCCACCAGGCGTCAGCCTCAAGCTGGACGCGAGCCACCAAGCCGGCGTAGAAGGCGGTGAAGGCCTCGTCATCCATGTCCGCCGTCGACGTCCCCCGCAGGTCGTCGGGACCGGCCTTGAGGATCCAATCCGGCTCGGGCTCGTCGCTCGATCGACGTTCTGGCGCAGCAGGTAGTAGGGCGCCACGGGGCCGATGTGCTCGGCGAGGATCGGCTCCTCGCGAGCTGCGACTGGCCTCTCGCGCACTGCTTCGCCCTTGCGCTCGGCGCGAATCGACTTGAGGTGGCGGTATACGGCCCGGCAGTAGGCGAGACGCCGGTAGGCCGCGAGGTAGGCGTCTCTGTGCCCCCCGGCCTGCCGCGAGACGGACCACGACGCCGGGTCGAGCTTGGCCACGATGTGCTGCCGCCGAAACCGCCGTGCAAGCGCGTCCTGCTCGGTTATCCGCTCGGAGCGGCTGTTGGGCCGCTTGCGCAAAACAGGGACTCTGTGCCTTATCGTGCGGTCCCTTCACGGAACGGTGAAAGAGCCGTGTCGATCCTCCGGATTCGTTTTCGAGTGTCACCTCGCGCTTGGTGCCACGCGACGCTAGCATCGCCCACTTTGTACGACTGGTCGTTGAAGCCGAAGTTTAGACGGCCATCGATGTCTTCCAGAGCGGCGATGAAGTCGCCCTTTGTTCCTGGCAGTCGGACTCGACCGCATCCGGGACCACTGCTCCGCCGCCGTTGGCTGTGTCGTCGTTCCCCAGATCCCCCTGATCAACGGAGCCTCCCCATGCGATCAGGGCGAGGACGATAGCCGCGGCTAGCAGTCGCTTCACAGTTCCTGGTCTTGGATCTGCTCGACGGTCGGCTTGAAGCCGAGCATGTCGTCCATCCACTCCCCGCTGGCGTAGCCTAAGCTGGGCGTTCTTCCTCGCCGAGGATGGCCAAGTGGGCGTACCGTCCGGCGCTTGCGCGGCGCGATGGTGACGATGACGAGACCTCCTGCTCAGGGCGCGACCAGCGCCGGTCCTGCTGGCCCTTGGGGGTGATCCCGTAGGTGTCCACGCTCGGGCGCAGCTCGGTGGCGCGCTGGTACTCGCCCCGCCGTACCTGGTCATAGAGCAGGATGGTCGTCTCGAGACTCGGGCTTCTGTCATCCGAAAGATCATTCGTACCCTTCCGGAGTTACGATCGGGCCAGGGACAACGACCGGGCTGTTTGCGATCGTCACGAGTGCACTGGCGCCAAGGCCGGCGTATGTGAGCAAGTTGAAGGGAATGACTTGAACGTTCGCATGGATTACCGTCGCATCATCCGGGTGGCAGCCATCATTGCACTTCTCGTGACGACGGTCGCTCAATCACCCGCCGAGGCGGTGATAGGTTCGGGCACGAGAGACGTTGGCGCAACCTTCCCGGAGGTAGCGTCCATTCATACCATCGAGAGGGCCGCCTCGACGGGCACGAACAGCGTCACGTCCCAACTGCGCTTCGAACCGACTCCAAAGCTGCTCCTGCCCAACTATCTGTCAACCATCACGGACCCAGTGTGGAAAGCGCAGATCACCCGCATCACAGACCATGCGGGCGTGCGCCACACCTATTCGAGGCGCCAAGCTTGGAATCACGATGGGAGCTTGCTCTTGGTGGGCATGGGCGCGGGCAAGCCTCGAATGTTGCTGGATGGCCGAACCTACAAAGTCCTCAATCCCGCGGTGGGCGGTGATGGACTGTGGTCGGAGACGGACCCCGGCCTACTAATCAGGACGGACAGCAGAACGGGCGAAGTATTCACATTTAATCCGCTCACGAATCGTAAGACATCGACGATCGTGAATCTCGCCGAATTCAACTACGGGTCGCAGTTGGAGACCATGGCGCAATCCAGTTTGGACGACAACGGCCGCTTCCTGCTCCTATATGGCGCCACGGCGACCGCCCGGAAGAAAGTCATCGTTCTCGATATGGCGACGAGATCAATCAGGACCCTCGATGTCGCGACGAGGCCGCATGCTGGATCGCTCTCACATTCTGGGCGCTACGTGGCCTTAAACTGGGATGCCGACGGGTCACCACGCGAGCACGGCATCTGGCTGTTCGACAGCAACCTAAGGCCCGTACGCCAGATTGCCACCAGCGAGGCACACAGCGACTTCGCCTACGACACCGCCGGCCGGGAGGTTCTGGTCTGGATTGGCGCGCTGGGCAGCGTGCGTATGCATCGTCTGGCTGATGGCGTGGTGACCCTCGCGCTGAATGGGGGCAGCGCCATGAAGCGCGGCCACATTAGCGGTCGCAACAGCGACCGGCCCGGTTGGATCTACTGCTCGATCTATGACTCCGTTGCGACTAAGGGCCTCGTCGGTTCCGATCAGATATTCGCACTCAAGCTCGACGGTTCGCAGATCGTCGAGGTGTTTGCTCATGCCCACCACGCCGCCGACAGTTACTACCGCAACCCCATGGCATCGGTCTCGCGCGACGGCCGGCGGGTACTCTTCGCATCCGAGTGGGGCCAGTCCGACGTATACGAATACGTTGCGACGCAGCCGTAGCCCTCAGGTCGGCTACGGGCCGACGGGAAGACGACATAGAACGAGTCGCCCTCGGTCTTGATCTCGGCGCCACCGTGGCGGGCGATGGTGTCCCGCATCAGGCGCCGATAGGTATCCAGCAGGCCCGAGGCGGCGGTGTCGCCGTGGGCCTCCACATAGGCGGTGTAGCCGCGCAGGTCGGCGAACAGGAAGCCGCGGGTGATGTTGCCGCTGTCTGGCTGGGCTGCGGCGCTCAAAGCGGCGGAGAACTCGCCGGCGCTCGTGAAGCGGGCGGTGGGGTCCTTGGCCATGCCCGTGCCACGGCGGCGTCCAGCGTCTCGGGCAGCTCGGGCCGCAGGCCCAACAGCGAAGGCGGCGGATCCTGGATGTGCGCCATCAGGGTCGCCAGGTCCGAGTCGCGGTCGAAGGGCGGGGATCCGGTCAGCATCTCGTAGGCCAAGCAGCCGAGCGAGTAGACATCAGTGCGCGCATCGACCGGTCGGCCCTCGATCTGCTCCGGCGCCAGATAGCCGATCGAGCCCACGATCTGTCCGCTGCGGGTCATCGACTGGTCGCCGACCCCGCTTGGTGAGACCGAAATCGGTCAGATAGGCGAGCGGCGCATCTGCCGCCGCATCTTCGGCCAATGGCAACGGCAATTATGCCCGCGCGATTGGCCCATCTGCCACGGCGTCGGCGGGCTATGGCGACTACAACTTTGCTGCAGCGACTGGCACCCTTGCCAGCGCCAGCGCAGGCAGCACCATCGCCGTCCCGGGCAACTTCAACGGTGCAGTGGCAGAGGGCAACTCGGCCTCGGCCGCCGCGCACGCCGCTGACGGTTGCTACTCCGAGGCGATCGGCGATGGCGTGATCAACTCCTGTCCGTAACCCGCGACACGACAAACGAGGAAGGGACCCCCGCTCCGGCGGGGGTCCCTTCCTGCTTGCGAGAGGCTGGGGGTCGCCTGCACGCTACCGATCGCCGCGGCCGTAGCCGCTTGAGCTCGTCGCGCCGTCAACGTCGCCCCGCCCGATCGCAGGTTAGGCGGTCGGCGCTTACTGGCGGCTTACCGACGTCAAGCAGGTAGGTTTACACGCTACCGCCCTCAACGCCGCCCGCACAGGTCGGCGAACGGTCCCCGGCCTTACAATGGGCAGTGGCGTCAGATGGCTGTTTGGACACTCCTCATTTGGCGCCATTTCCATGCCTAGGGTCGGCCCGAGTATTGAGATCGCATGACATTGGCGGGTAGCCTACTGCTTGGTTACCGACCAATTGCCGTCAGCCGTGACCTCAAGCAGGAGCGTGTCGTCTGCAAGGAGCACCTCTCCGTCGTAGGCACCGATCTCGTTTACGAGGATGTCGGTTCCGGAGCCCGAGTAGCCGAAGACAGCGAAGTTGCTTTCGCCGTCGTGCGTGATCCGAACGGTGGTTAGTCCGTCGAGGGCGCCTGCCACCCGCACGACGTCATCGCCGACGCCGGTCAATGGCGTTGAGGAATCCCAAGACCGAGCTTTGCTGAGGGGCTTGATGACGATGGTCCATGGTCCGTCCGCGGTGACTTGAAACGCGACGGAATGCTGCCCGGAGTTGGTGTCAAACAGGACCGTTCCTGAGTAATTGCCGATCGTGTTGACGAGAAGGTCGTTGTTGCTGCCGTCGTTGGCAAGGCTGAAGACTGCGAAATTGGAGGAGCCCGTATACGTGATGACGGCGATCGCAGCTGCATCCGATGGTATATCGAACCGCGGCACCGAATCGCCGGTGGCAGACAAGGTGATTGGCTCGAATGCCAGGCCTGGCGTCCTCTCAGAAGTTGTGACCGCAGTTGGGTTCGCCGTTGGGTTCGCCGTTTCACCTGGCGCTACCGAGGCACCTGGCGTGGGGGTTGGCGTGGTCGTGGCTGTCCCCTGATTGTCGGGTTTCGGAACCAACAGCGCGATGACGATCAGCGCCAGAATGGCTATGCCGAACCACTTGAGGATTCCGCTCAAGCACCCACCGCGGCGGGCAGGCACAGTTGCGGACCACCCCGCTGCAGGGGCCGGCTCGGATGGAGTAACAGGTGGGGCATCAGCAGATGCAGTTGCCCAAAAGTCGTAGGCGCAATTCGCGCAGTAGCGCTTGGTGGTGTCAGTGCGCGCGCTGGTGCAACGGGGGCAAAGAGCGTCGGGCATCGTCTCGCCTTCCGGATCCGGTTTGGCGCCGCGTTAATTCGCAGGCCGAACCAGGAGTACATCCCAACTTAGGGCAGCCAGTCCCTCCCACTCGATGAGCAGCCCGCGGTCGCTGCAGATCACAGCTAGGCCGCGCACCTCTTCGACGGCGGCGCGCATGGCGACCTCGATCGAGGAGTAGGCGATCCAGGCCCTCGATGGCGGCCCACAGGTCATCGGTCATTGATCAAACCGTCCCCACGGCTGCCACTGCCACTCCTCGCCGGCCGAGCCGCTCGACTCGCGCCAGACGCCATCAGACCCGATCTGCGGCACCTCTGGCGGCTCGGGCGCACCGGGTGTCACGTCGGTCGCTAGGCGAGCTCTGACGGCCTCTGGCGTGCCATCGGTGATCAGTGTCGGAGCTCGCGGGGCCGGCGTCCTCCAGCCCGGATTCAACTCCTCCCAGCGGGCATCGGCGATGGCCTGGCGAGCCGCGACCTCTTCGGGCGTCAAGGCGGCATAGGCGCGCAAAAGGGCATCGACCGTGCCCGGCGTGTCGGCTGGCTCGACGTAGCCGGGCTGTTGGCGCGCCAGATCATCTTCGGCAATCTGCACGTCGATCTCCGTCCGAGAGAGCCTGATCTGAGCGGCGGTCATCCCATCGACGATGGCCTCACGGATGGCGCGCGCGTCCGCCTCCGGGTCTGCCTCCGGCTCCTGCTCGGCCGCCTTGCGGGCGTCCCAGCGCCTCTGCACCGCGACCATGCGCTTGTTGCGGGCCGAGATACCCGCCGACATGGCCCACTGGCCGACGCCCGTTGACTTGCCAGCGATGAGCGCCTGGAGGTGGCGTGATTGCGCAAGCTTCTGGGCGCTGTCCCATTCTGCCGCGTCGTGGTCCTGGCCCTCGTCGACATGCATCCACGACTTCACGGTGTTGACGCTGACGTGCGCCAAGCGGGCGGCGGCGTAGGCGCCCTCGATGCGCGCCAGGGCGACCACGGCGAGCCGGAACGAGGCGTCGTAGGTGACGGGCATTTCACGCCTTCCCGATAGGGTGCGAATGGGTGCCTGTGGCTGTCCGATAGGCTGTCTGGGCGCCCGATCCCCCATCGCCCACGCACGAACCCGAGGCCAGGTAAGCGGTATTCGTAATCGCTGACAGCTCTTCGGGACCGAGGGCGGCACCTTTTAGCGGCCGTCCCCGAGGACAGGGCCTCGCAGGTCCGTGACATCGACCAGAAGTGTGACGTGACGTGACATGTGACAAAACCCCTATAGAGGGTTTTTGTGTCACACATCGTGACCGTGACATGTGACAGTGACAAAACGTTTTGTCACGCATCGGACTCTCCCTTGTTCAGGTCCTCGCGGAAGCGATGCAACCGTTGGCGCGCGGTGGCCTGCGAGATGCTCAGCACCTCCGCTAGCTGCTTCGGTGCCCGTGCTCCTGCCTGCCAAGCGGCGAGCGTCTCGCCGAACACGGTCGGGCGTCCCACCGAGCGCCCCTCACCCTGCTCCCGCTGCAGCTCCTCGCTCGGGGTGAAGCGCAGCGTCCAACCCTCCTCGCCGTAGGCCCGGAAGCGCTCGATCGCGAACGAGACCGGCGCGAAGCGCGGGCCGTGGGTCCACTTCAGATTGTCGAGCGTGTAGCGCCGCCGGTAGATCCCGATCAGCGGCTCGTCATCATCCTTGGAGCGCGCCATCCAGCGGCAGCGGATACGGTCCTGGTTGACGTCGCTGCCGGCGAACGAGCCATCAGAGGCGTTCCAGCGTTGGCGGTCGCCGCGGTTGGGGTGGCCGATGGTGAAGCTGGGGATGCCGATCTCGTCCAGGGCGGTCCAGAAGAGGCTGTCCCGGTCGCGGATGCCACCACCATCGTGAACCTCGCCCAGCAGCGACTGGTGGCTGTCGAGGATCACGGCGACATACTCGTCGGCTCGCTCTGCCAGGCCGCGCGCCAGGCGATGCAGCGGCCGCCCGCGCGGCTTGAATAGGTCGATGGCGTGCGGCGCCTCGGCACGCATGTAGCCGATGCCCCTGCAGATCTCGTCGAGCGAGCGGGCATGGAAGTCGGCATAGGGATCTTCACCGGCCACGTACAGCACCGGCCCGGTGACTGCAGGCAGCAGGCCGGGGATGATCTCCTGGCCGGTGGTGATCGACAAGCAGAGCGCGCGGGCGACCGTGGTCTTGCCGATCTCATTGGGGGCGATCAGAGCTGTGTTCGCCCGCGGGAAGATGCCCTCCACCACCATTTCGGTCCCGGCTTGGGCCGCCTCGGCCTGCCGCAGATCGATGAGGCCGCCAAGCGATTCCTCTTCGGCCAGGATGGCCTCCACGGCAGCGAAGGTGGCCCGTCGCCAAGCCTCGCCGTCGCCGGAGTCGAGCTCCGCCGCTGTCTTCGCCACCCGGTCCCGTCCGGTCAGGCTCAGGGTGGTGCTCGTCCGAAACAGGTGAGTCGTTCCGTGTTTCACCGACACGTCGGCGTGCAGCTCGCCGGTCACGTTCACGTCGCGGAACATGAACTCGGCCCCGAGTGGATCGACGTTGACCTGGTAGGACCGTCCGAGTCTGGTGGTGGTCAAGTGCTGCTCGGTCATGGTCGGTACGCCGAGCGGATGGTGGCCCGGCCCTCTCGCTCGCGGATGGTGGTCGGTTCGTCGGCGAGGAAGGCATCCAGCAGATCACCCTCGGCCACGTCTCGGGGAATCCCGCTATCAGCTGCCTTGTGGGCAGCCCAGAACAGCAGCGCGTTGCGGTTGCCGCCGCCCGCCTGGCGAACGGCACGGCTCAGGGACGCGACGTCGCTGCGCGGCGCCAGGCTCACCTCGCGCCACGGTACCCGCCGCCGCCCCTCTGGTCGCATGGCCGGAGGTGGCACCGGGACGCGCACGGCCGCCACGATCAGGTCGTTGACGTCCAGGTCGGCGACCAAGTAATCGGACGCTCCGCCGCCGGGCGGCGCGGCTTCCCATACGAGCCAGAGGACCGAGGCGGCGACCGGATCGAGGGCGCGGGCGGCCTTCAGCATCTGCTCCGCGCCGGCCTGATCGGCGTCCGGCCACAGCAGTACCCCGAAGCCGCGAAGGATCGAGAACGCATCAGCGTGGTGACAGGCCGGCGCTCCCGTGACAGTACCGAGCGCCTGCCATCCGGCGCGGATCAGGGCCAGGGCATCCTTCTCGCCCTCGCACACGATGATCGGCTGGGAGCGATCCCAACCCGACACGCGCTCGCTGCCGAAGAGCGGCAGATCGAGGCTGGAGCGGTCCTGCAGCCCAATGACCGGGTTCCCTTCCGGGCCGACGCTCCACCAGCGGAACGCCTTGCCATCAGGCTTCTCGATCCGCTCGTGGATCGCCTGCGGAGTGCCATCGGCTCCGCGGACCAGGAACAACATCGGCCTCACCGCGGCACCTTGTCGATCAGCTCGCGCTTCGTGGTGGCGCTGATCTCGGCGCCCTCGTCCCAGCCGATCTCACGGGCGCGTTGCTCAGCGTCCTCCTGGTAGTCGATCGCGGCGCTGAGCAGGGCTTCGTCTGGACCTCGCGTCGGAGACGTGGTAGGACCGGCGGATAACCGTGGCCTGGCAACCGTGCGCCGACGCAACTCGTCCGCCCGCTCGTACAGCTCTCGGGCACGCGCCTGCGCCGCGACTGTCGGCACCATCTCGTAGATGGTGGCCTCGCGGCTGATCTCGACCACGGCCATCTCCAGGGCTGCGCGAAGAGTGAGACTGCTTGCCGCAGGTTGGCGGCGAGGTCTACGATGCTGGGCGGCGAGGCGTCGAGGCATGAACTCGATCCTCCAGGTCCGTCGCCCCGGGCAGGGTGGCGGACCTCTTCTTTGCGGCGATACACGACTTCGCCGTTCCGCTTCTGTGTTCAGCGTCCAATGGGTGCCGTCCCCTGCCCCTGCACCCAGGCGTCAACGGCTGCCTCCGGCACTCGCCGGGCCTTGCCGATCTTGATTGAGCGCAGGCTTCCGCTCATCAGCAGCTCATAGA
>JACDEL010000015.1:0-16952 GCA_013816405.1 Chloroflexota bacterium | reverse complement strand
CTCATAGACACTCGTGCGGCTGAGCTGTAGCCGCTCTGCCACCTCGGGCACCTTCAGCAATCGCTCCATGCGGTCCTCTCCGTTGTTCCGTTGCGTCCGCCTTGGCACGCGATCGGTGGCGGTTGTACGGTATCATCCTGAAAGGCCATCGAAGAATGCTCAACCACCCAGGAGGAAGGATAGTGGCGGCTTTACGCACTAACTCTCGCAGGAGGGTCCGCAAGGTTCACCCCGACGTCCTGCGGGCTATCCACCAGGACCTGCTGACGGGCGCGTCGGCGCCGGATGTTGTGGAGGCACTCAGCCAGCGGCAGCTACGCGGCGAACTCCCGGACCACGCCATCCCCTCAGCTCGGACCGTCTCCAACATCGCGCGCGAGATGCGAACGGACGACTCCGGCGAGTGGACGATGAACGATGCCGAGCCGGCCACCGTCAACCTCGTGCTGCGCATCCTGCAGGCGGTGGTGCAAAGCACCGAGGGGCGGATCGCCTCGCTCACCAAACGCCAGGCGAGGCTTCTGCCGGTGATCCACGCCGCCGTCGAGGGCCGCTTCACCCTGTACCAGACCTACCTGTGGGCGCGCTTCTACATCGCGTGGGTGCGGACCGAGCAGGACGCGCGCGACGTGGCACTGGCCTTCGCGACGATGACCGGGGGAAAGTGGCCGATCACCGAGTTGAGCGACGGGCCTCGCGGCCTGTGGCCCGCCCTAACGTTGCCGGCCGTCGAGCGAGTGTTGAACGCAGCTGAAGGTTGGTTGCTCCCCGAAATGCTGGAGGTGCAATCGTGACGCGGCGACAGAAGGGTGAGGGCTCCATCTTCTACAGGCCCGACAAGCAACGCTGGGTCGGTGCGATCGACCTCGGCTGGGAGAGCGGGCACCGCGTCCGGCGCTCCTACCAGGGTAAGACGAGGGCCGAGGTTGCCACCCGGCTGCGCGCGGCGATGCGCGAAATGCAGGATGGTGCTCGGCCTGAGAGCCGACGAGAGACGGTCGCGGTGTATCTCGCGGACTGGCTGGAGGCCATCAGCGAGTCGGTGCGTCCGACCACGCTGCGCCGCTACCGCCAGATCGTCACCCATCAGCTCATCCCCCACCTCGGGCGCATCCCGCTGGCACGGCTAGCACCGTCGGACGTGGAGGCCATGCTGCGAAAGCTCGACGGCTCTCCGCGCTCGGCGCACCACGCCAGGGCCGTCCTCCGAACGGCTCTGGCCCGAGCAATGCGCCACGGGATGATTGCCCGCAACGCGGCTGCGCTGGCTGAGGCGCCGCGAGTAGCCCGCCGTGAGGCCCAGGCACTCGACCCGTCGCAGGCTCGCCGTCTGCTCGTCGCTCTCGACGGCCATCCCATGCGCGCCCTAATCACCGTGGCAATGGCAACCGGCCTACGCAAGGGTGAGATTCTCGGGCTGCGATGGTCAGACGTTGACCTCGCCAACGGGACGCTCACCGTGCGTCGGGCGCTGCAGTACCTCGATGGACGCTTCGAGGCGGTCGAGCCAAAGACCGAAGGCAGCCGGCGCACGGTCCACCTGCCAGCGGTGGTAATCGCGGCATTGGCTGACCACAAGGCCCAACAGGCAACCGCCCCGGTGGTGGGTGCCTACATCTTCACGGCGACGAACGGCCAGCCGCTGCACGGCACCTCGGTCTGGCGATCGTTCCAAGCGGTGCTGGCCGATGCCGGGCTGCCGCGCATCCCCTTCCACGCGCTGCGCCATACCGCTGCGTCGCTGCTACTGGCGCAGGGCACCAGTCCACGAGTGGTCATGGAGCTGCTCGGGCATTCGACGATCCGGCTCACGCTGGACACCTACAGCCACGTCATCCCCGCCCTCAAGCGGGACGCAGCAGAACAAATGGACGCTTTGCTCTCAGGCGGATAGGCTGTCTCATAGGCTGTCCGTAGCCAAGACGCCCGGTCCGGCAACCGCCAGATCGGGCGTTTTCGTGCTCAGATTGATGGAGGCGACGACGGGACTCGAACCCGTGTAAACGGTTTTGCAGACCGCTCCCTGGCCACTCGGGCACGTCGCCATGCTCATCTCGCGCTGGCTGCCCCGCGAGGATTCGAACCTCGGTTCACGGATCCAAAGTCCGCTGTCCTACCAGCTAGACGACGGGGCATCGGCGCCACCGGGGCGAGGCTAGCAGGTCGTCCATGCGAGGGCGAAAAAATGGAGCGGAAGACGGGACTCGAACCCGCGACCCTCACCTTGGCAAGGTGATGCTCTACCAACTGAGCCACTTCCGCCCGTTCACCGGCACGCCACGAGAGATGGTGCCGAGGGTCAGAATCGAACTGACGACACCCGCCTCTTCAGGGCGGTGCTCTACCAACTGAGCTACCTCGGCCCGCCCCATCGATCCGCACCCTGCGGTCCCCTCGTGGTCGCGTCTCGGCTGGCGACGATAGCACAGGGCCCGATTGAGCGGCAACCAACGGCCGGGGTCACGGATTCTGGGTCGGGTCCTGTCCAAATTGGCCGGCGAGGCCCCGCAGTACGGCGATCCGATCGGCGATCGGCGGATGGGTGTCCCACATGCTCTTGGCCCTGGTCTCGAAGCTCTTGACCGGATTCACGATGTAAAGATGCTGGGTTGCCCGGTTGGCAACCTCGAGCACCTCGGGGTCGTCGGCGATCGTGCGCAGGGCGCGCGCCAGGCCGGTCGGGTTGCGCGTCAGCTCAACCGCCGAGACATCGGCCAGGGACTCGCGCTGTCGGCTCACTGCCAGCTGCACCAGGCGCCCGATGAGCGGTGCGATCACCGCCAGGACCAATGCCACGATAAACAGGATGGCGGCCGCTCCACCGCCACCACGGTCGTTGTCTCCACTGCCTCGGCGGCCACCGCCCCAGAAGGTGAAGCGCAGGAACCAGTCCGCCAGCAGCGCGATACTGCCGACGAGCACGCCGACCAGGAGCGCGAACCGGATGTCGAAGTTGCCGACGTGGCTCAGCTCGTGGGCGATGACGCCCTGGAGCTCCTCGCGGTCCATCTTCTCGAGCAGGCCCGTAGTCACCGCCACCGACGCGTGCTTCGGATCCCGCCCCGTCGCGAAGGCATTCGGTGCCGAGTCGTTGATGACGTACACCTTCGGCATCGGCAGGCCACTGGCGATGCTCATCTCGGTTACCACGTTGAGGAGCTGCTTGTACTCGTCGGGTGTCCCCAGCTGCGGCACCTCCTTGGCCCCGCTGGACAGGAGGACGAGCCGATCGCCCGCGAAGTAGCTGCCGATGCTCATGAAGAAGGCGACTACCAGGGCCACAACCACGCCGCCCCAGCCGTAGCCGGTCGCCCCACCTATGGCGCCGCCCAACGCCCCGAGCACGATCGCCACGACGAAGATCAGGATCCACGAGTTACGCCGGTTGCGGGCGATCTCGCGGAAGAAGGTTGTCGGCGCCGGGCTCGCGGTCATCGCCGCCATGCCGGTGGAGGAGGAATCGGTCCTAGGCCTGCGGCGGTGCGGCGGGCGGTGGCGGTGGTGCGGCCTGCGGCGGCTCGTCGCGCAGGTTCACGGTCGGAACGGCGGCATCGGCTTCCTCGATCTGGAAGTAGTCGCGCGCGCGGAACCCGAACATTCCAGCGATCAGGGCGCTGGGGAAGGTCTGGATCGAGGTATTGAAGTCCCGCACCGTGCTGTTGTAGTGCTGCCGCGCAAAGCCGATCTGGTTCTCCGTGGTGGTCAGCTCCTCCTGCAGCTGGAGGACGTTCTGGTTCGCCTTGAGGTCGGGGTAGTTCTCGACCAGGGCGAACAGCTGGCGCAGGGCGCCCGTCAGGAAGTTCTCGGCCTGGGCCGATTGCGCCGCCCCGGCAGGCCCCGCCTGCTGGGCGCTCACCGCCGCGCCGCGGGCCTCGACGACCTTGGTCAGCGTCTCCTGCTCGAAGTCCATGTAGCCCTTGACGGCGTTGACGAGGTTCGGGATCAGGTCGTGCCGCCGCTTCAACTGGACGCTGATCTGGTTCCACGCCTCGTCGACGACGTTGCGGCGCTGGACCAGGCCGTTGTAGATGAAGACGACGAAGGCTGCGAGAACGACGAGGACGATCAGGACGATCCAGATGGGTTGCATCAGGACGTGTCTCTCCAAATTGCGATGGTGGTGTGCCCATCGTACCAGTCGGGTGGTGGGCGGTGAGGGACTCGAACCCCCGACCCCCTCGGTGTAAACGAGGTGCTCTGACCAGCTGAGCTAACCGCCCGTCCGGATGGTACATGCGAGACGCCGCCTCTTCGGCGGCGCCATCGGTCTATGTCAGGTGGAAAGTGGTGCCCAGGCCGGGACTTGAACCCGGATGAGTTGCCTCATACGCCCCTCAAACGTACGCGTATACCAATTCCGCCACCTGGGCATCGAACGGGTGGTACCGAGGGAGGGACTTGAACCCACACGACCGTAATGGTCACTAGGTCCTGAACCTAGCGCGTCTGCCTATTCCGCCACCTCGGCACGCGATTTGCTGGGGTTTCCAGCGAGGCGGCCGATGATAGCACAGGGTTCCGGGCTCTCCGGAGCAGAGCCACGGCGCCTCAGGCGGTCTTCGGCAGCAGGTTCAGCAGGCTGAAGATCACGAACAGGACGGCCAACAGGATGGTCAGCCGAAAGAGCGTTCGCTCGATGCCACGCCGGCTGCGATAGGCGGTCACCTCGCCGCCGAAGGCGCCGCCGAGGCCGGTTCCGCGCTGCTGGAGCAGGATCGCGGCGATGAGGGCCACGGCCAGGATTCCCTGGGCGACGACGAGTGGATTCATGGCCCGCGAGTGTAGCAAACGGCGCAGTTCACGGCTCCGGGGCCTCAGCCGACGATGAGGCTGCGCCCGGTCATGGGCGGGGGCGCGGGAATGCCCATCAGCTGACAGATGGTCGGTGCGACGTCGGCCAGCGTCCCGTCCCGAAGGCGGACCGATAGGCGTTGCGGATCCACCAGCACGAATGGCACCGGGGCGGTGGTGTGCTTGGTCTGTGGGGCGCCATCAGGGTCGCGCATCTCTTCAATGTTCCCGTGATCGGCGGTGACGATAAGCGCCCCACCCGCTTCCAGGCACGCGTCCATCAGCCGCGCCAGACAGCCGTCGATGAACTCGGCGGCCCGCACGGCCGCATCCCAGACCCCGGTGTGCGCGACCATGTCGAGGTTGGCGTAGTTGACCAGGATGAAGTCGAAT
This sequence comes from Chloroflexota bacterium, assembly GCA_013816405.1. Lineage (GTDB taxonomy): Bacteria > Chloroflexota > Limnocylindria > QHBO01 > QHBO01 > CF-167. Next base: position 11,768 of record JACDEL010000015.1, on the reverse strand, counting down.
TGGCCGGAGCCGATGGCGGCTACGACCACGTCGGTGATCGGGTCCGCGCTCATCTCCGGTGCCAGGTCATAGGTCGGCACATCACGCCGCGATGGGATGAGCTTCCGCTCCTCGCCGGGCAACGCGGCCTCCACGCCGCCGTTGAAGAAGTAGGTCACATGGGCGTACTTCTCGGTCTCGGCGACATGCAGCTGCCGCAGGTGGTTCCGAGACAGGAGGCTGGCCAGGGAATCGATCACGACTGGCGGAAAGGCGACCGCCACCGGCAGGTCGTCGGCGCTTTGGTACTCGGTCAGGGTGGCGACCTCCAGCCCCACCGGTCGACGGCCGCGATCGAAGCCGTCGAAGTCATCCAGGACGATCGCGCGGGAGAGCTGGCGCGCACGGTCGGCGCGGAAGTTCAGGTAGACGACCGAGTCGTGGTCCCCCATCCCCGCGTAGCCTGCCACCACGGTGGGTCCAATGAACTCATCGCTCTCGCCGCGAGCGTGCGCCAGCCCGACCGCCTCTGCCGCCGTCGCAGCGCTGTGGCCGCGCGCGTTCACGATCGCCTCATAAGCCGAGGCGATCCGGTCCCAGCGGGCGTCACGGTCCATCGCATAGAAGCGGCCGCTGACCGTCGCGACGATGGCGCGCCCCGCGATGCGGCTCACCAGGTCGGGTAGCAGCCCTGCCGCGGAGCCTGGCGCCGTGTCACGGCCATCGGTAATGGCATGCAACAGCACCTGCTCGGGCGAGAGGCCAACGCGCTGCGCCAGTTCGACCATCGCCAGCAGGTGCTCGTCAACGGCATGGACGCCCCCTGGGCCAATCAGGGCCAGCAGTTGCAGCCGCGTCCGGTGTTCGGCAGCGTGGCGAGCGGCGGCGAGCAGCACGGTGTTGCTGAAGAAGCTGCCGTCGGCGATCGCGGCGTTGATGCGCGGCAGGTCCTGCAGTACGGGGAAGCCGGCGCCCAGGTTCAGGTGGCCGACCTCCGAGTTGCCCATCTGCTCAGCCGGCAAGCCGACCGCCTCGCCCGATGCCTCCAGCCGGGCCGTCGGCCAATCGGATGTGAGGCGGTCCCAGGTCGGCATGCGCGCCGACAGCAGGGCGTTACGAGCCGGGTCGTCGGAGAGGCCGAAGCCGTCGAGGACGCAAAGGACGACCGGTCGCGGTGGCGAGGTGGCCTCGCTCACCCGCGGGCCTCGACGGCCAGCTGCACGATCTGCGCGAAGCTGGCGGCGTCCAGCGAGGCGCCGCCAACCAGCGCCCCGTCGACGTCTGGCTCGGCAAAGAACTCGGCGGCGTTATCAGGCGTGCAGCTCCCCCCATATAGGATCGCCACCTCGGCCGCACCGCCGGGATCCGACTCGGCCAGGATGGATCGGATCTGGGCTGCCGCCGCCTGCGCATCCTCGCCCGATGCAGCATCCCCGGTGCCGATCGCCCAGACCGGCTCGTAGGCGACGACAAGGCCGCTGCCCGCGATCCGTGGCAGGCGCGAGATCGCGGCCCGCAGCTGCCGCTCGATGACCGTGGCGGTGAGGCCGGCCCGCCGCTCATCGGCGCGCTCGCCGATCGCCGCGATCGGCACCAGCCGGTGCACGACCGCGGAGGCCACCTTGGTAGCCACCGCCGCATCGGTCTCGTTGTCGTTCTGCCGCCGCTCCGAGTGCCCCAGGATCACGTACTGGGCCACCTCCGCCACCATCAGCGGGGAGGTCTCGCCGGTGTAGGGGCCAGCCTCCTCGGCGTGCACCGTCTGCGCTCCAATGGCGAGCCGCCCGGGCTCGGTCGATCCCCCACCGATCGCGGCAGCCACGGTGGAGAGCCAGATGGTAGGCGGGCAGACAACGGAGCGCGCGGCGAGTCCCGCGACGGCATCACGCACGTTGACTGCCAGGGACACCGCCAGCTCCACCGAGGCGGGGTGCATCTTCCAGTTGCCGGCGACCAGTGGCGGGCGGGATGGGTTCACCTCAGCTCCTGTCTGCTCGTGCACCGCGCGCCCCGGCCACGTCGGCGGCCAGCTCGACCAGCCGTCGGAGCCGATGGTTCATCGCCGAGCGGCTGATGCCGAGGCTTGTTGCAAGGGTATCGAGATCGGCGTCCGGCTGACGACGGCGCTGTGCAGCAGCCTCGCGCAGGCCCTCGGCCAGAAGGTCGAGCTCGCCACCGGCCTCCAGGCGGCCGATCGCCTGCAGCTGCCGGTCGGCCGCGCGCACCGTGCGCGCGAGGTTCGCCTCCTCGGCGTTCAGCAGGCGGTTGAGCCGATTGCGCACCTCGCGGCTGACCCGGCTCGTCTCGAAGTCCAGCAGGGCGCGGTTGGCGCCGACCAGCCGTAGCAGGCCGGCGATCTCCTCCTGGCCCTTCAGGTAGACGACCTCCCGCTCTCGACGCTGCATGCGCGAGCCGCGCACGTCGCTCGCCTGGAGCAGCCTCTGCAGCTTGTGTGCGCTGCGGCGATCGCGGAGCACGAACTCAACGTGAGGACCGCCGGGACCGCCACTGACCGAGCCGGCGCTGAGGAGGAGCCCGCGGAGGAAGGCGCGGCGATCGCAGGCCTTGGTTGTCACCAGCTCCCAGGAGGAGGGCAGCTCGCCTTCGAGCGCAACCTTCAGGTGGTGGCGCCCAGGCACGTGGGAGCCGGTCGCGGAGGCGCGCGGCGCAGTCGCTGCCACGCCGATCGATGCCGCCAACTGGACGGCGATGCGGGCCGTGGCGTGGTCGAGGGTCCGAACTCCCCCGTCGGCGCCGGCCGATTGCAGCAGGCCCACGAGCTCGGCTCGTCGACAGCAGGCCCGAGCGGGACGGATGCGGGCAAGCTCCCCGCGCAGCTCGCTGGCGACCAGCATGAAGTGGCTGTGTCAGCCGACGGAGGCGGTCGGCCGGGAGACCGTTCGCCGTTGGCGCGGACGCTCCGCGCGATCCTGCTGCTGGATGCGCATCAGCGCCGCCGCCAGCTTGGCCGGATCATGCCGGTGGGCATTGGCGACGTCCACGAGGTCCTCCTCGACGATGGTGACCTCGAAGCTCTCGAGGCGGCGGACGTCGACCTGCACGGGCTGCCCCATCCACCCCTCGGGACGCCGTGCGTCGTGGTTGTCGTTCAGCAGCACGTAGTCGAAGAGGCCGTCGCCGACGTGGTCGATGAGCGCCTCGAGGTGCTGGGCGGCTGAGTAGAAGCTGGTCTCTCCCGGCTGGGTCGCGACGTTGCAGACGTACGCACGAATCCCGCTCGCCGCCGCAACCGCATCGCGGATGTCGCTGATCAGGAGGTTCGGCAGGACGCTGGAGTAGAGGCTGCCCGGACCGACCACCACCAGGTCCGCCTCGAGGATCCGCTCGATCGCCTCGGGATTGGCCCGTACGTCGGCAGGCTCGATCGAGACCGTCGCGATCGGCTCCTCCGCCGTGCTGATGGATACCTGCCCCTTGAGGTGACGGCCGGACTCGAGGGTCGCGGCCAGGTTGAGCGGCACGCTGGTGGCCGGCAGCACCTGGCCCCGGACTGCCAGGACGCGGTTCGACTCGCGGACCGCCTCTTCGAAGTCGCCGGTGACGGCGGTCATGGCGGCGATGAAGAGGTTCCCGAAGGCATGGTCGTCGAGCCCTGAGCCAGGTGGGAATCGGTACTGCATGAGCTGGGTCATGAGCGGCTCGGCGTCGGCCAGCGCCGCGATGCAGTTTCGGATGTCGCCGGGCGGCGCGATCCCCAGCTGCTGGCGCAGACGGCCGCTGCTCCCCCCGTCGTCGGCGAGGGTCACGATGGCGGTGATGTTGGCCGAATAGCCCTTGAGGCCACGGAGCAGCGTCGAGAGCCCGTTGCCCCCACCGAGCGCCACGATCCGCGGACCGCGCGCCAGGTAGCGCTTGGTGTAGAGCACTTCGAGCACCGAGTCGCCACGGGTGACGAAGGGCGACACGATGCTGCGCATCAGCCCCCACACGCCCACTGCGGTGAGCAGGATCCCGCCGAGCGCCACCAGCAGGGCGCGCACCGGCCGGTCGAGCCCCGCGCCGGTGAGGGTGACGATGAACGAGTCATCGGGCAGGCCGCGGTAGAACTCGACCAGCATGATGGCAGCGCCGAGGCCGAGGACGGTGATCCCGAAGAAGAGGAGCAGCAGCCAGCGCTTGAGGTGCATCCCCGGATAGAGCCAGCGAGGGATGCGCGGCCGCTTCATCGTTCCAGCTCGCGGTGGAAGACCGCGACCGAGACCCCGCCCAGGGACCCGAGTCGCTTGGCCAGCTCCTCGGCCAGAACGATCGAGCGGTGGTAGCCACCCGTGCAGCCCAGCGCCACCGTCAACCGTGTCTTGCCCTCTGATCGGTAGGCCGGCACGGTCAGCTCGAGCAGCTCGACCACAAGCTCGATGAACCGCCCCGCGGCCGGCTGGCCGAGCACGTACTCACGGACCGGCGTCTGGAGGCCCGACAGCGGCTTCAAGTCGGCGACGTAGTACGGGTTCGTCAGGAAGCGGACGTCGAAGACGAGGTCGGCATCGATCGGGATCCCGAACTTGAAGCCGAAGGCCAGGATGTCGATCAGCAGGTCGTCGGCAGCGCTGTCTCGTGGCACGTGGCGGAAGAGCTGCTCTTTCAGCTGGCCGATCGAGAGGCCGCTGGTGTCGATCACCTGGTCGGCGAGCTCTCGGGCGCGGGCCAGGCGCTCCCGCTCGAGCAGGATCCCGGCCTGCACCCCGCTGCGCGACTCGAGCGGATGGCGGTGGCGCGTCTCGCTGAAGCGGTTGACCAGGACCGCGTCGCTCGCCTCGAGATAGAGGACCGGCATCGGAACGCCACGTTCGGCAAGCGCCGCACGCGCCGCTTCGATGGCCGGGGCCGGATCACCGGCCCGGATGTCGAGCACCAGGGCCACGTTCCGAAAGCGGGCCGGGTCCTCGTCGCGCAGGGCCAAGAAGCGATCCAGGAGGTCAGGCGGCAGGTTGTCGATGCAATAGTACCCGAGGTCCTCGAACAGCTTGCTGGCCTGGCTCTTGCCCGCACCGGACAGCCCGCTGATGACGACCACCTGGCCGTCGCCACGCGCCCTGCTGGTGCGTCCGCTCGCCTCGGCGCTGGTCCGCGGGACGGTCGCCGGGGCGGCGGGACCTGCTGCTCGTACCATGCGCCCTCCTCGTCGCCGGGATCGAGGTCGAGTATAGCCTCAGGCAGCCTCCGAACCGGTGAGGCCAGCCAGGAGTCCGCCGACCGTGGCGGCGGCGCTGTCGTGCAGGGCATCGAGGTCGTAGCCACCCTCGAGGGTCAGCGCAACGCCCCCGACCCCGCCGGCTCGCGCCAGGCGTCCGACCGCCTCTGCCACGCTCCGATAGCCCGCCTCCGTCACCTCGAGCTCGGCCAACGGATCCAGCCGGTGGGCGTCGTACCCGGCCGAGACGAGGATCGCCTGCGGTGCGAACGCCTCGACAGCGGGAAGGAGCTGCGTCAGCCACGCGTCAATAAAGGCGGCGTCGCCACTCCCCGGGCGGAGCGGCACGTTGTGCTTGCTGCCGAGCCCCGGGCCCACGCCTCGCTCGGCGCGATCGCCACTCCCCGGGTAGAGCGGCATCTGGTGGGTGGAGGCGTAGCACAGGTCCGGGTCGGCATCGAAGATGGACTGCGTCCCGTCGCCGTGATGCACGTCCCAGTCGAGGATCGCGATCCGCTGGGCCATCCCCGAGGCACGAAGGGCCCGTGCGGCCAGCGCGACGTTGTTCAGCAGGCAGAAGCCCGCGGCACGCTCGCGACGAGCGTGATGCCCCGGCGGACGGACCGCCGCGAAGGCCACTTCGGCCTCTCTGCCAGCGACGGCGAGGGCTGCCTGCACCATGGCTCCGGCGGCGAGTCGCGCAGCCACCATCGACTCGGGGCCGATGAACGTGTCAGCGTCGATCCAGCCCCCGCCATGGGCGGCCACGTCATCGAGCAAGGCGAGATACGGGGCGGGATGGATCCGCTCGAGCGCCCCCGCCTCGGCGGGCTCGACCCGAGGTCGCTCCAGGCTCGCTCCGGTCGAGCTTGCCGCATCGGTGATGCCGGAGATGACGGCCTCCACGCGCTCCGGTCGCTCCGGGTGGCCAGGTGGATGGTGGCCGGCCATGGCGGGGTCGCTGAAGAGCAGCACGCGCGCCGTGCCGGTCATCGGTCTAGCGCCGGATCATGCGGATGACGAACAGCGAGCCCTCGAAGAGGACGTACATCACGCTTCCGAGGATGATCGGCGAGATCGGATCTCCGCCGGGGGTCAGCACGATCGCCAGCAGCACGATCAGCACGATCGCCCAGCGGCGCTGGGCAGCCAGGCGCCGATGGTTGAGGATTCCCACCCGCGCGAGGCCAATCAGCACGATCGGGAACTCGAGCACGAGACCGAAGGCGAGCAGCATGGTCGTAACGAAGCCGACGTAGCCATCGATGGTGAGGAGCGGCTCCAAGCCCGGCCGGGCAAAGCCGAGCAGGAAGTTCAGCGCGTACGGGATGATCAGGTAGCCGACGAAGATGCCCAGGGCGAAGAGGAGGAGCGCAGCGATCATCACCGGCCACACGAAGCGGCGCTCCCGTCGTGTCAGCCCCGGGGTGACGAAGCGCCAGACATGGAACAGGATCACGGGCATGGCCAGCGCGATGCCGATGAATCCGGCGATCTTGACCTGGACTCCGAATGCATCCGCCGGACCGGTGAAGTAGATGGTGTCGTAGGCGCTGGGCAGCGGGACCCGGAGCAGGTCCAGCACTGACCCGGAGAAGATGAAGCCGATGACCGCGGCCGCGAGCACGGCAAGCACGACGATGATCAGTCGCCGGCGCAACTCCTCGAGATGCTCGATGAGGCTCATCGTCGGGCCTTCGTCGGTCACGGATGTCTCATCTGCAGGTCGTCGCCTCCCCCGTCGCTCAGACCCGGGGGTGGGTCAGGCCTGTGGCTTGTCGTCCGTTCCTGCAGGCTCGGGCGGCGGCGCAGGCTTGCTCGGCTCACCGCGAATCGAGCTCTCGAGGTCGTTCGACGCCTTGCGGAATTCCTTTACCCCGCGGCCGATGGCGTTGCCGATGTCGGGCAGCTTGCCGGGGCCGAAGACGATCAGCACGACCACGAGCAGGATGATGAGCTCAGGCCAACCGATGGGTCCCATGTGCTTGGTGATTCCTCATTGGCGGCGCGGCGCGCGCCGCTTGACGGGGCGCTAGGCCGGCAGTGTAGCACCGGCCTCCTGCATGCGGCCGAGCCACGACTGGGCCGATGCGGCCGCCGCGGCGCGCCATCCGTCCCCCTGCGAAGCCGCCGCGATGGCGCGCGAAATGCTGACCAGCCCTGGGGCGGCGGTGCCATCGCAATGCGCCAGCGCCGCGGCGAGGTCGCCGTCCTGCGCGCCCACGCCGGGGACCAGGAAGCCGAGCGCCGGTACCAGGCGCCGCAGACGTGCCAGCTCCGCGGGAGCGGTGGCGCCAACGACAAGCCCGACCCGTCCATCGGTCCATCGGTCGGCGGCCCAGGTTGCCACGTGCTCGTGGAGCGGGACACCGCCAATTAACAGGTCCTGCAGCGTCCCGGCGCTCGGGTTGGTGGTGCGCGTGACGAGATAGATGACCCGACCGGGATAGGCGAGGAACGGCTCGACCGTGTCTTCGCCGAGGTACGGCGACAGGGTGACCGCGTCCGCGCCGAGCAGGCCGAAGAGAGCGGCCGCGTAGCGTTCGGCGGTCGACCCGATGTCCCCGCGCTTGGCGTCGAGCACCAGGAAGTGATCGGGCGGGACGTCGGCGACGACGCGTTCGAGGGCGGCCCAGCCGGACGAGCCGAAGGCCTCGAAGAAGGCCACGTTGATCTTCACCGCCACCGCGTACTCCGCTGCTGCCTCGATCAGGCCCCGAGCGAAGCGTTCGATGCCTGACACGTCACGCGGCAGCTCGTCTGGCAGCGCGTCCGGATGCGGGTCGATTCCGAGGCACAGCGGCGCACCGAGCCGCGCGACTCGCGTCCGCAGCCGGTCGAGCGGAGCCGGTCGATCGTTCATCGGGCGGGCGACACCTCGAGCGGAGCCCCCTCCCCAACCGGGACGGCCACCCTGGTTGCGGCGATCCGCCGCGCGGCGAGCGGGCTGACGGTCGCCTCGGCGTAGTCGGCTACCCGGATTCGCAGGCGAGGCAATCCCTGGAACAGATCCCGCTCCAGGGTGCCGACGATGTCGAGCGCCACGCCCGTACCGGGCAGGCCCCGATCGGACGGAGTCCCGAAGGCGATCGCGTCGATGACCTCGGCCCCGCGCCGCATCTTCAGGGCGACGTGATCCCCCCTAGCGCCGACCCGCCGCGCCTCGGCGACACGCAATCCGGTCACCGCCAGCAGCGGTTCAACATGGCCGGGTCCGAACGGCGCGAGGCGGGCGATCTCCTCGGCAAGTGGCCAGCCGAGGTGCATCGCGGGCAGCACCAGGTCGACCGTCAGCGCAGTGGCACGCTCGGCGGCTCGCCCGGGATCCGGCGGGAATGGGCGCGGCAGCGCGGCGAAGGCCGCCGCGAACTCGGGCCAGCCGTCGGTCCTGAGGCTGAAGCCGCCCGCTGCGGGATGGCCCCCGCGCTTCAGGAGTAGCGGCGCGCACGCCTCAAGCGCTAGGGCGACGTGAAAGTCAGCCGGAGCACGGACCGATCCACGCAGCTCGTCATCCACCGGCGCGGCCACCGCCACCGGCCGGCCGAGTGACTCGACCAGCCGGTTGGCCACGAGCCCCAGCACACCGGGCGCCCAGCCGTCTCCGCGCAGGGCGAGGGGCCCGTCGCCCGGCATCGCCGCAGCCAGCGCGAGCGCCGCCTCGATGGTGGTGGTCGTGATCGCACGTCGCTCGACATGCACGGCCTCGAGCGCTTCGGCGATGCGCTCCGCCTCGGCCGCATCGTCCTCGAGGAGCAGCGACATGGCGAGCTCGGCGTCCGCGATCCGGCCGGCGGCATTGATCCGCGGCGCCACGCCGAAACCGAGGTCCCTCGCGGTCGGCTGGTCAGGGACCTCCGCCGAGCGTGCGAGCAGGGCACGAAGGCCCGGCCGCGTTGTCACGGCCAGCTCGTCGAGGCCGAGGCGCGCGATCGCGCGACTCTCTCCCGTCATCGGAGCCATGTCGGCGACCGTGCCGATGGCCGCCACGCCCGCCAGGTCCGCGGCGGCCTGCCCGCGGCGCGCCAGCAGCGCCGATGCGAGCTTGAAGGCCAGCCCGGCGCCGGTCAGGTCGGGGTCGGGGTAGGCGCAGTCCGGGCGGTGCGGGTCCACCACCGCGATCGCGCGCGGCAACGGTCCGGATGGTAGATGGTGATCGGTGACGATCACCTCCATGCGCAGTTCGCGTGCCTCCTCGACCTCCACCGAATTCGTCACGCCGCAGTCGCAGGTGATGAGCAGGGTGACCCCTGCCCCTGCCAACCGTTCGAGGCCGCCAAGCGAAAGGCCATATCCCTCGGCCAGGCGCGATGGCACGTGGCGGAGGACCTCGATCCCCAGCGCCCGGAAGGCGAGCACCCAGACGACCACCGCGGTCATCCCATCGGCGTCGTAGTCGCCCCAGATCGCAATCTTCTCCCCCGCCCCAATCGCGTCCTCGATTCGGTCGAGCGCAACGTCGGCATCGGCCATGAGCGAGATGTCGTGCAGCGACGCCTCGCCGGCATGCAGGAAGCGGCCCAGCTGCTCGTCGTCACGGAATCCGCGACGGGCCAGCAGCGTCGCCAGTGGACGCCCGAAGCCGGCGAAAGGCGGAGGCTCCGGAAACGGCTCCGGCAGCAGCCATTCGAGGCGCGGGACGATCACCCGGTCATGGTAGCCGCGACCGGCTTACCAGGGACGTATCGGCTGCTTATCGGCCGCCGTCAGCGAGCTGCCGGGCGCGCCTTTCGAGCAGCCGCCAGCGCGCTGGCCTTGCGCTTCGCGTCCCACTCGTACCAGGCCGCGAGCAGCTGGCTGGCGTTGAAGATGGACGAGTAGGTGCCGCTGATCACACCGATCAGCAGCGCCAGGGCGAACGTGCGGATCGTGGCCGGACCGAGCAGCAGCAGCGCGGTGAGCGTCACCACCACCGTCAGGCTCGTGTTGATCGACCGGCCGAGCGTCTGGAGGATCGAGTGGTTGACGATCGCGCCGAACGGCTCCCCGGCATGCCGCACCCGGTTTTCGCGGATCCGGTCGAAGACGACGATCGTGTCGTGGACCGAGAAGCCGATGATCGTCAGCAGGGCGGTGACGAACAGCGCGTCGAACTCCAGGCCGAAGAAGAAGCCGAGCATCGCGAAGATGCCGACCACCACGATCACGTCGTGCAGCAGCGCGACGATCGCCGCCGTGCCGTAGCGGAACCCGAAGCGGACCCACAGGTAGCCCAGGATGAACAACTCGCCGATGACGATCAGGATGATCGAGCTCCGGATCAGCTCCGAGCCGACGGTCGGGCCAACCGTGACCACGCTTCGAGGCTCTCCCGCGCCGAATCGGCCGATCAACTGCTTCTCGAGGTCGTCGAACTCGGTGCCGGGAATCACCGGCGCCGGGCTCGCACTCGGTGAGGCACTCGCACTGGCCGAAGCCGAGCCGCTCGGCTCGGGCGTAGGACTGGGGCTGGGGGTCGGACTCGGCGATGGCGACGGCGTCACCCCGGAAGGAAGCGGCGTGGGCGTTGGCGCCTGCGACACGCTCGGAATCGGGGTCGATGGCGGCAGCAGGTCCACCGGATCGGTCCTGATCTCGAGGAAGCCGCTTCCCGCATCCCGCACGACGGCCTCCGGATGGTCGAGCTCGACCAGGGCGGCGTGCACCTGCGCCGCGGTCGGCGTGTCGGCATAGCGAACCTGCCAGACCGTGCCGCCGGTGTAGTCGACGGATGGCTTCAAGCCACCCAGCGCGATGAAGATCAGTCCCGGGATCGTGATCAGCGCGCTGAACGCGAAATACCAGTTGCGCTTGCCGACGATGTCATACATGTGTCAGCGCTCCACGTGGTACAGCTCGAGGCGCCTGCCCCAGTCGGTGCGTACCACCATGCGCAGCACTGTCCGCGTCACCGTCACGGCGCTGAACATCGAGATCAGCACACCGATGATCAGCACCAGCGCGAAGCCACGCACCACAGTGGTCCCCTGCCAGAAGAGCCAGGAGGCGACCAGCAGCGAGCTGACGTTCGAGTCGAGGATGCTCGACCACGCCCGGTTGAACCCGGCCTCGATCGCCGGGCCGAGGGTCTTGCCGGCCCGGATCTCCTCCTTCATGCGCTCGAAGATGAGGATGTTGGCGTCGACCGCCATGCCGATGGACAGAATGAAGGCGGCGACCCCGGCCAGCGTCAGCGTGACGCCGATCAGCCGGAAGACCGCATACGTGACCAATGAGTAGAAGATCAGTGCCCCGGCCGCCAGCACTCCGGGGAGCCGGTAGTAGGCGATCATGAAGAGGAGCACCAGCGTGAGGCCGATGCCCCCCGCGATCAGCGCCTGGGTCAGGAAGTCGGCTCCCAGCGTCGGCGCCACGGTCTCGACCCCCTGCTCGCTGAGCGAGACCGGCAGGGCGCCGAAGCGCAGCGTGTTGTAGAGGTTCGTGCGCTCGATCTCGTTCGCCTGGCCGGGCGCCCCGACCGTGATGATGGTCTGGCCACCGCAGATCGCCCCGTTGATGGTCGGCGTCGTGATGACCCGCCCGTCAAGGGCGATCGGCCCTGGGTTGTTCACGTTCGCGGTCGTGAATTGGCACCATTTGGCGGAGCCGTCGCTGCTCAGGGTGAAGTCGACCCCGATCTGGCCGTTGTTCGTGCCCCTGT
>JACDEL010000062.1 GCA_013816405.1 Chloroflexota bacterium | reverse complement strand
TCGCGGCACGGCGCTGACCGCCTCCGGTGAGGCGCCAGCTCCGGAGCTGACCGCCGCGGCCGAGGTCCTCGCTGGCGCCAGCGATGAGGCAGACGCTGCCCGTCGGGGACTGCTGGCGCTGGCCGGAGTCGCCGCCGCGGTCGAGCCGGAGGCCATCGTCCCCACTCTCTCCTATGGTAGACCCGAGCTGGAGCTGATCGCCGCCCAGCTGCGATCCAGCGCCGACGCGGCGACCCTCTTCGTGGAACGAAGACACGCGACCCAGGCCGTGGTTGACGCCTTGGCCGCGTCGCTGGCGGCGCTCGAGCGGGACGATCCCTCGGCCGCGCTCGCCAGCCTCGGCGCAGCCGATGCGCCGATGGCGCTCCTCGAAGCCTGGAAGCAGCGGCCGCCGCTGCTGCGCTACTGGATGATGATCAGCGCCGACCTCCTCGACGCGGCGGGGGACGTCGCCAGGGCGACGCTGGCCCGGGATCCGGTGGCGCAGGGGGCCGCGGCTGAGCGCTACGCCAAGGCGGCGGAGACAGCGCGGGGCGCCGACAACGCGCTGGCGCTCGCACTCTCTGAGGAAGGAGCGGCAATCAGCGCAACGCCCCTGCGGCGCCTTGCCGCGGCCGCGGACGAGGCCGATGACGCGCGCGCCGCCCTCAGATTGGCGCGGCAACGCACATCCTGAACTCGCATGAACCGGTCCTATACTGGCGCGGCCGACCCCCCGGCGAAGCAATCTGAGGAGCATCGATGCGCGTTCGTGCCGATAGCAGCAAGCCGGCATCGGTCCAGGCCGACGTACTGGCGGTGCCGATCTACCGCGAGGATCGCGAGCCGCCGCCTGACCTTGCCCAGCTTGACGAGGCCACCGGTGGCGCCATCACGCGGACGCTGACCTGGGGGGAGTTCAACCCGATCGAAGATGAGACTGCGCTGATCGAGGTCGAGGGGATCAAGGCCGCACGGATCCTGTTCGTGGCTTCGGGTCGACGGGGACGCGGCGCGTGGCGGGCGCGGCGCAACGCATCGAAGGCCACCCGCAGGCTGCAGGGTCGGGGCGCCACGAGCCTCGCCTTCTGGCTGCGCGACGGTGAGGACGCCGACGGATACGCGGCTGCCGCCATCGGCGCCAGCCAGGGCACCTTTCGACCGTACGCCTATTACGGCAGGGTGCGGGACACCCCGGCCATGCTCCGCAGTGTCGAGGAGCTGATCCTCGTCGGCCAGGAGGCGCCGGACGAGCATGTTCTGTCGGATGCCATGGCCATCGCCGACGGTGTCGAATGGGCGCGCGAGCTCTCGAACCGATCCGCCAACGACCTGTACCCGGAGAGGATGGCCGAGCTCGCACGGGGCCTGGCCGACGATGGGTGCACGGTCGACGTGCTGGGTCCGGCAGAGATGCAGGCGCTCGGGATGAACGCGCTGCTGGGGGTAGGGATGAGCTCGGTTCATGAGCCGCGTCTGATCGCGGTGAAGCTGCCCGGCTGGGAGGCGGGGGGCAACCGCCGCCTGGCGATCGTCGGCAAGGGAGTCTGCTTCGACTCGGGTGGGATCAGCCTGAAGGGAGCGGAGCGGATGGAGGAGATGAAGCATGACAAGGCCGGCGCGGCCGCGGTGCTGGCCGCGGCGCGGACGGTGGCCCGCCTGGCGCCCGAGACACCGCTGATGGCGGTCGCGCCGATGGTGGAGAACATGCCGAGCGGCACGGCCCAGCGCCCCGGCGACGTGGTCAAGGCGATGAACGGCAAGACGATCGAGGTGATCAACACCGATGCCGAGGGCCGGCTGATCCTGGCCGATGCCCTGCACTGGGCCGAGAAGGAGGGCGCAACCCACATCGTTGATGTCGCCACGCTGACCGGCGCGGCCGCGGTCGCGTTCGGCGACATGATCAGCGCCTACTTCGCGAGGCCGCGGGAATGGGGGAGCGAGGTGGCCGCCGCCGCAGATGCGACGGGCGAGTGGTTCTGGGAGATGCCGCTCGCCACCGAGTACCGCGATACGCTCGACTCGGCGCACGCGGACATCGTGAACTCCGCTGCTCGTGAAGGCTCGCTGATCAAGAGCGCCGTCTTCCTCTCGGAGTTCGTCACCGTCCCGTGGGTACACGTCGATATCGGCGGATCCGCCTACCTGATGCGCGACAAGGCGCACAACCCCAAGGGTTCGCTGGGAACCACCGTCTCGACGCTGGTCCGCCTGGCACGCGACTTCGCCGCCGGGGCGTAGCGGTGACGCGTTGACGCTCGCCGCGCTGGTCGTCGGCATCGCCTTCACCATCATCGGCGCCGGAGCGGAACGGCTCGCAAGTGCGTGGCCGGCCGACGAGGCCTCGCATCGTGGACCGGGGATGCGGACCGGCCTATTGGCGGTCGGTGCCGGCCTTGCGGGCGGGGCCGTCGCCTGGCGGTCGACCCTTCCCAGCTGGGCGCTGGCGGTGCACCTCCTGATCTTGGCCGTGCTCGTCGTCCTGACCGCAACCGATCTCGAGCAGCGCCGGCTGCCGCACCTGCTGCTCGACACGCTCATCGTGGTCGCAGCGCTCTTCGTGCCGTTCAATCCGGCGGTCGCATGGACGGATGCGCTCATCGGCGGTGCCGTGGCGGTTGCCTTCATGGGCGCGCTGGGGCTGGTGGTTCGCGGCGGGGTTGCGCTCGGCGACCTGTACCTGGTCGGCCCGATCGGCCTCGTGCTCGGATGGCCCGCCGTCTTCGTCGCCGTGTTCGTGGCCGGCCTCCTCTCTGCCGCCGTCAGCGCGCTCCTGCTCCTGACTCGGCGTGCGGGTCTCAAGACCTACATCCCGTTCGGGCCGTTCCTGGTCGCCGGCATGGTGGTCACACTCCTCCGTGATCCGGCGTTGCTCGGTGGGATCGCCGTCGCGTTGTCCGGCGCCCCTTCGTGAGGGAGAACCAGCCAGCGGACCGTTGACAGCCCTCTGGACAGGTCGGGTATTCTTGGCCTCCCCGGCTGAGTGCCTCGGGGTCGCTCCGAGTTCCGCGCGCAGGCCCCTGGCGTCGCGGCCCGAAGCAGCTAGCGCCAGGGACATCAGGGAGTCATGTCGATCGCCATTCGCCCAGCCGCGCCATGGGTCGCCGCCTTCCTGCTGCTGACGGTTGCGGCTGGTCCGCTGATGTCGCAGACGATCGTGCGTGCCACCGATCCGACGGTTGACGGCGCCATCTCCGAGCAGCTCCGGATGCAGGCCGAGCTCCAGCGCCAGCGCACCCAACTGGCCGAGCTCCAGCGCGAGCAGACAAACCTGACCGCGAGCCTGATCAGCCTGAGCGGGGACCTGACCAAGGTCGGGCTCGAGATCGAACAGGCGGCGCGCGATATCGAGCAGGCCTCGCAACGGCTGGACCAGGCGCGGGCCGAGCTTCAGAAGTACGAGGCCGAGATCGCGACCCTGGAGCAGACGCTCGTCGAGCTGGCGGGCGGGATCGAGGTCTCGAAGGTCGAGCTGGCTGAACGCCAGGCGCTCCTGCAGGAGCACATGCGCACCGCCTACGAGCAGAGCCAGACCTCGGTCCTCGAGATCCTCCTGTCGACGGAGTCGTTCACCAAGGCCTCGAACGAGCTGTCGTCCATGCTCAGCCTGTCGGACGAGGACCGCCGGCTCGCCGATGAGATACGCGACAAGCGGACCCGGCTCGAGGTCCGCAGCGAGACCCTGAGCGTCGGGCGCGGCACGCTGACCAAGCTGCGGGATGCCGCGGCCGCCAGGGCCCAGGCTCTGGCCGCGCAGCAGCTGCAGCTGGACGCGGCGCGCGCCGCACTCGACGCGAAGCGCAAGCAGCTCGAAGAAATGCGCGGCGCGCAGGAGGGGCAGCTCGCTGCCGTCAGTCAGAGCGTTGGCTCGCAAGCGCAGCTGATCGCGGCCCAGGAGCAGCAGCTCCTGGCGCATCAGGCGTTGGTCGACAGGCTCAAGGCAGCGGCCGACCGCCTCGACATCGCCTACCGGGGGCGCTTTGACTGGCCTGAGCGGGGGGCGTTCATCGTCACCCAGAACTTCGGCCCGACCATCTTCAACACCTTCCACACCGGGCTCGACATGGCCTACCTGAACCGATGCGGCGGGCCGATCTACGCCGCCGGGGATGGCATCGTGATCGCCGACGGTCGCCCGAACTCGAAGTACGGCGACGTTGCGATCGGCGTGGTCATCGGGCACTCGCAGCGGCTGGCCACCCTGTACTGGCACCTGTCGCGCGAGATCGTGACGGTTGGCCAGGAGGTCCACGTCGGGGACGTGATCGGCTACGAGGGCGCCACCGGTCGCGCGACCGGTTGTCACCTGCACTTCGAGGTCGATTTTGACGGGAGCGCGGTGAACCCGAGGAAGTACCTGCCCTGAGTCGAGGGCGGTTTCCAGCGGCCTGATTCGACCGATTCCCGCGCATGGGGTACCGTTCGCCCGATGCACCCGGCCATGCAGCGGCGCCGTCATCGGCTGATGATCCGCCGTACCACCCAGCGTCGCAGCCCGCGACGCGGGCTCGCAACGTTCCTCATGATCGTCGTCGGCGTCGTCGTGCTGTTCATCGGCGGCTCGATCGCCGGGACCGGCGCCGGCCTGCTCGCGGCATACAGCTATTTCTCGAGCGGACTGCCCGACCCGCACATCATCGACGGCATCGCGATGCCGGCCAGCACCTACGTCTACGACCGGACCGGGACGCAGCTGCTGGCCCGTTTCGAATGCGAGAATCGCGAAGAGGTGAACTTCGCCGAGCTGCCCGACTCGATCGTCAACGCGACGGTCGCCGCAGAGGACCGCACCTTCTGGACCAACGACGGGATCGACTACACCGCCGTCGCCCGCGCGGCGCTGGCGAACCTCGAGGCCGGCTCGGTCGTACAGGGTGCGAGCACCATCACCCAGCAGGTGATCAAGTACGCGGGCTCGATCAAGCAGGCGCAGGCGACGAGCGAGCCAGCGTCCTCCGCCGCGCCCTCGGTGGAGCTCGACCCGGGGAGCCAGCCGGTTGCGACCGATCCGTGCGAGCAGCCGGACCTCACCTTCCTGGAGGGCCGCGGCTTCGGTGACAAGATTCGCGAGCAGATCCTTGCGCGCCAGGTGACCGAGGCTTATCCGGGGAGGGCCGGCAAGGAGCGGATCCTCGAGACCTATCTCAACCTCATCTACTACGGAAACCGCTCCTACGGCATCAAGGCCGCTGCGGCCAACTTCTTCGGGCAGCCGGACCTGAGCAAGCTGACCCTGTCACAGGGCGCCTTGCTGGCGGGCCTGCCGCAGCTCCCCAGCTACTACGACCCGTACCAGCCGGTCGAGGCTCCGCGGGGCCCGGCCCGGGCGATGGCGCGCCGCAACGAGGTGCTCGACGCCATGCTGCACGAGGCCTACATCACCCAGGCACAGCACGACGAGGCGGTGGCGGTCACATGGGAGCAGATGAACCCGAGCAAGGTGACATCGGTCCTGCGTGAGCCGCACTTCGCATTCCGGGTGCAGCACGAGGTGGAGCGCATCCTGGAGGCGATGGGGGTGCCCAACCCCGAGCAGGCGGTCCGAACCGGCGGCTACCGGATCACCACGACGCTCGACTACCCGCTGCAGCAGGTTGCCAAGGAGCAGGTCGTCAAGTGGGTTGCCGGCGTGGCCGACAAGAACGTGCACAACGGCGCGCTGGTGGCCATCGACTCGGCTACCGGCGAGATCGTGGCTTACGTGGGCAGCGTCGACTATTACAACCGCGAGGACCCGCGCGTCCAGGGGCAGTTCGACGTGGCCGGCCTGGGACGCCGCCAGCCGGGATCGGCCTTCAAGCCGATCACCTACAGCTCGGCCTTCCGCGCCCGGGAGGCGACCCCGGCGACCTTCTTCCTGGACGCGGTGACGCAGTACGGCTCAGACCTCAAGACCGCATATGTCCCGACCAACGCCAACATCAAGGAGCAGGGCCCGGTGCTGGCGATGGACGCGCTGCGCTACTCGTTGAACGTCCCCTCGGTGATGATGCAGTACCTGGTCGGGGTGGACGTGACGGCCAAGTTCGCGCAGTCCATGGGGATCGCCAGCTCGGACTACATCATGAGCCAGGATCCAGGCCTGACCCTCACGCTCGGATCGGTACCGGTCAACCTGACCAACATGACCCAGGCGTTCAGCGTCTTCGCCGCGCAGGGCACGCTTCACCCGGCCACCGCCGTCCTCCAGATCCTCGACCGCGACGGCAAGGTGATCTACGACATCACCAAGAACGGCCCAAAGACGACGGAGCCGATGACCCCCAGCGAGGCGTACCTCACCCACTGGATCCTGGAGGGCAACACCAACCCCCGGACGAACGTGCTGTGGGGCCCCCCATCGCAGCTGTTCGACCCCAGCGGTCAGCGGCGCCACGCGGCGCTGAAGACGGGCACCACCAACGACTTCCGGGACGTCTCGGCGTTCGGGTATATCCCCGGCAGCCTGGTCACCGGCGTCTGGATGGGGAACAACAACCAGGAGCCGCTTTCAAACAAGCTCGGGCAGGGCCTCTACAGCGCCGATGGCCCGCTCTACCTGTGGCACGACTTCATGAAGCTTGCCATCAATCAGGCCTGGGACTGGAACGGCAAGGCGCCGGTCCCGAACAACGACTTCGTGCAGCCGCCGGGTGTCGTCAAGGCAAAGGTGTGTCGCTTCAGCGGCATGTCGCCGAGCGGCGCCTGCGGAGCGACCATCGAGGTCCCGTTCCTCGATGGAACGGTTCCGCCTCGCGACAACGTGCACGTGAACAAGCCGGCGCGACTGGGCGGCTCATGCTTCGACGTCGTGGCCGAGGTCGCCCAGGACGGCCGCCGGCCGCCTGAGATGGTGGCGGCCGCCAGACGCTGGTCGGATCGGGTCGTCAATGGTCAGCTGGGGCCCAAGGGCGACCCGAGCAAGATCGGGGTTCTCGGGCCTGACAAGGTGTGGCTCCTGATCTCCCCGCTGCGAGGCAACAACGGCTTCGGCGCTCCGATCTGCGGGAACGTCCGCCCCAGGCCGAAACCGTCCGCCACCCCACAGCCGAGCGGTGGCGGCGGTGATGGCGGATGCCCCCCCGGCAAGCCAGGCAAGTGCACCCCCGCGCCGACGCCGGCCCCCTCGGCCGCGCTGTTGGGCAACGCACCGGGGCAACCCGCTGGGCTCGTCGCGATCTTCGCCGTGCCCGCAATCCTCGGGACGGTGCCCATGGCCGGCCGCATCGGTCGCTGGGGACGCCGTCGACTTCGCCCTCGCTAATGCGAGAATCACGGCGTGGCGCAGTCGATCCTGACCTTGGTCCTGGCCGGCGGCGAGGGTGAGCGGCTCTCGATTCTCTCGCAGGTCCGTGCCAAGCCGGGCGTTCCGTTCGGCGGCAAGTACCGGATCATCGACTTCGCGCTGTCGAACGCGGTCAACTCGGGGCTGAGCGACGTTGCGGTCCTGACCCAGTACGCGCCTCGCTCCCTGATCGACCACATCGGCGTCGGGAGGCCGTGGGACCTCGACCGCAGCCGCGGTGGGGTCACCCTCCTGCAGCCGTATCTCGGACGTGGCCGTTCGCGCGACTGGTACCGCGGGACGGCCGACGCGGTCCTGCAGAACGTCGAGTTCATCGCCGATCGTAATCCCGAGCTGGTGGTGATCCTCGCCGGCGACCACGTCTACAAGATGGATTACCGGCCATTCATCGAGCGGCACCGAACCAGCGGAGCGGACATCACCTGCGCCGTGCGCACCGTGCCGATCGAGGATGCGCATCGGTTCGGGATCCTGGAGGTCGATGACGATGGCTGGATCACCGCCTTCGTCGAGAAGCCGGCCAAGCCGACCAGCAACCTGGTCAGCATGGGCGTCTACGTCTTCGGCTGGCCACAGCTGCACTCAGTCCTGACCGCGGATCGGGTCGACTTCGGCCGGGATGTGCTGCCGGCCATGGTCGCCGCCGGCAGGCGGGTCGCCGCGTACCACTACGGCGGCTACTGGCAGGACGTCGGAACGGTCGAGAGCTACTGGCAGACCAGCTTGGACCTGCTCTCCGACCACCCGGGGATCGACCTCTACGACCGCGGCTGGCTGATCTACACCAAGAGCGAGGAGCGCGCGCCGGCACTCATCGGCCCGGCGGCAAACGTGACCCGCAGCATGGTGAGCCACGGCTGCGTCATCCACGGCACGGTCGAGCACAGCATCCTGTCGCCGGGGGTGCGCGTCGAGGCGGGCGCCGTGGTGCGGGACTCGATCGTGATGTTCGACACGGTCATCGGCGCGGGCGCAACCGTCGACCGCGCCATCCTCGACAAGGACTGCGTCATCGGTTCCCGCAGCCGGGTAGGGGATGGGGACGACCTGCGGCCGAACCGGCAGGAGCCGGAGCGGCTGTTTGCCGGGATCACCCTGGTCGGCAAGCGCGCGCGGATCCCAGGCGGGATCGTCATCGGGCGAAATTGCCGGATCGACCCGAGCGTCGACGAGGCAGACTTCGGGCGGCGCCGCAGCATCCGCTCCGGCACGACGGTGACCCACGCTGACTGACGAGGCTCCGCCGCTCGACGACTGGCTGTCGGAGCTGGGCGTCGAGGTGATCGGTGGCGGGGGCGCAGCCGGCGAGGCGGCGTTCAGCCGCGACCTCCTGCTCGATGGTGCGCGACGGTTCGACCTGCGGGCAACGGTGGCATGGGTCGACGGCGTGGGGCTTTCCACCTGGGCCTACTACGGCGACGAGGAGATGGAGGTGCCGAAGCGGGTCTATGCCCGCATGCTCCGGGCCAATTACGAATATCCGTTCGTGAAGTTCGCCCTGACCGATGACGACCGCCCGATGCTCATGACCGAGCTTCCGCCCGATGGCCTCGATCGAGATGCGCTGGCCCGCACCCTCGTGCGCCTGACCGTTGTGGCCGACCGGCTCCTGGACGAGACCGCCGCGGCGGTGGCCGACCGCGGCAAGCTGCCCGATTGGAGCGATCGAGCGCCGCGCAATGCGGCCCTGCTGGCAGCGCATCGTGACGAGGTCGAGGCCAGCATGCCGGCCTGGGAGCCGATGCCGCCACGGTCGCGGCGGCGTGGACTGCTTGAACGACTGATGGGCAGCACCCGGTGAGTCGCCGCCTGGCGGCGGCGATCTCCGCCGCCTTGCTGCTCCTTCCGCTCGCCCCGCCGTTCCCCGCGAATGCCGCCGAGTACGAGATGGCGACCGTCGCCGAGTACGCGGTTGACCCCGCCGCCGCCGCGATCGCGGTGACCATATCCGTCAAGTTCACCAACACACTGCCCGATCCGCCGGGGCAGATCAGCGCGTTCACCCATGTCGACCTCGCGATCCAGGACGGGGCGTCCGGGGTGGCGGCCAGTGACGACGCAGGCCCACTGCCGGTTGCGGTACAGCTGCGCAATGGTGTGCAGGTGGCGTCGGTCGCGACGAGGTCGCGCGTGCGCTCCAACGCATCGGTCAGCTTCACCCTCACCTATCGGCTGGCAGACGGCGCCGCCCCGGGTCTCTACGTGCGGGCAGGGGTCGTGAAGTTTCCCGCCTGGGGATTCGGCACCAGCAGCCAGGTCACCGTCAGGCTACCCGTCGGCTTCGAGGCAGTTGCCACCGGCGACCCGCTGGAAACCAGCCAGGTTGGAGCCGACGTGGTGTTGACCAGCGGCCCGATCCCGGATCCGGGTCATTGGCTGGCAGTCGTCACCGCCGTTCCTCCACCCGACTACGTGACGCAGGCTGCGAGCGTTCCCCTCGCCAGCGGGACCGTGGACCTGCAGGTCCGCGCATGGAGGGGCGACGCACCGTGGGGGGAGCGCACGCTGACGCTCCTGACCCGGGCATTGCCCGTGCTGGAGCAGGCGATCAGGCTGCCCTACTCGCGCGTCGGACCGCTGGTGGTCAGCGAATCGGCCGGCGGCGAGCCTGGCACCGCCGCGTTGCCGTCGGCGAACGCCGAGATCCAGGTCGCCTTCGACGGTTCTGCCTTCACCCTGCTGCACCAGGCGGCGCACGTCTGGATCGGCGACCAGCTGGCCGCGGATCGCTGGGTGCGTGAGGGGCTCGCCTCTCACTACGCGGCTGGCGTCGCCACGCGGCTCGCCGTCGAGCCGCCCTACGATCCCGCCGCGCGCGCCAGGGACCTGGCGTCCGACGCCATGCCACTCGTGGACTGGGTTGGGGATGCCGGCCCGTCAGCCGACACGTACGGCTACGCGGCGTCTTGGGCGTTGGTCGACCGGATCGCGACCGCGGTGGGCGAGGCGCGCCTGGCCATGGCGCTCAGGCGGATCGCCGCAGGCCTATCGGCCTATGACCCGACGGAGCCGGATGGCCAGGGCACCGATGGGCGTCCCTTTCCCGCCGCCGACACGCGGCGACTCCTCGATCAGCTCGCGGCAGTGAGCAGCGTGGATGTGCTTGACCTCTTCCGCGAGACGGTCTTCGAGCCGGATGCGGCCGTCGAGCTCGCCCAGCGGGACGCAGCGCGGGTCGCGTACCGTCGCCTGCTGACGGCCGCGGGAGACTGGGGCGCGCCCGATCAGGTGCGCGCCGCCATGAGCGCGTGGCGATTCGACGAGGCCCAGGCGCAGATCACGCAGGCGTCGGTCTGGCTCGCCGAGCGCGATGCGCTGTTCGCCAAGGTCGATGCAGCTGGCCTCGTCGCGCCGGATCGGTTGCGGGATCGCTATGTCGTTGCCGGCGGCGGTCCAGATGCTTCGGCCGAGTTGGAGGCAGAGAGCGCGCTGGTGGATGCCTACGCGGCCGTCCAGGAGCGCACCCTGGCCCGGCAGGCGCCGCTCGAAGCCATTGGCCTCCTCCTGGCCGATGATCCCAGGCAGCTGCTGGCCGAGGCGGCGGACGACTTCGCGCAGGGGGACCTGCGTGCGGCGGCTGGTGCCCTCGATCGGCTGGAACTGCAGCTGAACGGCGCATCCTCGGATGGGGCCGTGCGGCTCGCAGCGGCGGTGGTGCTGCTGGCGCTGGTGGGCCTGGCCCTTGCCGTGGCGCTTCGGCGCCGCTCCGGCAGCCACTACACTGCTGCCGGATGACGACCGAGGAGCGCACGGCGAAGCGGGTGGTGGCGCCGCCGCGCTTCCTTCCGGCCGCCGATGTCCTGGCCGGCGAGACGGCCGACGTCTACTTCGAGCGAGCCCGCCGCATCCTGGCCGCCGAGGGCATCGATCCGGTCGTCACCATGGAGATCTTCGCCCGCGAGGAGGCGGTCCTGTGTGGCGCAGAGGAGGCGCACGCCTACCTGCGCGCGATCCTCGGCGGCAACGGGCACCCCACGGGAGACCCCGCTCCGCTGGTCGAGTCACTGCACGACGGCGACAGCATCGCGCCGAAGGAGGTGGTGATGCGGATCACGGCCCGCTACTCGGCGTTCGGCCTGTACGAGACCGCGATCCTGGGAATCCTTTCGCAGAGCACGGGCTGGGCGACCGCTGCCAGCCGAGTGGTGGCGGCAGCGGCTCCGATCCCGGTCATCGGGTTCGGGGCACGGCACGTGCATCCCTCCGTCGCCGACCAGATGGACTACGCCTCGGTGGTGGGTGGCTGCGTCGGGGCCTCGACACCCGCCGGCGCACGCCTTGCCGGCCTTGCTCCCACCGGGACCATGCCGCACGCCCTGATCATCATCTTCGGCGACACGGTCCGCGCCGCCCAGGCGTTCGATCGTCACATCGATCCTGACGTGCCCCGCATCGTGCTGGTTGACACCTTCAAGGACGAGGCGGAGGAGGCGCTGCGCGTGGCCGACGCCCTCGGCGACCGGCTGTGGGGGGTTCGGCTCGACACGCCGTCGGAACGTGGCCGCGTCACGGCGGACCTGGTCAAGGAGGTTCGCGCCCGGCTCGACCTGGCCGGGCACGAGCGGGTGAAGATCGTCGTCTCAGGTGGCCTGGATCTGGATCGCATCGCCTATTTCAAGGCTTCTGAGGCGCCGATCGACTCGTTCGCGGTCGGATCGGCCATCTCGGACGCCTCGCCGATCGACTTCACCGGCGACCTGAAGGAGATCGACGGCAAGCCGGTCGCCAAGCGCGGTCGCATCCCGGGTCGAACCGAAAACGCCCGACTCCAGCGCGTGGGCCTCGAGTCCTAGCTCCGCTTCGCACGCCTGCGCAGCAACGCCAGCACCGCCGCCTCCGAGCCGCGACCAATCGCCTCCCCGTCCAGGTATGCCTCGATCACGGTCGGGTGAACGTATGACTTGCGCGACACCGCGGGCGTGTTGCCGAGCCATTCCGCCACGTGCTCGATGGCACGCACCACGTCACTCTTGGCGCCGGCCGCCGAGTCGGACGGCCTTCCCTCGGCCAGCGCCTGCGCCGCCAGCACGGTAGCGGCCCAGGTGCGGAAGTCCTTGGCCGTGAAGTCGTGGCCGGAGATCTCGCGAATATAGGCGTTGACGTCGCCTGAGCTGATGGTGCGGACCTCATCCGCCTCGTCAAGGTAGGCGAACAGCTCCTGGCCCGGCAGGTCCTGGCAGCGGCCGATGACGCGCGCCAGGCGAGCATCCGAGACCTCGACCTCGCCTGCCTTTCCGCCCTTCCCGCGAAACCGGAAGCGGATCCGCCTGCTGCCAACCTGAGCGTGGCGGTCCCGCAGCGTGGTGAGGCCATATGACCTGTTGTCGCGGGCGTACTCCTCGTTGCCGACCCGCACCCCGGTCTTCTCGAGGAGGCGCACCACTGCCGCCAGGACGCGTTCTCGCGGCAGGTCGCTGCGTCGCAGATCCCGGTCGACGCGCCTCCGGATCCGCGGCAGCGCCTGGCCGAATGCGATCATGCGGTCGTACTTGACGCTGTCCCGCTGGGCGCGCCATTCCGGGTGGTAGCGGTACTGCTTGCGGCCCCGCGCGTCCCGCCCGGTCGCCTGCAGGTGCCCGCGCCGAGAGGTGCAGATCCAGACATCGGTCCATGCCGGAGGGATGGCGAGGCTGCGGATCCAGTCCAGCCTGGCGGGATCCTTCACGCGCCCGCCATCCGGCTCGAGGTAGACGAAGCCGCGTCCCGCTCTCCGGCGGCTGATGCCACGGTCAGCGTCGGTGACATATCGGAGCCCGGCTTCCTCAGCCGATGCTGCGGGGTCCACGCGTTCCCCTAGATCAGGTAGATGCCGGTTGTGCGGACCGCCAGCTCCCAGGCCGGAACCTGCAGATCCCACATCGGTCAGCGCTCCGCCGCCGCGAGGTGCCGGGAGAGCCAGAGGATCCCAACCAGCGACTTCGCGTCGCGGATGCGGCCGTCGTCGATCGTCGTGAGCGCGTCGGCCAGCGTCAGCCACGATCGCTCGAGGGCCTCGTCCTCGGGGGGCGGCACATCGACGGCCTCCAGATCGGTCGCCAGGAAGAGGGTCAGCAGCTCCGTGGAGAAGCCCGGGGCGGTATAGAAGGAAGGCCCCTCCTTCCAGTGCGCGGCGCTGAAGCCGCACTCCTCCGCCAGCTCACGCTGCGCCGTCTCCTGCGGCGACTCGCCGGGCT
>JACDEL010000061.1 GCA_013816405.1 Chloroflexota bacterium | reverse complement strand
GCCCGTGCCCCAGCTGCTAGTTGGCCGAAGCCGCGACGCCCTGGCCGACGCAGCCGATGCCTGGTTCGGCCGTCCGTCCGAGCGGCTCGAGGTGATCGGCGTGACCGGCACCGACGGCAAGACCACGACCTCATACCTCGCGGTCGCCGCGCTGCAGGCCGGCGGGCGACGGCCGGGGATGATCGGCACCGTTGCCTTCCGCGTCGGTGACGAGGTCAGGCCCAACGAGGATCGCAATACCACGCCGGAGGCCCCCGACCTGCAAGCACTGCTGGCAGAGATGGTGGATGCCGGCAACGACAGCGTGGTGATGGAGGCGACAAGCCATGGCCTCGCCCAGTCCCGGGTGCGCAACTGCCGCTTCCGGGTCGCGGTTGTGACCAACGTCACCAGCGAGCACCTCGACTTTCACGGCACGCTCGAGGCCTACAAGACGGCCAAGGCGCTGCTGGTCGAGGAGGCGCCGACGGCCATCCTGAATGCCGATGACCCTTCCTTCGGCTACTTCCGCGATCGCGCACGGGACCGGGTCGTCACCTACGGGACGAATGACTCCGCGGATGTCCGCGCCACCGAGGTAGAGGCCCGCGCCGATGGCACGACCTTCACAGTCACCACGCCGGGATGGAGTGGTGAGGTCCACCTGCACCTGCCCGGCGCCTTCAACGTGCACAACGCGCTGGCGGCGCTTGCGTTGGCCGAGGTCGAGGGGGTGGATCTCGCCGCCGCGGCCCGCGCTCTCGGCACCGTCAGCGGCGTACCGGGCCGCATGGAGCGGATCGATGTCGGGCAGCCGTTCGGGGTGGTGGTCGACTACGCCCACACAGCCGATTCGCTGGCCAAGATGCTTCGCACCCTGCGTCCACTGACCACCGGTCGGCTGATCGTCGTCTTCGGCTCGGCGGGGGAGCGCGACCGGGTCAAGCGTCCAGCGATGGGCAAGGTCGCCGCCGAGCTCGGCGACCTGGCAATCATCACCGACGAGGACCCACGGCTGGAGGATGGGCACGCCATCAACGAGGCGATCGCTGCCGGAGCTCGGGAGGCGGGCGCTCGGGATGGCACCGACCTGTGGGTCATCGACGATCGACGGGCGGCGATCGCCCACGGCATCGGCCTCGCCAAGTCGGGCGACATGATCCTACTAGCAGGCAAGGGGCACGAGGGCAGCATCTTCTACGCCAACGAGAAGCGCTGGTGGGACGAGCGCGAGGTGGCTCGCCAGGAGCTCGCCGCGGCCGGATTCAGCTCCCATGGCTGAGCTCAACGCCTTCTACGTCACCGACCGCGACGCCTGGAACGCCTTCGTCGAGCACGCTCCGTACCGCAGCTTCCCGCAGTTGTGGGAGTGGGGCGAGTTGCGCGAGCCGGCGGGCTGGCGCGCCATCCGGTTCGCGGTGGGGGAGCGCGAGGACCAGCCGCTGGCCGGTGCGCAGGTGCTGATCCGCACCGTCCCGCTCGTGGGCTGGCGCCTCGGGTATGCGCCGCGCGGACCGATCGGCCACTTCGACGAGCCGGAGACGCGCCGATCCCTGGTCGCGGCCATGCGCCACCTGCGTGTCCTTGAGGGGCTTGCGACGCTCAAGGTCGACCCGGAGGCCACCGCAACCGATCCGCTCGGTCGAGCGCTCCTTGGCCCGCCCTGGCGGGCGTCGACCAAGGTGCAGCCCCCCCGGACCCGGGTCATCGACCTGTCGCTCGACGAGGAGGCGCTCCTGGCCGGCATGCGGAAGAAGCACCGGCAGTACGTTCACAAGGCAGAGCGCGCCGGCGTGCAGATCGAGCAACTCGCCATGAATGCCACGCCGAACGAGACGGCCAGCGCCCTGGCCGACTTCTACGCCATCTACCGGGAGACCGCGGAGCGCGCTGGATTCGCCGTCCGCGTGCAGGGGTACTACGAGCGGGTCTGGAGCCTATTCGCACCCCGCGGCCACGCGAGTCTCTTCTTCGCCACCCTTGACCGCGAGCGTGTTGCCGCGCTCTTCCACTTCACCTGCGGCGACCGCGCCGCGGAGGCCTACGGGGGCATGACCGAATCCGGCGCGGCGTCGCATGCCAACTACCTGCTGAAATGGGAGGCTATCCGCGCCTTCAAGGCCGCCGGCTTCGCGAGCTACGACCTGTGGGGCATCGCGACGGGCGGCATCGCCCAGTTCAAGGAGGGCTTCGGCGGCCGCCAGATCGAGTACATCGGCGCCCGGGACCTTCCGCTTCGCCCGGCCCAGGATGCCGCGTTGCGGCTGCTCCTGCCCGCCTATGGGATCTCCCAACGCGCCCATCTCCGGCTCACCGGCCACAGGCTGGCTGGAAGCGACGACTAGCCGGGGCCCTTCGAGAAGGCGGTCTCCTTTACCTCCCCGCGCTTGGCCTCACGGTCGCACTGTGGCGTCGCGACGGTGATCCGCCCGTCGCGCAGCAGGTCGAGCGATTTTTCGATTGCGGCATCATGCCGAGCATGAGCTCGCCGTCGACGAAGTAGATCTCGGTGGGGCTGATCCGGGGCCAGCCATCGGCCCGCAGCGTCCCGATCAGGCACAGGTTCTGCTCCCCGAACCCCTCGATGCCCAGCCCGGCCAGCTCGGGAGCCTGCGCTGCGAACTCGCTCCATTTCATCGGTCCCATGATCTCACCGACTCAAGCGCGTTGGCCAACCGGGTAGGCTTCTGCCCGATGCCTCCCATCCTCCGCCGCGCCGACGACACCGATCGTCCCGCCTGGGACGCCTTCATTGCCTCTCGCCCGGAAGCCGATCTCCTCCAGAGCTGGGCCTGGGGCGAGTGCACCGCGCTCGCCGGCGAGCCGCCCGCCCGTTTGCTGCTCGACTACAACGGCCAGATCCGCGGCGTCGCCCAAGCCCTGATGCGCCCCGCCGGGTTTGGTCGCCAGGTCGCCTATGTCGCGCATGGCCCGATCTGGGATCGATCTGCCCACGATGCCGACCGCCTCTTCGCGTGGCTGCTCCAGGGACTGCGCACGCTCGCCCGCAAGGAGAGGGCGCTGGTGGTAAAGCTCGATCCTCGCGCCGAGCCCGCCGATGAAACGGATATTGCCGCACTCGCCAGGGCCAACGGGCTTCGCCCCGCGCCCGACCTTCAGGCCGCGACCACGCGCATCATCGATCTGCTGGACGGTGCGGATCAGTTGGAGGCCTCCTGGCATGCGGATGCCCGCCGCCTCTCGCGTCGCGCCGAGCGCGAAGGCACGACGGTCACCATCCCTCGCAATCCCGATGCCGCGGAGATCGCGATCCTGCACGAGCTGTTGACCCTGGCCGCCGAGCATGGCGACTTCCGCGTTCGGTCACCCGAGTTTCTCGAGCGGCTCGCGAAGGAGCTGAGCGCCACGAATGGGTGGTACCTGGGCATCGCTCGCGTCGACGACACGCCGATCGCAGCAATGGCCTTCCCACGCATCGGCAACCGCGCCTACTACCTGTATGGCGCGCTCCGCCGGGATCCGGACTACAAGCACCATTACGGCTCCCACGCCGTCATGGCCACCATGTTCCGCGCGCTTGCGGCCGATGGCTGCACCAGCGTCGACATGTGGGGTGTCGTCGAGCCGGACGACACGACCGCCGATCCCGCCTGGCGCGGCTTTTCCGACTTCAAGCGCACCTTCGGCGGCCTTCCGCTTCGCCACCCCGGCCTCTTCGACCTTGTTACGGACGCGTTCTGGTACCGCATGCGATCGATATGGGAACGACTCCACCTCAGGGGCAAAGTGTGAGCGTGCGAAACCCACCACCTGGATACAACACCGTTTCGCCCTACCTGATCTACGAAGATGCCGATCGCGCCGTCGAATACCTGACAAAGGCTTTTGGGGGTTCCAGGAGCGTCTGGCTCAACCCGGTGCATCCGGGCGAACGCATCACGAACTGCTGCTCGGTGAAGATGGCCTCGTCATGCTCGGCGAAGGCAGCGACACATTCCGAAGTCTGAGATCGCTCGACGTCTACCCGCCTGCTTTCATCCATACCTATGTCGGCAACGTTGACCAGCTGCACGAACGAGCAAAGGCCGCCGGAGCCGATGTGACGGATCTCGGGACAGCGCCCGTGGGTGATCGCCGTTTCACAGCGACGGATCCCGAGGGTCAGCTGTGGGTCTTCGCCCAGCGCGTGCGCTAGGTCGGGGCAGAATCACGCCACATCTCCATCGTCCATCCTGACCCCCTCACCCGCCGTGCTACCCTTGAAACACCATGGACCTGGCACGCCTGAGGGCGGCCCCGGCCGCCGTGGCGAAGCGCATCTCGCGAAATGCCGAGCCTGCGGCCAGCACGCCCACCATCGAGTCCGTCATCGCGGAGGCGCGACGACATCGGCCGAGCATCAACGTCGGCCTGATCGAGCGTGCCCACCAGGTGGCAACGGCCGCACATGAAGGTCAGCTGAGGGCGTCGGGCGAGCCGTACATCACCCATCCGGTGGCGGTCGCGTACGAGCTGGCGGCGCTCCAGATGGATCCCGAGAGCATCGCCGCGGCGCTCCTGCACGACGTGCCGGAGGACACCGACACGACCATCTCGGACCTCGAGAAGCGCTTCGGGCGCGAGGTGGCGCGATTGGTCGACGGGGTCACCAAGCTCAGCAAGTTCGGCTCGGCGCGCTCCATGGAGGAGCAGCAGGCGGAGAACATCCGGAAGATGTTCCTGGCCATGGCCGAGGACGTGCGCGTCGTCATCATCAAGCTGGCAGACCGGCTGCACAACATGCGCACGCTTGGCGCGCTGCCGCCCGACAAGCAGGTGCGCATCGCCCGCCAGACGATGGAGATCTATGCCCCGCTCGCACATCGGCTGGGGATCTGGCAATGGAAGTGGGAGCTCGAGGACCTCTCGTTCAAGCACGCCGAGCCCGAGACCTTCCGCAAGATGGTCGACATGCTCGCCGACCGCCGCAAGGAGCGCGAGTCGTTCGTCAACAAGAGCATCGGCATCCTGCGCAAGGAGCTGGCCAAGGTCGGGATCGAGGCGGAGATCAGTGGACGGCCCAAGCACCTCTACAGCATCTACAAGAAGATGGAGCGCAAGGGCGCCGAGTTCAGCGAGATCTACGACCTGCATGCCATCCGGGTGATCGTGGACGAGGTCAAGGACACCTATGCCGCGCTGGGCGTAGTGCATTCCATCTGGCGACCGATACCGGGGCAGTTCGACGACTACATCGCCATGCCCAAGGCCAACCTGTACCAGTCGCTGCACACCGCGGTGATCGGGCCCGATGCAAAGCCGCTCGAGGTCCAGATCCGGACCCGCGCCATGCACGAGGTTGCTGAGGCGGGGATCGCCGCCCACTGGCGCTACAAGGAGGGCTCCCGTGGCGATCGCCGCTACGACGAGAAGCTGGCCTGGGTGCGGCAACTCATCGACTGGCAGCGCGAGGTGGTGGATGCCACCGAGTTCGTGGAGGGACTCAAGCTCGACATCTTCCAGGACCAGGTCTTCGTCTTCACCCCGAAGGGCGACGTCAAGGACCTCCCCTCCGGCGCAACCCCGCTCGACTTCGCCTACCGGATCCATACCGATGTCGGTCACCGCACCATCGGCTCCAAGGTCAACAACCGATTGGTGCCGCTCGACTACCGGCTGCGCAATGGCGACATCGTCGAGATCATCACCACCAAGGCGGCGCACGGGCCGTCCCGCGACTGGATGAACATCGTCCGCACCAACCAGGCTCGCGAGAAGATCCGCGCCTGGTTCAAGCGCCAGCAGCGCGACGAGAACGTCGCGCAGGGCAAGGAGATCCTCGACCGTGAGCTGCGCCGCCTGGCGCACGAGACGCTGGTCAGCATCGACGCCGACAAGCTGCTCGAGCTGGCCGCGCACGCGCACTACAAAGAGCTGGACGACTTCTACGCCGCCATCGGCTACGGGGCGGTCTCGCCGGCGAGCGTGGTCGGCAAGCTCGAGATCCACGACGACGCGGCAATCGCCCTGCCCGAGGTCGCGCCTCCATCCGGCGTCCCCTCCGCGAGCGGCATCCGGGTCAAGGGCGTGGGCGACCTGCTGGTGCGCTTCGCCAAGTGCTGCTCACCGATCCCCGGCGACCCGATCACGGGCTACGTGACACGCGGGAAGGGCGTCACCGTGCATCGCTCGAACTGCCGGTCGGTGTTGTCGGAACGCGACATTGAGCGGTTGATTGACGTCGACTGGGAGGCGGTCGACCTGCAGACCTACCCGATCACCATCCGCATCCTGGCGGTCGATCGGCCCGGACTGCTCAATGAGATCACCAACGTGGTGGCCGAGGACAAGGTCAACATCGTGGCCGCCTCGATTGGCACGCATGCCGATGGCACCGCAACGATCACGGCCACGCTCAAGGTCACCTCGCTGCAGCAGCTCTCCAAGGTGCTGACGCGCATCGAGCGGCTGCGGGATGTGACCAGCGTCAGCCGGGAGGCGCGCTAAGGGGAGTGGGGGCTCGCGGCTGTGGCCAAGGCCCTCGGCGTCGTGGCTGCTCGTGCAGCACGACTGCACGAACGATCCCGACAGAGCGCAGGGTCGCCCTACTCGCCCTCGACCATCGGCGTTGACCTGATCCGTGGCTGAACCAGAAGCAGAACCAGCGTCGCCGCCGTCGCGATCAGCGTCAATGAGATCCAGATGCGGGCGACCGGCAAGGTGACGAGGTCCTCCAGCCACGGCCAGAAGGTGAACGGCGTGGTGTCGACCAGGGCGTAGAGCATCGAGGCGGCAAAGCCGGCGGTCATCAGCACGTACGCCCCCAGGACGCTCCAGTTGGCGGCGGCCAGCGGCGCGAGAACGGCCATGGCCGGGAACAGGTAGCGCTCGTGCACGCGGGTCGGCAGGAAGTAGAAGGCGAAGATGACGAACGCGCCGACGGCCAGGATCATCGGCAGGTCCTGCCTCAGCAGCGGCAGCAGGGCCGCGGTGAGGCCCAACAACAAGAGGACGCCACCGATGTAGACCAGCCCGCCATCGGGATGCTTGTAGCCGGCGAAGAGGCCCCAGATGTTCGCCGCGTTGGCTGACGACATCTCCTTGAAGCTCCCCGCGCCGATGACGCGGCCAAGGTATGAGATCGGGTCAAGGCGCAGGGGCAGGGCCACGACGACGTAGGCGGCGGCTCCGCCGAGGAGGGCGCGCACGATGGGCGCGCGACTGTGCGTCGCCCGCCAGGTCAGGATCGCCACGACGGCGACCGGCAGCAGCACGAGCCCGAACTGCGGCTTGATCAGCAGCGCCACGACGGCGAGAGCGCCGGCGGCGGCGAAGCGACGGCCGGCGACCGCCAGCAGGGCGAGGAGGTAGGCCAGCGTACCGGCGGCGTCGACCTGGCCCCACACCGGTCCGGCCAGGAGGACCGCCGGGTTGAGGAGGTAGAGCCCAGGAGCGATGAGCGCCCGACCCGGCCCTACCATGCGGCGTGCCGCCAGGTAGACCACGACCGCGATCGCCAGGTCGAAGGGGATCGACGCGCCCTTGATAGCGCGTGCCTGGGCGGCTCCATCGAGGAGCACACCGATCGGCCAGTAGGCGTACAGCAGTGCCGGATAGAGGGCCCCGTCATGCCGGTAGAAGTCCCACGGACCGTATCGCGCCATGTTGTCGGCCCAGCGCCCGATCACGAGCGCGTCGCCGTAGTGGCCCTTCGTGTCGAGCACCGCGAGTCGAATCGCAAGGCCGGCGGCCAGCAACACAGCCAGCGCCAGCCAGACCAGGATGGTCCGGGTCCGATCGATCCTCATCACCGGCGCAGGCTAGCGCAGGCCCTTAGACTCGCGCCATGTCCCGCCCCGTTTCCGCGCCGCGCGGCACCCGCGACCTGCTGCCCAAAGACGGCCCCGCGTGGAGCCGCGTCGAGGAGATCGCGCGGGACCTGAGCAGCCGATACGGGTTCGATCGCATCGAGACGCCGTTGTTCGAGCGGATCGAGCTCTTCAGCCGGGGGCTGGGCGAGTCGTCCGACGCGGTCGAGAAAGAGATGTTCCGCGTCAGTGGCGCAGCCGGCGGTGTGGAGGAGCAGTCCGAGTGGGCGCTTCGTCCCGAACCGACCGTCGGGATCGTGCGGGCATATCTCGAGCACGGCATGCATGTGCTCCCCGGACCGCAGCGGCTGTGGATGATCGGCCCCATGTTCCGCTACGACCGCCCGCAGGCCGGCCGCTTCCGCCAGTTCGTGCAGTGGGACGTCGAGGTGATCGGCGATCCGGGACCGATGGTCGACGCCGAGATCATCGAGCTCGGCCACCGCTTCTACGCCGAGGCAGGGGTGACCGATGTGATCGCCTACGTCAATTCGATCGGCGACGCGACCTGCCGTCCCGGCTATCGAGCCGCCCTGATCGAGTACTTCGGAGCGCACGAGGCCCGCCTGACCGATGATTCGCGGCGGAGGCTTCGCGTCAACCCGCTGCGCGTCCTCGATGGTAAGGACCTCGATCCGGAGCTCGCAGCCGGAGCCCCGCGGTCGGCGGACCACCTGTGCGACGCTTGCCGGGCGCATTTTGCGGCGGTCCAGGCACTGCTCGACGATCTGGGCGTGCGCTACGAGGTCGACAATCGCATCGTGCGCGGCCTCGACTACTACACCCGCACCACCTTCGAGTTCTTCGTTGCCGGGCGGCGCGGTCAGCAGCAGGCGCTCGGCGGCGGCGGGCGCTATGACGGGCTGGTGGAGCTCCTCGGCGGATCGTCCACGCCGGGCATCGGCTTTGGGATCGGGATCGATCGGACCGTGCTGGCAGCGGCCGAGCAGGGGGTCACGCTGACCGCCGGTACGCCGCTGATTGCGGTGGTCGGGGCCGATACGGACGCGCTGGCCTTCCGCCTGAAGGTCGCGGCCATACTGCGAGAAGAGGGTCTTCGCGTGCGTGTCGATGGCAGCTCGCGCAAGCTGGGGAGGCAGCTGGAGTCGGCTGCGAAGCTGGGCGCCCGGTTTGCAGTCCTGGTGGATCCGCTGCTGGCGGACGGAATCGTGATCCTGCGCGACCTCGAGGCCAGCGAGCAGCGGGAGATTCGCCTCGACGAGGTGCCGGGGGCCATCACGATGTGATCGGACAGTCGGCTACCATCTGCCGACCATGGGCCAAGCCTTCCGGAGCCATACCTGCGGCGAGCTGCGCGCCTCACACGTGGGCGAACGGGTGATGCTCTCCGGCTGGGTGCATCGGCGCCGCGACCATGGGCACCTTGCCTTCTTCGACCTGCGCGACCGGTACGGGATCACGCAGGTGGTGACCAACGCGCACGAGGCTGCTGAGGCCCATGTCGCCGCCGAGCCGGTCCGCAACGAGTGGGTGGTGCAGGTCGAGGGGGCGGTGCGCCATCGGCCTCCGGGCACGATCAACGCCGAGCTCGCGACCGGCGAGATCGAGGTCGCGGTTGACGCCTTCACGGTCCTGAATGCCAGCAAGGTGCCGCCCTTCTACGTCAACGAGGAGCAGCCCGGCCTCGACGAGTCGCTTCGCCTGACGTATCGCTACCTTGACTTGCGCCGCCCTCCCCTCCAGGGGCGGATGCTGCTGCGGGCGCACCTCGCAAGCGCCGTTCGCCGTCGCCTGGAGGCCGCCGCGTTCGTCGAGGTCGAGACTCCGACGCTGATCCGCAGCACGCCTGAGGGGGCGCGCGACTTCGTGGTGCCCAGCCGCGTGCAGCCGGGCAAGTTCTACGCGCTGCCCCAGTCGCCCCAGCAGTTGAAGCAGCTGCTGATGGTGGCCGGCTACGACCGCTACTACCAGCTGGCGCGCGCCTATCGCGACGAGGACCTGCGTGGCGATCGGCAGCTGGAGCACACCCAGATCGACATCGAGATGAGCTTCGTTGCGGCAGAGGACGTGATGGCGACGGTCGAGGAGATGGTGACCGCCGTCAGTCGCGAGGTGCTCCCGGATCGTCCGATCATGCAGACGCCGTTCCCGCGCCTCACCTACGAGGAGGCGATGAGCCGATACGGATCGGACAAGCCCGACCTGCGCTTCGGGATGGAGCTCGTCGACCTGGGCGAGGCGGTCGGCGACGTCGACTTCCGTATCTTCAGCGAAGCGCTCGCGGGTGATGGCGCCGTCTACGCCATCCGTGCCCCTGGCTGCGGCAACTACTCGCGTCGCCAGCTCGACGAGCTGATCGATCTCGCCCAGCGCCATGGCGCCAAGGGTCTGATCCACGTCTCGGTGCAGGCCGATGGC
Source organism: Chloroflexota bacterium (assembly GCA_013816405.1). GTDB lineage: Bacteria > Chloroflexota > Limnocylindria > QHBO01 > QHBO01 > CF-167. The sequence goes on along the minus strand of JACDEL010000061.1, from coordinate 3,277 downwards.
TCGCTTCACGGCCCGCTCGCCAAGTTCCTGTCTCTGACCCAGACGCAGGAGATCCTCGAGGCGACCGCTGGCGAGGCAGGTGACCTTCTCCTGGCGGTGGCCGACCCCGATCGCCTGGTGGCCGCCGGCGCGCTCGGCCGGCTGCGGCTCGAGATGGGCCAGCGCCTTGACCTGCGAGACGCCAGCACCCTGGCCTACGTGTGGGTGTATCCATTCCCGATGTTCAAATGGGACGGCGACCTGGGCCGCTGGGACGCAACCCACAACCCGTTCAGCGCTCCTCTATGGGACGAGGAGGCAGCCATGGAGGCCGATCCCGGCGCGGTGCACGCGCAGCAGTACGACCTCGCCCTCAACGGCTGGGAGCTCGGAGGTGGATCGATTCGCATTCACCGTCGAGACCTGCTGGAACGCGCCTTTGCCCTGATGGGCCACAGCGTCGACGGCATGCGCGACCAGTTCGGCGCGCTGCTCGATTCGCTCGAATACGGCGCACCGCCGCACGGCGGGATCGCGATCGGGCTGGATCGATGGTCGGCCCTGCTTGCCGACCAGGACAACATCCGGGAGGTGATGGCCTTCCCCAAGACCCAATCGGGGAGCGACCTGATGATGGGCGCGCCCTCGCCGATCACGCCCGAGCAGCTGGCCGAGCTGTCGTTGCGCGTCGTGGATCAGGATCGCGAGAGGTCCTAGGCGGTTGACAGTCGGCGTGTAATCACTGCACGGGGGAAATGGAGAGGAGGAGCCCAATGTCCATGAAACCGAGCGCCATCCTGGTGCTCATCGCCGTTGTCTTGTTTCTACTTGCCGCCTTCAAGGTCGACCTCGGTTCGCTGGATCTGGTGACGCTTGGCCTCGCTGCCTTCGCGGGATCGTTCCTGGTCGACGGCTGGAGGCGCTAGTCGACCGGTCAGCGACCCGACGGCCTGTTGCCGACGGTGGCGCCGCGTCGCTTCCGTAAATCCAGCGCTTTGCGCAGCAGCCGCTGCGGGTAGCCCGTGCGCATGAGGGCGCGCCACGCCCGCCACACCCACAGGGCGCGCCATAACAATCCAATCATGGCCGCGTCAATGCAGACGCTGCCTGGTTCAGAACAGGGCCTGCACGCACGAGGCGAGCAGCCACACGACGAGCACGATGCCGATCACGACACCGATCAGGATTCGACCCACGTAACCCTCCGTTGTTCTACCCCGCGGGAACGAACGCCACGCGCGCTATCGCACAGGTATAGCCGGCAAGGGTTGCGACGACCTTGCAGAGTGCAGGTCACGAGAATCGGCCGCGTGACATCCGCCCGACCTACCCACGCGCCTCGGCAGGAGGCGCATCGGCCAGGAACACGCGCACCAGGCTCTGGAGCCCGACGTCGGCGAGGAGGCGGTGTTCGCGGGCATCAGCGCGATGCAGGACGCGGCGCCTGATCATCGCCGCATACTCGGCCGTTGCCGCAACAAGAGCAGCAGTGGTGAGCAGTCTGACGAGCATGATGGTGTCCGCGGTCATGCCCGAGACGATCCCTCTGGGCAGCATGTTCCTCAACAGGACGATGGTCATGGCCCTCATCGGTTCGCCGCTTCGAGCAGGATCTCGACCAATACTCGACCGCGCTCCCGTCGGGGAGCGTCACGAGCTCGAGCTTCGTGGGCAACAAAGCAAACCGGCCGATGACGACCCCGAGCCTATTCGCCGGGAGGCGGGAAGCTCCCATCGGCGTCGTGGACTTCACCGCCAGTGAGAGCCGGATTGAAGACACAGACCAGGTGGAGGTCCTGCTGCACGGTCAGCGTGTGGCGATCGTGCGCGTCGAGGGCATACATGGTCCCCGGACCGATGGCATGGCGCTCTCCGTTGGCCAGGTCCACCAGCTCAGCCTCGCCTTCGAGGCAGTAGCAGGCCTCCAGGTGATGCTTGTACTGCAGGTTGAGCTCGGTTCCCGCCGCGACCGTGGTGTCGTGCAGCGAAAAGCCCAGCCCGTCGCTTCGCAACAGGAGGCGGCGGCTCCGCCAGCCCTCTCCTGCGACGTCCCGGTCACTCCCCACCACGTCTTCGAGGGTTCGCACTATCACCGATCAACACCTCCATGACCCCCAGGTCGTAGACTCCGTCCTCGGTGCTCCGCGTGATCGCGAGGCATTCTGACCATGATCGCGCACGAGGCGCCTGGGAGACCCGGCAGATGAGCATCTACCTCGACCATGCCGCTACGACGCCGCTCCGCGACGAGGTGCTGGAGGCGATGCTGCCGTACCTGACCGAGCATTTCGGCAACGCCTCGAGCCCGCACGCAGCCGGCAGGCGGGCGCGCCAGGGACTGGACGAGGCACGCGAAGTCATCGCCTCGGTCCTGGGCGCCAAGGCTCGCGAGATCGTCTTCACCGGCGGCGGCAGCGAGGCCGACAACCTGGCCATAAAGGGTGCCGCGTGGGCGGCCAGCGCGAACGGACGGCACATCGTCACCAGCGGGGTCGAGCACAAGGCCGTGCTCCATGCATGCGCGATCATGGAGCGCTCCGGATTTGGGGTGACCTACGTTCCGGTCGACCGATTCGGACGCGTCGATCCGGCCGATGTCGAGGCCGCTATCAACGAGCACACCACCCTCGTCTCGATCATGTACGCCAACAACGAGGTCGGCACCATCCAGCCGATCGCCGAGATCGGTGCCATCTGTCGACGACGTCGTGTTCTCTTCCACACCGATGCAATCCAGGCGGCGGGCTTCCTGCCGCTCGACGTCGACAACCTGGGAGTCGACCTGCTGAGCCTGGCCGCCCACAAGGTCTACGGCCCCAAGGGGGTCGGCGCACTCTTCGTTCGGCAGGGGACCGCACTCCTGCCCCAGATCCAGGGCGGTGCGCAGGAGCGGCAGCGGCGGGCCGGAACCGAGAACGTCGCCGGCATCGTTGGCTTCGCTCGGGCTCTGGAGCTGGCCCAAGCCGATGTGTCCGCTCGCGATGCCGAGAATGCGCGGCTCGCCGCCCTGCGGGATCGGCTCCTCGCCGGCATTCAGGACCTGGACGGCGCCGAGCCGACGGGCCATGCCATTGAGCGGCTGCCTCACAGCGCCAGCTGGCTGATTGACGGCATCGAAGGAGGCGATCTGGTGGCCGCCCTTGACCTTGAGGGAGTCGAGGGCAGCACTGGCAGCGCCTGCACCAGCGGTTCCGCCGAACCGAGCCACGTCCTGCTGGCCATGGGGATCGAGGCCGGTCGCGCCCATGGTGCCCTGCGGCTGACTGCCGGCCGCGGAACGACGGTCGAGGACGTCGAG
>JACDEL010000014.1 GCA_013816405.1 Chloroflexota bacterium | reverse complement strand
GAGTGGGCCTGTTCGTCGAAGCCGTGCGCGGCGAAGCCGCCATCAGCACCTCGTCAGCGGTGAGTCGTCCCACTATCTCAGGTCGCGGCCGGCTTTGCGACCATGCCGTCATCCGACACGTCGATGTTGTGCCGGCGGGCTGCCGCCAGGATCTTCCGTCGCGCCTGCTCCTTTGCCGTCTTCGACGGAAAGTCCGTCTGGTTCCAGCGGGCGATGGCGTTGCGGACGTGTGCCTCGTCGTTGACCGGGAGGTGCCCGGTGCCCTCCCTGTCGACGTAGGCGAACTGCTCCTTGTCCAGCTTCTTCCGGTTTGCGGTGTCCAGGTCTGCCATCACGGTCACCTCGTGGGAGCGAGCTCTTCCACGCCACGGTTAACTCGCTCCGGGACACCTGCCGCCCGGGTCGCGTGCGCGGCAATGACGACCATCGAGATCACTGCCGGGATGAACGCGGCCGCAAGCACCACAAGCGGTGCATCTGCGGTGAACAGGCCGGCGCCGAGTCCGATGGATGCGAACCCGGTCAGACGCCATCCCGGCTGCGGCAATCGGGGGGAATCGGGCATGCGGATCGCCACGGGAGGCTCCTCATCTGTGATTCAACGGGCAGATGGTCGGCCAGCGGAGGCAACACACGACCCGTTGCGCGTGGGCGGTCGCGTTGCACGCCCATGACAAATCCGGGCGAGTTCGCCGCCGAGGAGCGTTCAGGTCGTGATCGGCGGGGCGACCAGGCGGACCTCCCTGCCACCCGCCTCTGGCTCGAGCTGCGGCTTGGGCGGCAGGTCGATCGCCTCGAAATGCTCCACCGTGGCCGTCTCCACCAGGCCAGTCTCCGGGGTCAGGAGATAGGGCTGCGAAGGGTCAGGGCCAAGGGCATCCGTTATGGCGTGCCAATCGGTCCAGACCGTGACGACGATCGCGAATTCGTCGTGCCCTTCCGTCCGGCGACCAACGTGAACCGAGACAAGGCCGGGATGCACCTGGATCCGGGGGAGCCCCCGTTCACGAATGAACGCATGGAACTCGGCTCCGCGGCCTTGTGCAATTCGTACGCTCAGGACCCTGACGATCATTCGATCAGTCAATCCTCGCTGGGGGGATCGGAATCGTGGAGGCGACGAGGCCGGAAGTCAAGCGCTCGTGCTGGGTCTCCTGAGGCGTCCGCTCGTTCCCGATCGTACTGGCGGCCCGGAGAAGACGTCCATCGTCAGCAGATGCCCGACGGCATCCCGCAGGTCCCTGGCCTGGTAGTCGGGTCGCTGGCCGCGCGGCTGAGGATCGGGCGGCCCGATGAGGATCACCTTCAAGCCGGCCTTGCGGGCGGCACCGACCTGGCGCGGCCGATCGGTCAGCAGCCAAGTGCCGTCCTGGGCGTCCCGCACCTCGCCCCATCGCTCTACGCCCTGGCCATCCTGGCTGAGGCCACGATCTGCAGTCGGGTCCTGGAAATCGACGACGCCATACGCTCCTCTGCCGATGGACGCGCGGACCCATGCCTCCCGCTCCCGCAAGTCCGAGGGCAGGTCCCGACCGGCGACCTGCTCACCAACGAGGATGATCGGCCGGCCGATCCAGCCGATCCGGCGCAGGGCCACCGCCGCCTCCTCCAAGGCCACCGGCGGATCCGCGCGCTGGACGATGAGCGCATCGAGCGCGATGAGGATCCCCGCCGCGGGCAGGCCGGCCGCTGCAGGATCAGGGGGCATGACCGCCTACCGGTTGGGCGTCGCCGACCTCTGCCCCGTCAGGGGGCATCTCGAGCGGGGGAGTCTCGTCCACGTTCAACACGTAGCCGATCCCCTGGAAGGTTGTGATCGGGCCGGGCTCGCCCGGCAGAGCCCCGAGCTTGCGACGCACCCGACTGATCCAGACCCGCAGGTACTGGAGGTCGTCGCGGTACTCGGGCCCCCATACCTTGGTGAGGAGCTCGGTGTGCAGGACGACCTTGCCCGCATTGGCCGCCAAATGCTGCAACAACAGCCACTCCGTCCTGCTCAGCTGAACGAGCTGGCCGCTGCGGCTCATCATGCGCCGCTCCAGGTCGATCTCCACGTCGCCAATGTGGAGAAGCCCGCCTGACGGTGCGATGCCGGCGGCGCGGCGAAGCACCGCCCGTACGCGGGCTGCCAGCTCGTCCGGATGGAAGGGCTTGGCGATGTAGTCGTCCGCTCCCAGGTCCAGTCCTTTCGCCTTGTCGGAGGTCGAGCCCTTGGCGGTCAGCAGGATGACCGGCACTGGACGCCACTCGCGGAGCTGGCGCATGACCTCGATCCCGTCCAGGTCCGGCATCACCACGTCGAGCAGGACGATGTCGGGGCGCATCTCCTCCGCCTTGCGGAGCGCCTCCTCGCCGCCACCGGCGGTGACGACGCGGAAACCCTCATCGGCCAGGCTGATGGCGACGAGCTTGGTGATTCGGGGCTCGTCATCTGCGACGAGCACCAGGGGCTGGTTGTTCATGCGGGCTCCTCGCGCGGGCATGCAGAGCGGTCAGGGTCCACGATCGGGCATCGTACAAGTCCTGCGTTCACCTGGATCGTGGGGCCGCTACGGCTCGCGCCGGGCGATCCCGATCAGAGCGATGATCAGGACCTCCAGGATCGTCCAGCCGATGAGTGCCACGAGCGCAGCAATGTCGAAGATCGACGCGCCCGCTTGAACGGCGTTCGTGTTCAGGATGCCCTCGAACGGCCCGACGAAGAATGCGCTGGTGTCGTAGAGGAACCGCACGAGCTGGTTCGCCTGGTTGGCATCGGCCAACAGCAGGACGATCCGGATCACGATCAGGGCCTGGATGATGCCGAAGATGAAGACCACGACCCGGCGGGCAACCTCGGCGCCGCTGGGCGAGTGACGGACAGTCTCCGAAACGACCGATGTGTTGCTGACGGGCGCCGGAGCGCGGACCGGCTCGGCGACCGGCTCGACGTACGTGGTGGTATCTGCGGGTGGGGTGGTCACGCTCTGGCGCTCGACCACGCGCTTTTCGTCCACGATGAGCACCTCCTGGTTGGGTCCGGCGTCCAGCATGGCGGTACCCTCGGTGCTATGAGCCCTCCTCGCGAGGGCGAAGTGTTGCAATCTCCTTGCGCGGCGCCGGCGCCGCGCAACCCCGCGCCGAGGGGTTGGCCACCGGTAGTGGCTCAATTTGGATTGAGCCAGGCGGTGGGGCATGACCCTACCCTTTCAGCGCGGGGACGCGGTCCTCAATCTCGCTGATGAGGTTGTGGATGCGCTCGCCCGCCTCCACGAGATACATATGCGAGACATCGTCGGGCCGACCAGTCCCGTAGGCGACAGTGAATCGGATGCTGTAGTTCATGGGCACGTTCGGGTATCCCTCGACGACGCGCACGTTGAACAGTTCTGCTCCCTCATTGATTGGGGGTTTCAGATCGGGGAACCGGACGTCAAGCTCGATGCCGTCCTCCCACGGCACGACCTTGCGCTGATCAGGTCGGCCAAACGCCGCTTGGATGGTGCGGTGCTTGTCCGCGTTTGCGAACTTGCCGACGACGTAGAGGGGGTTCAGCTTCGCTCGCTCCCCGTCGTGGTAAGGCTGGAACTCGTCGATGATTGCCCGGTGCTCCTCGCGCAGGCCACGGAGCATCGAGTCGCGGGGACTGCGCTTCTTCCCCGGCGGCACGGTCCGATAGGCCCGCTCATCGAGACAGAGCGGAAACTGCGTGCCGGACGGGTTGCGAACGTTAAGCAGCGCGAGTTGATAGACCAAGTGGTCCAGCGCCCCGCGCAAGTGGTAGGCAGCCTCGCCAGCCAAGACGCCCAGGCCTGGGGGCGCCGGCTCGCGGATAACGAGGAGCGCGCGGGCGCGCCGCTCGCCCTTTTCCTCGTAAAACTCGAACCGGACGGTGTGCGGGTCTGGACGCAGGTAGTTCCCTTCTTCGACGTGGATTTCGTCGAGATCGTGCAATGCCCGGAGGATCTTCAGACGAATACCAGCGGTCGGGGGCAGCGCCATGCGTGAGAGTCTACGCCGGATGCGTGAGAGGCTAGTCGAACGGCTCCGGCTCCTCGGCGACTTGGCCGAACAGTTCCAACCGCTCCGGTTCAGCCGCCTTCGCTCGCGGCGCACGCCGATGCGTGACATTGGTCATGTGCGGATAGTCGATGCCCTTGCCCTCCAACAGTTCGCCGACCGTCCGGAGCTGTATGCGCGGATGCCGTCCCCAAGGGGAGTCGTAGAAGCCGGCGCTCGCCGCCTCCGATCGCATCCCCGAAGTGGGTTCCTCGAACGAGATTAGGACGCCGATCTGCGCTTCTTCTCGGTCGATCACTCCGCGCAGATCACGGATGAAGCTCGGGACAAGATGCCCGGCCTTGACGGAGAAGACGATCTGTTTGTCCGCCATGTCGGGCGAATCGTGGAAGTAGAGCTTGCCGTCGATCCCCTTGTCCCCGCCCTTCTTTGCCGATCCTGCCTGCCGCGCTCCGACAAGGCCGAGCGCCCATGCTTGGAACTGCCACGGATCTTCGGCGGCGAGCATCCGAGCGCCTTCGACCGTGGTCGGCTCGCCGATGGTCCGATAAGTGGCCGCGATCCCCGGTCCGTAGCGACCGGCCAGTCGATGCTTGATAAGCCCGATTGCAAGGTGGGTGACGTCGATCCCTATCCATCGTCGCCCGAGTGCTTGTGCCGCATCGACGGTAGTCCCGCAGCCGCAGAACGGGTCAAGCACGAGATCGCCGGGGTCGGAGCTGGCAGCAATGATGCGTTCCATCAGTGCGATCGGTTTCTGTGTTGGATAGCCGAGACGCTCGGCGGCGACGGGGTTGATTGGGTTTATGTCAGCCCACACCGAATCAACCAGGTCGCCCTCCACCTCGTCCAGATAGATAGTGCGGCGGCCGCCTGCCGTTGGATTTACATCGTCGCGGTAGAGCCGACCAGTGACATCCCTCTTGAATCGCTTGATGTATTCAGGCTTGTGCTTGCGGAATTGCGGATGGAATGTGAGTCGGGCGGGGTCCTTGCAGTAGAAAAGGATCACGTCATGCTTGTGCGGGAAACGCCTCGCAGACGACCTCTTGAATCCGCTTGCCCGACGCCAAATGATTTCGGTTCGGTAGTTCGCCGGCCCGAACACGGAGTCCATAAGGAGCTTGAGGTAATGGGACGCGGTCGGGTCGCAGTGGAGATAGATCGACCCACTCGGCTTGAGCACCCGTCGCAACTCGACCAGCCGCGGGGCCATCATCGACAGATAGGCGAGCATGTCGCTGTCGCCGACCATCGTTCGGAAGGCGCGCATAGCCTCTGCGACTCCCCCCCCCCGCTCGACAATCTCTTGGTAGGCGGCAGCCGCCTCGGTGTTCCACTCCCAGGTGTCCTCGAACGCCTGAATCTGCGCGGACGCCTTCTCGCCATGCTCAGAGAAGAGCACGTTGTAGTCGGCGTTCGAGTTGAACGGGGGATCGAGGTAGACGAGATCGACGCTGGCATCCGCGATATGGCGGCGCAGCACGTCCAAGTTATCGCCGTAGTAGAGGATGTTTGGATCGTCGGCCACGTCGCGGAGCCTAGCAGCCTAGTCGAGCAGCGCCGCGATCTCCTGCACGGTCCAGACGTGATCCGCCACTCCAGCCGCCATCGCCGGGGTTCGGTTCTTGCCGAGCGCCGAGTGGGGTCGCGCGAAGTTGTAGGCCATAAAGTGCAGGCTGACCATCGCCGCGTGATTCTCGATCTTCTTGGAGAAGCCATTGGTCAGGCGGGTGAAGCGGCGCATCTGCATGCGCATGGTCAGGTTGTTGCGCTCAACGTAGGAGGTCGAGATCAGGTCGGGATCGGGGTTGCCCATGACGACCCGGACCTCTTGCGACGTGACCTCGTTGGGCGAGTAGCGCCGAGCGGTCGGCGATCCATCGGAACTCGGGACTACACCGAAAGTCTTGATGAGCATGGCGTAGTCAACGTCGCGCCCAAACTCCTTCTCGATGGCGGTCAGGTAGCCAAGGTGCCCATCGGTCGTCAGCTGGACCCGGTTCGCCAGCCGCGAGCCAAGGTCGGCGATGAAGGCGAAGGCGTCCTCCTGCTCGCGCGAGCCGACCAGCCATGCCGGGACGAGTTTGGTGTCGGGGTCAATCGCGGTCCAGGTCCACACGTCGCCGTAGCCGGGGACGCCCGCGTACTGGTCCGGGACGTTCTTGGCCTTGGCGTAGCAGAAGGACCAAATCTCGTCGCACTCGATCCGAGTCGAGGTCAGGTTGCGGAGTACCCGGTCCTGATACTCGGAGCAGACGGTCCCGAGATTGACGAGCAGGGTGGTGATCGTGTTCCGGGCAGCCCCGGTCATCCGGGCGGTCGAACGGATCGAGTTACCTTCGATCAGACACCGGATGATCTGCGCTCGTTCGTTGACGTTCAGCCTGTTCATACTGCAACTATGCGTGAGAGGCGTGACAACAGTGTGTCACGATGCGTGAGAGGTTCGGAGATTCGGTTGGGAGAGCGGGGACTACGCCTCTCGCGCCTGCTCCCAACGGGCCTTGGCGGCCTTACTCGCGGACGCGCTGCGCTCGGCGGGCGTCATCTTTGCCGCCCGAGCCGCGCCGCCCTTGATACCGCCCAGGTGTCCACGCGCAATCGCCGCCGGGTCCTTCTCTCGGACAGGCGCCGGGGATCGCTGACCAGTAGCGAGGTCCACAACGGCCTTCGCTCTCTGATTCGGGTCGCGTGGCATGGGGGATCGCTTCATGTCGGAAGCATAACCGGAGGCGATGCGTGAGAGCAAGCGGACCGGAATCCAAATTGAGCCACTACCTTGGCCACCGCTTCACTTGACGAAGCGCATCCGCTGATCTAAACTCCTCGTTCGCGTGTCCGCGCCCCACCATGTCCTCTCCGAGGAGTCCTGAATGGCATTGGCCGAGTCAGCCAGCCGATTTGAGCTGGCCCCGATTCGTGAAAACTTTTCACATATTCCGGAGGTCCTTCCCCTCCCGAACCTGATCCAGACCCAGACCGAATCCTTCAATTGGTTCGTCCAGACCGGCCTCCGTGAGCTCCTGGACGAGATCACCCCCATCACCGACTTCACCGGCAAGAATCTTGAGTTGCACTTCCGCGAGTACTACTTTGAAGAGCCCAAGTTCGACGAGGACGAGTGCCGCACTCGCGATCTGACCTACTCCAAGCCGCTCAAGGTCGAGGTCGACCTGATCGTCAAGGAGACCGACGAGGTCAAGCACCAGACCGTCTTCATGGGCGACTTCCCGTGGATGACGCAGCAGGGTACGTTCATCATCAACGGCGCCGAGCGTGTCGTCGTGTCGCAGCTCGTCCGCTCTCCAGGCGTCTACTACACGGGTTCTGAGGATCCGGCCACCGGGCGCATCCTCTTCGCCGCCAAGGTGATCCCGAACCGTGGCGCCTGGCTCGAGTTCGAGACCAGCAACAAGGACCTGCTCAGCGTCAAGGTCGACCGCAAGCGGAAGATCCCCGTCACGACGCTGCTGCGCGCCGTGGGCGTCGAGGACAACGCCGAGATGCTCCGTACCTTCGGCCCGGCCGACGATCACCCGGAGCACCCATACGTCTCGCTGACGCTCGACAAGGACCCTGCCGCGACACAGGACGAGGCCCTCATCGAGGTCTACAAGAAGCTCCGACCGGGCGATCCCCCCACGGTCGACAACGCGCGCGCCCTGGTCCAGAGCCTCTTCTTCAACTTCCGGCGCTACGACCTTGGCCGCGTCGGCCGCTACAAGCTGAACAAGGCGCTGGGCGACGTCGCCGGCAAGCTGAAGATCGCATTGCCCGCCGAGGGCGGCGAGACCACGCGCGAGTCGCGCGTCATCAGCCAGAACGACATCGTGGCGATCATCGGGAAGCTGATCGAGCTGAACAATGGCCGTGGCACCGGCGACGACATCGACCACCTCGGCAATCGCCGCATCCGCGCCAACGGCGAGCTGATCCAGAACCAGTTCCGGATCGGCCTGCTCCGCATGGAGCGGGTCGTCAAGGAGCGCATGACGATCACCGATGCCGAGCAGGCGACGCCGAACTCGCTCATCAACATCCGTCCCGTGGTGGCGGCGATGAAGGAGTTCTTCGGCGGCAGCCAGCTGTCGCAGTTCATGGACCAGACGAACCCGCTCGCGGAGCTGACCAACAAGCGTCGCCTCTCCGCGCTCGGGCCGGGTGGCCTGTCACGTGAGCGTGCCGGGTTCGATGTCCGCGACGTTCACCCATCGCATTACGGCCGCATGTGCCCGATCGAGACGCCGGAGGGGCCGAACATCGGCCTCATCGGCTCCCTGGCCACCTACGGAAAGATCAACGAGCACGGCTTCATCGAGACCCCGTACCGCGAGGTTCGCAAGTTCGTCTCGTATCGCGACAGGCAGGCCGACGCGGTCGGCGAAACCCTGGCCGATGACCTGCTGGTCGGGGAGCGCGGCAAGAAGCTGGCCAAGGCAGGCGCCGCGATCGACGAGAAGCTGTGGGCGGCCATCAAGAAGAACAAGCTGGCCTCGGTCCGCATCGTGCCGGTGGTCACCGCCCAGATCAAATACCTCGCCGCCGACGAGGAGGAGAAGTTCTACATCGCCCAGGCCAACGCGCCGCTCGATGAGGGGAACCACTTCGTCGAGGACCGCGTGATGGTCCGCTACCGCGACGAGTTCCACGTCCAGGTAAACGAGGACGTGGACTACATGGACGTGAGCCCCAAGCAGATCGTCAGCGTGGCCACCGCCATGATCCCGTTCCTGGAGCACGACGACGCCAACCGCGCGCTGATGGGCTCGAACATGATGCGGCAGTCGGTTCCCCTGCTTCAGCCCGAGGCACCAGTGGTCGGCACCGGCGTCGAGTACCGGGCCGCATTCGACAGCCAGCAGGTGGTCGTCGCGGAGGCGGGCGGCACGGTGGTGAGCGTGACCTCGGCCGACATCCAGGTGGAACGCGACGAGGGCGACCTGCGCGACACGTACCACCTCAAGAAGTTCCTTCGCAGCAACCAGGGGACCTGCATCAACCAGCGACCGATCGTCGACGTCGGGGACCGGGTGGCGGCAGGGCAGGTGCTGGCCGACTCCTCGAGCACCGACAAGGGCGAGATGGCGCTCGGCCAGAACATCCTGGTCGCGTTCATGCCCTGGGAGGGCGGCAACTACGAGGATGCGATCGTGATCAGCGAGCGGCTTGTCCGGGAGGACCTGTTCACCTCGATCCACATCGAGAAGCACGAGATCGAGGCACGCGACACGAAGCTGGGTCCCGAGGAGATCACCCGCGACATCCCGAACGTCGGCGAGGAGAGCCTTCGCAACCTCGACGAGGACGGGATCATCTATGAGGGGGCCGAGGTCGCTCCGGGCGACATCCTGGTCGGCAAGATCACGCCCAAGGGCGAGACCGAGCTGACAGCCGAAGAGCGCCTGCTGCGGGCGATCTTCGGGGAGAAGGCCCGCGAGGTGAAGGACAGCTCGCTGCGACTCCCGCACGGGGAGCGCGGCACCGTGGTCAACGTGCGGCAGTTCAGCCGCGAGAGTGGCGACGAGCTCCTCCCCGGCGTCAACCGGCTGGTCCGGGTCAGCGTGGCGCAGAAGCGCAAGATCGCCGTCGGCGACAAGATGGCCGGGCGCCATGGCAACAAGGGCGTGATCGCCAAGATCCTGCCGGTCGAGGACATGCCCCTAATGCCGGACGGGACGCCGGTCGACATCGTCCTCAACCCGCTCGGCGTGCCGAGCCGGATGAACATCGGCCAGATCCTGGAGACGCACCTGGGCTGGGCGATGAAGGTGCTCGGCCTGAAAGCCGCGACGCCGGTCTTCGACGGGGCGACCGAGGCGCAGATCACGGCATCGCTGAAGAAAGCGGCCGCCGTCAAGGGCTCCGTCGTGAGCGAGGACGGCAAGACGGTCCTGCGCGACGGACGCACCGGGGAGGCGTTCGACCACCGCGTCACGGTTGGCTACATCTACATGCTCAAGCTCCACCACCTGGTGGAGGACAAGATCCACGCCCGCAGCACGGGCCCCTATTCGCTCATCACCCAGCAGCCGCTGGGTGGCAAGGCGCAGTTCGGTGGCCAGCGCTTCGGCGAGATGGAGGTCTGGGCGCTGGAAGCCTATGGCGCGGCGAACATCCTCCAGGAACTGCTCACCGTCAAGAGCGACGACGTGATGGGTCGCGTGCAGACGTACGAGGCGATCGTCAAGGGAGAGGAGATCCAGCCGCCGGGAGTTCCGGAGTCCTTCAAGGTGCTGATCAAGGAGCTCCAGGCGCTCGGCCTGTCGGTTGAGATCCTGAACGAGAACGAGGAGGAGATCCGCTTCATCGAGGACACCGGCAGCTATCCGCTGCCGGACCTGGGTGGGATCAACCTCCAGGGATTTGAGGAATAGTCGGGGGAGCGGCGTCGTGACGGCGTCGCGCCCCACCCATCGGTCCATGTCGAGCCGGGGCCTGGTCAGCCCTGGCGCACCGTGCCAGAAGCGGCGTCAGCCGCAGGAGCCATAAGCCACTCATGCTGGAAGTCAACAACTTCGACGCGATCCGCATCAGCCTCGCCTCGCCCGATCAGATCAAGAGCTGGTCGTCGGGAGAGGTCACCAAGCCCGAGACGATCAACTACCGCACCCTCAAGCCCGAGAAGGATGGTCTCTTCGACGAGCGCATCTTCGGTCCCACCAAGGACTGGGAGTGCTACTGCGGCAAGTACAAGAGGATCCGCTACAAGGGGATCATCTGCGACAAGTGTGGCGTCGAGGTCACCCGCAGCAAGGTCCGGCGCGAGCGGATGGGGCACATCAAGCTCGCCAGCCCGGTCAGCCACATCTGGTACTTCAAGGGGACGCCGTCGCGGCTCGGGATCCTGCTCGACGTCAGCCCGCGCAACCTGGAGCGGATCCTGTACTTCGCGCTGTACGTCGTCTCTCGCGTCGACGAGCACGAGCGTGAGAAGGCGCTCGCGCGGGTCGAGGAGGAGATGGCCGAGCGGATCGGTCGCGCCGGCGATCTGGTCGAGGCCAAGAAGAGCGAGCTCGAGGCGGCGATCGCCGACAAGCGCACGCAGGTCACCAGCGACGCCGAGGCTGATGCGGCCCGCGCCGATGCGCTGATCGCAACCCGCAGCGAGGAGCTGGCCGCCGCCGGTCAGCAGGTCGAGGCTGCCCTCAAGGAGGGCGGCAAGACCGTCGCCGAGGACATCGTCTTCACCCCCACCGGCGAGGTGGTGGCCCGCGTCGGCGAGGCCTCGAAGGCCGCCCTGGTCGCCCTGCGCAAGGCCGTCAAGGCAGAGGTCGAGGCCCTCGAGAAGGAGGTCAAGGAGGCCAAGGCGCACGCCGCCGAACGCCTGCAGGCCGCCATCGCCGACCTGAGCAGCGGCATCGACGACGCGCTCTCGAATGAGAAGGCGCAGGTTGCGCGCGAGACCGATGACGCACGACTCGCGGCCCGCGCGGCGCGCGCCCAGATCGCCGACATCAAGGTCATGCAGACCCTGACCGAGTCCGAGTATCGCTTGCTCTCGGAGCAATACGGCCGCCTCTTCGACGCTGGCATGGGCGCCGAGGCAATCAAGAAGATCATCGAGCAGCTCGACCTGGACGAGCTGGCGCAGCGACTGCACGTCGAGATGCGCCAGACCTCCGGCCAGCGACGCAAGAAGGCGATCAAGCGCCTTCGGCTGATCGAGGCCTTCCGCAAGAGCGGCGCGCGGCCCGAGTGGATGATCCTCTCCACCCTGCCGGTCATCCCGCCGGACCTGCGCCCGATGGTGCAGCTCGACGGCGGGCGCTTCGCCACCAGCGACCTGAACGACCTGTATCGGCGCGTCATCAACCGCAACAACCGGCTCAGCCGCCTCCTCGACCTCGAGGCGCCGGAGATCATCATCCGGAACGAGAAGCGGATGCTGCAGGAGGCGTGCGACGCGCTGATCGACAACGGCCGGCGCGGGCGTGCCATCGCAGGCACCGGCAACCATCGGCTCAAGAGCCTGTCGGACATGCTCAAGGGCAAGCAGGGGCGCTTCCGGCAGAACCTCCTTGGCAAGCGGGTCGACTACTCCGGCCGCTCGGTCATCGTGGTCGGCCCGGAGCTGAAGTTGCACCAGTGCGGCCTCCCCAAGAAGATGGCGCTGGAACTGTTCAAGCCGTTCGTCATGCGCCAGCTGGTCGAGAAGGGCTTCGCCCACAACATCAAGAGCGCCAAGCGGATCGTCGAGCGCGTGCGACCGGAGGTATGGGACGTCCTCGAAGAGGTGATCCAGGACCACCCGGTGCTGCTCAACCGGGCGCCGACCCTGCATCGCCTTGGGATCCAGGCGTTCATGCCGGTCCTGGTGGAGGGATCCGCGATCCAGATCCACCCGCTCGTCTGCTTTGCCTTCAACGCCGACTTCGACGGCGACCAGATGGCGGTCCACGTGCCGCTCTCGACTGCAGCGCAGCGCGAGGCGAAGGAGCTCATGCTCTCGACCCAGAACCTGCTCTCCGCGGCCGACGGCTCGCCGGTGGTGTCGCCGACCCATGACATGGTGCTCGGCTGCTACTACCTGACCATCGAGGAGCCGACCGAGAAGGGTGCCGGCAAGGCGTTCGCCAGCGCCAACGAGGCGGTCATGGTGACCCAGCTCGGCCACGTGCACGTCCAGGCTCCCATCAAGGTGGAGCTCGAGGTCTGGGACGCGGCGGCAAACGATGGGGCGGGAGAGATGCGCACGGAGCTGGTCGAGACGACCGCCGGCCGCGTGATCTTCAACACCGTCATCCCCAAGGAGCTCGGCTTCGTCAATCGCGAGATGGATCGCAAGGGGCTGAAGGCGCTGATCGCGCAGTGCTACCGCGAACTTGGTCCGGCCGCGACCACGCAGCTGGTGGACGGCATCAAGACGCTCGGCTTCCACTACGCAACGATGGCGGGCATCACGATCGGCATCGGGGACATCCGGGTGCCGGCCGAGAAGGTCAAGCTGCTTGCCGGGGCCGACGCCAAGGTGACCGAAATCGACCGGGAATTCCGACGTGGCTTCATCACCGAGGATGAGCGCTACAACCAGACGGTGGACGTCTGGCGCGGGACGACCGATGACGTGACACAGAAGATGCTGGCCGGCCTCGACAAGCGTGGCTCGGTCTGGATGATCACGCACTCGGGTGCCCGCGGCAACGTGACCCAGGTGCACCAGCTAGCCGGCATGCGCGGGCTGATGGCCGACCCCTCGGGCCGGATCATCGACCTGCCCATCCGTAGCAACCTGCGTGAGGGGATGAGCGTGCTCGAGTACTTCATCTCCAGCCATGGGGCTCGCAAGGGCCTGGCGGACACCGCCCTGCGCACCGCCGACTCCGGGTACCTGACCCGGCGCCTTGTCGATGTGGCCCAGGACGTGATCACGCGCGAGGACGACTGCGGCACCGATCTCGGGACCTGGATCACCCGCGACGAGTCGACCCAGATCCCCGAGCCGTTCGTCGACCGCCTGGTCGGCCGCATGGCCGCACTGGACCTCGTCGACGAGAAGACCGGGGAGCAGATCGTGGCCCGCAACGACGAGATCGGCGAGGTCGCCATCGAGCGGATCGATGCCCTCAGGATCGATCGGGTCAGCGTCCGCTCGCCACTGACCTGCGCGGCGCGCCACGGCGTGTGCCGCATGTGCTACGGACGCAACCTGGCGACCGGGCGCCTGGTCGACCTCGGTCAGGCGGTGGGGATCATCGCCGCCCAGTCGATCGGTGAGCCGGGGACCCAGCTCACGATGCGGACGTTCCACACGGGCGGCGTCGCCGGCGAGGACATCACGCAGGGCCTGCCACGCGTCGAGGAGCTGTTCGAGGCGCGGATCCCCAAGGGGCAGGCGATCATGACCGAGATCGACGGGACGATCGAGGTGGTGCGCGCCGGAACTGACCAGCCGGTCGTGGTGCGCGTCACGCATCGAGACACCTACGACACGCCGATCAAGCTCACCCCGCAGCACGAGCTGCTGGTGGCGAACGGCGACGAGGTGGCCGACGGCCAGCTGCTGGCCCGCATCGGTGAGGGCGCCGACGCCGTCGAGGTGAAGTCACCGGCCGCCGGTCGGGTCACCAAGAAGGGGAGCACCCTGACGCTGCACTCCGAGGACATCGACACCCGGGAATACCAGGTGCCGCACTCGGCCCGCCTCCGGGTCGAGACCGGCGAGGAGGTGCTGGCCGGCCACCCGCTGACCGAGGGCTCGCTGAACCCCAAGGACCTTCTGCTGATCAAGGGCGTGGACACGGTCCAGCGCTTCCTGGTGGCCGAGGTGCAGACCGTGTACCGCAGCCAGGGTGTCACGATCGCCGACAAGCACATCGAGATCATCGTGCGCCAGATGCTGCGCAAGGTGACCGTCGACGCGGCTGGCGATACGGAGCTGCTCCCCAGCGAGCTGATCGACCGCTTCGAGTTCGAGGAGGTCAACAACCGGATCCTGGCCGAGGGTGGCGAGCCGGCGACGGCGCAGACCGTGCTGCTGGGGGTCACCAAGGCCTCGCTCAACACCAGCTCGTTCCTGGCGGCGGCATCCTTCCAGGAGACGACGCGGGTTCTCACTGAGGCCGCCATCAACGGCTCCAAGGACCACCTGCTTGGGCTCAAGGAGAACGTTATCATCGGCAAGCTGATCCCGGCCGGGACCGGTGCCGAGTCACGGGCGGCCGCCGCGGCCAAGGCGCGCGAGCTCTCGCCCGAGGAGGCCGAATCGCTCCGCGAGCGCGAGGCGGCGATGACCTTCCTGACCGGCGACGAGGAGGTCGATGGCGATGGTTCGTCGGCGACCGACGGGGTCGAGCCGGAGGCCGAAGAGGCACCCGTCGCGGTCGTCGACGAGGGCTGATCCGGAGGCCCGTCATGGGCTCGATGCACGGCAGCCAAACGAGGCGGGCAACCGCCTCGTTTCGTTTGACACTCGTGCGGCGCGAACCGTATACTCCGCGTTCGGTGTCCCGCTCGCGGGACGCCTTCGTGTGTGCCCTGCGGGAGGGCGCCGTCAGCCCCTTGAGTGCCGGCCTAAGTTCGGGTCGCCATCACTCGACGCCGACGCACCATCAATCCATCGGAGTGTGAGGTTCTTTTCTTGCCGACGATCAGCCAGCTGGTCCGCAAGGGCCGAAAGCCGGCCGGGCAGAAGGTGAAGGCACCGGCGCTGCGCCGTACCTTCAACACGCTCAAGCAGACCACCTCCGAGGGACGGGGCGCCCCCCAGCGCCGCGGCGTCTGCCTGCAGGTGATGACCCGCACCCCCAAGAAGCCGAACTCCGCGCTGCGCAAGGTGGCCCGCGTGCGCCTCACCAATGGGATGGAGGTCACCGCCTACATCCCCGGCGTCGGCCACAACCTCCAGGAGCACTCGGTGGTGCTGGTGCGCGGCGGGCGGGTCAAGGACCTCCCGGCCGTGAAGTACCACATCGTTCGGGGCACGCTGGATGCCGCCGGCGTCCGCGATCGGCGCCAGAGCCGCTCCAAGTACGGCGCCAAATCGCCGGGCAAGGGATAGTCGGCCGATGCCCCGCCGTCCGACCATCGCGCGCAAGACCAAGTACCAGGTAGTGCTGGTCGGCACTGCGCTGACGCTCGACCAGTTCACCAACAAGCTGATGCACGGCGGCAAGCGCCAGCTCGCCGCACGCATCCTCGAGGATGCGCTGGCTCGCTGCGAGAAGCAGGCGGGTCGATCCGGGGTCGAGGTGATGGAGCTGGCCCTGCGCAACGCGATGCCGCTGATCGAGGTCAAGCCCAAGCGGGTCGGTGGCTCGACCTACCAGATCCCGGTCGAGGTGCGAGCGGATCGCCGCATCAGCCTCGGCATGCGGTGGCTGATCGACTCTGCCCGGAAGCGTAATGGCCACAGCATGGGGGAGAAGCTGGCGGCGGAGTTCGTGGATGCCTCGAACGGCATCGGCAACGCCGTCAAGCGGCGCGAGGACACGCATCGGATGGCGGAGGCCAACAAGGCCTTCAGCCACTTCAAGTGGTAGGCCGATGATGGCCCAGGCATACCCACTCGAGAAGACCCGCAATATCGGGATCATCGCGCACATCGACGCCGGCAAGACGACCGTCTCGGAGCGGATCCTCTTCTACACCAAGAAGATCTACAAGATCGGCGAGGTCCACGAGGGCGCCGCCACGATGGACTGGATGGAGCAGGAGCAGGAGCGCGGCATCACCATCACGGCCGCAGCCACGACCTGCTTCTGGAGGGATCATCGTCTCAACTTGATTGACACGCCCGGCCACGTGGATTTTACGGTGGAGGTCGAGCGCAGCCTGCGCGTGCTCGACGGCGCGGTGGTGGTGTTCGACGGCGTCGCCGGTGTTGAGCCGCAGTCAGAGACAGTCTGGCGCCAGGCAGATCGCTACCGCGTGCCGCGCTTCTGCTTCGTCAACAAGCTGGACCGCACTGGCGCCGACTTCTGGCGCGTGGTCGACATGATCCGCGAGCGCCTCGGCGCAACCGCCCTGCCCGTGCAGCTGCCGATCGGCACGGAGGGCGGGTTCCGCGGCGTGATCGACCTGCTCGAGATGCAGGCGATCACCTATGGCAACGACCTGGGCGACCTGGTGGAGGTCGGCGAGATCCCCGCCGAGCTGGCCGAAGATGCAGCCAAGTGGCGCGACAAGCTGGTGGAGGCGGTGGCTGACCTGGACGACGACATCGCGCATCGATTTCTGGAGGGCCAGGAGGTCGACGCCGATGCTCTGCGCCGCGCCCTGCGGGCCGGCACGCTGGCCTCGAAGATCATTCCGGTCCTGTGCGGCTCCGCCCTCAAGAACAAGGGCGTCCAGCCGATGCTCGACGCCGTGATCGAGTACCTTCCCTCGCCGCTCGACGTGGCAGCCGTCATCGGCACCGACCCGCGCACGGGCGAGCAGGTGACCCGTCACGCGGATCCGGCCGAGCCGTTCGCGGCGCTTGCCTTCAAGATCGCGGCCGACCCGTTCGTCGGCAAGCTGGCCTTCTTCCGCGTCTACTCCGGGACCCTCAAGACCGGCTCCTACGTCTACAACGCGACCAAGGGCGAGAAGGAGCGCATCGGTCGGCTGATCGAGCTGCACGCCAACCATCGCGAGGAGATCGAGTCGGTCAGCGCCGGCGACATCGCCGCGGCTGTTGGCCTCAAGACGACCTTCACCGGCGACACGCTGTGCGACGAGTCGAAGCCCGTGATCCTCGAGGCCATCACCTTTCCCGAGCCGGTCATTGAGCTCGCCGTCGAGCCGAAGACGAAGGCCGACCAGGACAAGATGGCGATCGCCCTTCAGCGCCTTGGGGAGGAGGACCCGACCTTCCGCGTCAGCAGTGACGAGGAGTCCGGCCAGACCCGCATCGCCGGCATGGGCGAGCTGCACCTCGAGGTGATCGTCGACCGCATGCTGCGCGAGTTCAAGGTGCAGGCCAACGTCGGCCGGCCACAGGTGAGCTACCGCGAGACGATCCGCAAGCCGGTCAAGGCTGAGGGTCGATTCGTGCGCCAGACGGGCGGCAAGGGCCAGTACGGCCACGCCGTGCTGACCATGGAGCCCTTGGAGCGCGGCGGCGGCGTGGTGTTCGAATCGAAGGTCGTCGGCGGCGCGGTGCCGCGCGAGTTCTGGAAGCCGATCGAGCAGGGGGTCCGTGACGCCCTCGCGGGCGGCGTAGTCGCCGGCTTCCCGGTGATCGACCTCAAGGCGACCCTCATCGACGGCTCGTTCCACGAGGTCGACTCCTCGGAGATGGCCTTCAAGATCGCCGGCTCGATGGCGGCCAAGGATGGGGTCGCGAAGGCCGATCCGGCGATCCTGGAGCCGGTCATGAAGGTCGAGGTGGTCGCCCCCGAGGAGTTCATGGGCGACGTCATCGGCAACCTGAACAGCAAGCGGGGGCACATGGATGGCATCGATGAGCGAGGCAGCTCGCGCGTGATCCGCGCGCACGTCCCGCTGGCCGAGATGTTCGGGTACGCCACCGAGCTGCGCAGCATGACGCAGGGACGCGCCACCTATTCGATGGAGTTCTCCCGCTACTCAGAAGTCCCAACCAACCTGGCAAACGAGCTGATCGCGAAGTCCAAGAGCTAAAGGAGCAACGAAGGACACACCATGGCAAAGCAGAAGTTCGACCGCAGCAAGCCGCACGTCAACGTCGGGACCATCGGTCATGTCGACCATGGCAAGACGACCCTGACCGCGGCGATCACCAAGTATCTGGCCATGCAGGGCGGTGCCGACTTCCGCGCCTTCGACTCGATTGATAACGCTCCGGAAGAGCGGCAGCGCGGCATCACCATCGCCATCAGCCACGTGGAGTACCAGACGGCTGCGCGGCACTACGCGCACGTCGACTGCCCGGGCCACGCCGACTACATCAAGAACATGATCACCGGCGCCGCGCAGATGGACGGCGCCATCCTGGTAGTGTCGGCCGCTGACGGCCCGATGCCCCAGACCCGCGAGCACATCCTCCTCGCCAAGCAGGTCGAGGTGCCGTCGATGGTCGTGTATCTCAACAAGGTCGACGCCGTCGACGACGAGATGCTGATCGACCTGGTCGAGATGGAGGTGCGCGAGCTCCTCAGCAAGTACGACTTCCCCGGCGACGATATCCCGGTCATCCGCGGTTCCGCGCTCAAGGCGCTCGAGTCCACCTCGACCGACCAGGACGCCCCGGAGTACGCCTCCATCAAGGAGCTGATGGATGCCGTCGACAACTACATCCCGACCCCCGTGCGGGAGGTCGACAAGCCCTTCCTGATGCCGATCGAGGACGTCTTCGGCATCAAGGGACGTGGCACTGTCGCCACCGGTCGCATCGAGCGCGGCGTGGTCCACACCAGCGACACAGTCGAGCTGGTCGGGATCCATGCCAAGAGCCGCCAGCTGGTGGTCACCGGCGTCGAGATGTTCAAGAAGACCCTTGACGAGGGGCAGGCCGGCGACAACGTCGGGCTTCTGCTGCGAGGGATCGAGCGCGAGGAGCTCGAACGCGGCCAGGTGATGGCCAAGCCGAACAGCGTGAAGCCAGGCACCAAGTTCAAGGCCGAGGTGCTCGTCCTGACCAAGGAGGAGGGCGGTCGCCACACGCCGTTCTACGCCGGCTACCGTCCGCAGTTCTACCTGCGCACGACCGATGTGACCGGTGCCATCTCGATGCCTCCGGGAGTGGAGATGATCATGCCGGGCGACAACGTCAACATCGATGTCGAGCTGATCACGCCGATCGCCATCGAGCAGGGTCAGCGCTTTGCCATCCGCGAGGGCGGGCACACCGTCGGCGCGGGCGTCATCACAGCGTTGACAGCCTGAGTCGACGATGGCAAAACAGCGCATCCGCATTCGGCTCAAGGCGTACGACCACAAGCTGCTCGACCAGTCGGCCGAGCAGATCGTGGAGACGGCGCAGCGGACCGGTGCCGCCATTGCGGGGCCGGTGCCGCTGCCGACACGGATCGAGAAGTACACGGTCATCCGCGGCCCGTTCGTCCACAAGGACGGCCGGGAGCAGTTCGAGATCCGGACGCACAAGCGGCTGATCGACATCATCGACCCGTCGACCAAGACGGTGGATGCGCTCATGCGGCTGAGCCTGGCAGCAGGCGTCGACATCGAAATCAAGATGTGAGCGGGGAACGAGAGAAGTAGTGCCGGCAGGATTGATCGGGCGCAAGCTCGGCATGACGCGGATCTTCGGCGACGACGGGAGCGTCGTGCCGGTGAGCGTCATCGAGGCCACGCCCAACAGCGTCACGCGGCTCCGCACGACGGAGCGGGACGGCTATGCCGCGCTCCAGGTCGGCGCCGGTACCGCGAAGCGGCAGACCAAGCCGGTCGCCGGGCAATTCAAGGAGCTGGACAAAGGGCTCCAGAAGCCGCGCCACGTTCGCGAGTTCCGGGTTGAGTCGACCGACGGCTACGAGCTCGGCCAGCAGGTCGACGTCAGCCTCTTCGCGCCCGGCGACCTGGTTGACGTGACCGGCGTGAGCAAGGGCCACGGCTTCACTGGCACGATCGCCCGGCACCACTTCAAGCGTGGCCCCAAGACGCACGGCTCGACCAACATTCGCCAGCCGGGGTCGATCGGGGCCGGCACCACGCCTGGCCGCGTCTTCCGCGGAACGCGGATGGGCGGCCATATGGGCGATGACCGGGTCACCGTCAAGAAGATGCAGGTGGTCAAGGTCGACGCCGAGCGCAACCTGATCCTGGTGAAGGGTGCCGTGCCCGGCGCTCGCAACGCGGTCCTGCTCGTGCAGAAGGCGAAATGACGATGGAGAACGCACCGATCCTCACCGTCAGCGGCTCGGAGTCGGGCAAGGTCGACCTTGCCCCGTCGCTCTTCGCCGCGCCGGTGAACGAGGCGCTCATCCACCAGGCCGTCGTCCGCCAACTGGCGGGCCATCGCCTCGGGAACGCCGACACGCTGACGCGCGGCCAGGTCAGGGGCGGCGGCAAGAAGCCGTGGCGCCAGAAGGGAACCGGCCGTGCTCGGCAGGGGACCCGCAGCGCCCCGCAGTGGAAGGGCGGCGGCGTGGTCTTCGGACCGCACCCGCGCGGCTACGAGCAGCGGATGCCGGCCAAGATGCGGCGCGCGGCCCTGCAGGGCGTCCTGAGCGGCAAGGCCGACGACGGGGCCCTCCGGTTCGTCGAGGGATTCGGCCTCGACACGATGGGCACCAAGGCATTTGCCGAGCGGCTCGTCGCCTGGAAGGCCGAGGGCAAGGTGCTGGTCGTCCTGGCCGCGCGCGATCCGGTCGTCGAGCGCTCCTGCCGCAACCTGCGCGAAGTGCGCGTGCTGCTGGCCGACAGCCTGAACGTGGTCGACCTGCTGGAGGCCGACACGATCGTCTTCACGGCCGATGCGCTGGCACGTGCGCAGGAGGTGTACGGATGACCGCAGTCAGCGTGCACGACATCCTTATCCGCCCGGTGATCAGCGAGAAGAGCGTCGCCCAGACGGAGCGGAACAACTACACCTTCGCCGTAGGGCGCGACGCCAACAAGTTCCAGATCAAGGACGCGGTCGAGGCTGAGTTCAAGGTAACGGTGCTGGGCGTACGGGTGCTCTGGGTCAAGCCGAAGCAGAAGCGCCGTGGCCGCCAGACGATGGGCACCGTGCCCGGCTGGCGCAAGGCGGTCGTCACCATCGCCGCCGGACAGAAGATCGAACTCTTCGAGGCCGTGTAACGACATGCCACTTCGCAACTACCGACCCACCAGCCCCGGGCTGCGCCAGATGACGCGCTCGACCTTCGACGAGATCACGACCGATGAGCCGCACAAGCCACTCACCGAGCGCCTCGTGCGCAAGGCTGGTCGGAACAGCCAGGGCAGGCTGACCGTTCGCCACCAGGGCGCCGGCCACAAGCGGCTGTACCGCGTGATCGACTGGAAGCGCGACAAGTTCGGCGTCCCGGCCACGATCGCAACGGTGGAGTACGACCCGAATCGGTCGGCTCGCATCGGCCTCCTGCACTACGCCGACGGTGACAAGCGCTACATGCTCCTGCCCCACGGCCTTGGCGTTGGCGACGTGGTCGTCAGCGGAGCCGACGCGGAGGCCCGGGTGGGGAACGCCCTGCCGCTGGGGCGGATGCCGCTCGGCACCCAGATCCACAACGTGGAGATGGTCGCCGGCCGCGGCGGTCAGATCGTGCGCAGCGCGGGGAGCAGCGCCCAGCTGCTCGCCAAGGAGGGCGAGATGGCAACCATCCGACTCCCCTCCGGCGAGGTGCGCCGAGTTCGCGCCGACTGCATGGCCACCGTGGGACAGGTGAGCAACCTCGAGCACGAGAACCAGAACATCGGGAAGGCGGGACGCAGCCGCCACATGGGCCGGCGGCCCGAGGTGCGGGGCGTGGTGATGAACCCGCGCGACCATCCGCACGGCGGTGGGGAGGGCAAGTCCCCGACCGGCATGCCGCCCAAGACGCCTTGGGGCAAGCCCGCGATGGGGCTGCGCACCCGTAAGAACAAGACGACCGGCAAGATGATCGTTCGTCGCCGGTATGGACGAGGTTAGGAGAGTCCGATGAGCCGTTCCGTCAAGAAGGGACCCTTCGTCGATGCCCGGCTCCTCGGCCGCATCGACGAGATGAATAAGCGCAACGAGCGCAAGGTGCTGAAGACCTGGTCGCGCCCCAGCGTGATCTTCCCGCAGATGATCGGGCACACCATCGCGGTGCACGACGGCAAGCGCCACGTGCCGGTCTTCGTCACCGAGAACATGGTCGGGCATCGGCTCGGCGAGTTCGCGCCAACGCGCCACTACCGCGGCCACGGCAAGGCCACGGATCGCTCCACGGCACTGAAGTAGGAATGCAGGAGATGCGTGTCGTCGCCACCGCCAAGTACATCCGGATCAGCCCCCGCAAGGTGCGCCTGGTGACTGATCTGATCACCGGCAAGCCGGTCGAGGAGGCTGCCGCCATCCTGCGCTTCCTGCCGAATGCCGCCGCTCGCGACGTCGCCAAGGTGCTCAAGAGCGCGACGGCCAACGCGGAGAACAATTTCAACCTGTCGGCCGATGAGCTCCACGTGCTGAGCGCCACCGCCAACGAGGGACCGACGCTCAAGCGGTTCCGGCCCCGCGCACAGGGTCGGACCTTCAGCATCCTGAAGCGAACCAGCCATATCACGGTCGCCGTGGCCGATCGAGAGGAGTCCTGATGGGACACAAGGTTCATCCCTACGGCTTCCGGATCGGGATCAACAAGCCGTGGCTGGCGAAGTGGTACGCCGACAAGGACTACGCCACCCTGCTCCAGGAGGACATGAAGATCCGCGCGCTGGTCAGCAAGCAGCTGGCCAACGCCAGCGTCAGCCAGGTCGAGATCGAGCGCGGCATCAACCACGTCACCGTCACGGTGCACTCCGCCAAGCCGGGGATCGTGATCGGCAAGGGCGGGCAGAACGTCGAGCTGCTGCGCACGTCGATCGGAAAGCTGACCGACAAGAAGGTCAAGCTCGAGATCAAGGAGATCCTGCAGCCGGAGCTCGATGCGGTCCTGGTCGCGCAGAACGTGGCCGGTCAGCTCGAGCGCCGCATCGCCTTCCGCAAGGCGGTCAAGCAGACCGTGCAGCGGACCATCAAGGCCGGCGCCAAGGGCGTCAAGATCCAGGTCTCCGGTCGGCTCGGCGGGGGGGAGATGAGCCGCACCGAGTGGGACAAGGAAGGCCGCATCCCGCTGGGTACGCTGCGCGCCGACATCAGCTACGGGGTCGTCCACGCCCGAACCACCTATGGCCGCATCGGTGTGAAGGTGTGGGTCTACCGCGGCGATCAGCTCGGGGAGCGACCGGGCTCGGCGCGCACCGAGCCGCGTGAGCCGCGACAGCGTGCGACCACCCGCACCCGCACCAAGGCTGTCATCCCCGCAGCCGCGGCGCCCGCTGCGGCTGCCGAGTCGCCGCCCGCCGCTGCCAGCGAGGAGGCCTGAGCCATGTTGATGCCAAAGCGGGTCACTCACCGCAAGGTCCAGCGTGGCCGCCGCGCAGGCCTGGCAAAGGGAGGCACCACCGTCAGCTTCGGCGAGTACGGGCTGATGGCCGAGGAGGTCTGCTGGCTCACCAGCCGCCAGATCGAGGCCGCGCGGCGTGCCATGACCCATCACATCAAGCGCGGCGGACGCATCTGGATCCGCGTGTTCCCGGACAAGCCCGTTACCAAGAAGCCGGCCGAGGTTCGGATGGGATCCGGCAAGGGTGCGCCCGACCACTGGGTCGCGGTCGTGAAGCCGGGCCGAGTCATGTTCGAGATGTCCGGCGTGCCCGAGGAGATCGCCCGCGAGGCGATGCGATTGGCCAGCCACAAGCTGCCGATTCAGACCCGGTTCGTCGCCAAGGAGGGCGCGTGATCATGGATATCAACGAGATCCGGGGCCTGTCGGACCTCGACCTGGAGAGCGCACTGGTCGACGCCAAGCAGGAGCTGTGGAAGATCCGCTTCGACCTGGCCACGCGCCAGGAGAAGAATTACAGCCGGCTGCCGGCGACCCGGAAGCGGATCGCTCGCATCCTGACCGTGATGACCGAACGACAGCACGCGGCCGACGATGCCGCGGCCGCCGTCGAGAAGGCCAGCTGATGGCAGGCAAGCGTCGCACCAAGGTCGGCCGCGTCATCTCGGACAAGATGGACAAGACGGTCGTGGTGAGCGTCGAACGGCTTCGCCGCCACCCGATCTACAAGCGTGTGGTCCGTCTCTCCAGCAAGTTCAAGGCGCATGACGAGGAGAACTCGGCGCACGTCGGCGACACGGTGCTGATCGAGGAGAGCAAGCCGCTCTCGCGCGAGAAGCGCTGGCGGGTCGTCGAGGTGGTCGCTCGCGGATCGGGTGAGGAGATGGTGGACACCGCATGATCCGCCAGTACACACGGCTGCGAGTCGCCGACAACAGCGGGGCCCGCGAGCTGATGTGCATCACCGTCATCGGCCGCTCGAGCAGCGACACCGCCGAGGTCGGCGATGTCATCGTCGCGAGCGTCAAGCAGGCGCTGCCCAACACCGGCGTCAAGAAGGGCGAGGTGGTGCGAGCCGTCATCGTGCGCACCGCCAAGGAGTTCGGGCGCCCGGACGGTAGCCACATCCGCTTCGACGAGAATGCGGCGGTCCTGATCACACCCCAGGGCAGCCCCCGCGGGACCCGCATCTTCGGGCCCGTGGCTCGTGAGCTCCGCGAGCGGAACTACATGAAGATCGTGTCGCTCGCCCCGGAGGTGCTTTGAGATGAACATTCGCAAGGGCGACACCGTCCTCGTGCTCGCCGGCAAGGATCGCGGGAAGCGGGGCGTGGTCGAGCGCGTGGAGCGCACCAAGCGCGGCCTTGGCATCGTGGTCCCCGGCCTCAACATGGCCAAGCGCCATCAGCGTCCGCGCTCGCGGACCCAGCAGGCCGGGATCCTCGACCTGCCCGTCCCGCTGCACCTGAGCAACGTGCAGGTCGTCTGCCCACGCTGCGATCGCCCTACTCGCGTCTCGCACCAGCTGCTCGAGGGCGGGTCGAAGCGAGTCCGCGTCTGCAAGCACTGCGGCGAGCAGATGGAGGTGGGCCAGTGAGCGACGAAGACGCGACCCCGAAGACCGCCCCCAAGGCGCCCCGCCGCTCGCCCCGCCGCACCACTGCGGCTACCCCAGCGGCCCAGCCGGCCGGAGCCGCGCCGGCAGCGGAGGCAGGTGGGCTTCATCGCCGCTACCTGGATGAGGTGGCGCCGGCGATGCGCCGTGAGTTCGGCTACGCGAACCCGTTGCAGATCCCGCGCCTCGACAAGGTGGTCGTGAACATCGGCCTGGGCGAGGCGATCCAGAACGCCAAGGCGCTCGATGCAGCGGTGGGGGACCTGACCCAGATAACCGGCCAGAAGCCGATCGTCACCAAGGCCAAACGCTCCATCGCACAGTTCCGGCTGCGAACCGGCATGCCGATCGGCGCCAAGGTGACGCTTCGCGGACAGCGCATGTACGACTTCCTGGAGCGAACCATGCGACTGGCGCTGCCGCGCATCCGGGACTTCCGAGGGATCAGCCGCAACTCGTTCGATGGTCGCGGCAATTTCAGCCTGGGGCTGCGGGAGCAGCTCGTCTATCCGGAGATCGACTACGACAAGATCGATCGCCTGCGGGGGATGGAGATCAGCATCGTCACCACCGCCAAGACCGACGAGGAGGGGCTGAAGCTCCTCCAGCTGCTCGGTATGCCGTTCCAGGCCAGCTAGCGAGGATTCGAGTGGCCAAGAAGTCGATGATCGTGAAGTCGCAGCGCAAGCCGCGCTTCGCGGTCCAGCACAAGAGCCGATGCGCCGTCTGCGGACGCCCGCGCGGCTACATGCGGCGCTTCGCGCTGTGCCGCATCTGCTTCCGGGAGCGAGCCCTCGAGGGTCAGCTGCCCGGCGTCACGAAGTCGAGCTGGTAGCTCGAAGAAACCAATCGGCCGCCACGCGGCGGCCCCATCAGCGGCAGGCGCCGTAGCCGAAGGGCACGGGGCGAACCACCGCCGAGGAGAGACAGAACACCAATATGAATGTGACTGACCCGATCGCCGACATGCTGACCAGGATTCGAAATGCGAGCCTGGCGCGGCATCGCGAGCTCACCCTGCCCTCGTCCCGGATCAAGCGCGACATCGCGCGGATCCTGGTCGAGGAGGGGTTCATCGAGTCGTACGCCACCAGCCAGGACGGCGTGCAGGAGCTCCTGACGATCCAGCTCAAGTACGTCGAGGGCAAGACCCCCGTCGTCAGCGGCCTGAAGCGAATCAGCAAGCCGGGTCTGCGCGTCTATGCCCGCAAGACCGAGATCCCGCGCGTTCTGGGCGGGCTCGGCACGGCCATCCTCTCAACCTCCCACGGGATCATGACCGGGCAGAGCGCCCGGAAGCTGAATCTCGGCGGCGAGGTTCTCTGCTACGTCTGGTAAGGAGCGAACGCGATGTCACGCATCGGTCGAATGCCGATCCCGCTCCCGTCGGGCGTGGAGGTAACTCAGCAGGGCGCAACCCTCAGCGTGAAGGGTCCGCTCGGCACGCTCGCGCGAACGATCCACCCCGAGATGGTGGTCGAGCGCGAAGAGGGCGAGCTGCGCGTGGTGCGCCCGAGTGACGAGCCGCGCCATCGGGCACTGCACGGATTGACCCGGACCCTCGTCAACAACATGGTCGTCGGCGTGACCACCGGGTTCACGAAGGGGCTCGAGATCAGCGGGGTCGGGTATCGGGCCCAGCTGCAGGGGACCAAGCTCGTGCTTGCGCTTGGCTACTCGCACCCGGTCGAGGTCGACCCGCCCGAGGGGATCAGCTTCCAGGTGGAGACGCCGACCCGTTTGGCCGTAGTCGGGGCGGACAAGGAGCTGGTCGGCCAGATAGCCGCGTACATCCGGTCCCGTCGCAAGCCGGAGCCCTACAAGGGAAAGGGGATCCGGTACGCCGGGGAGCAGATCCTGCGCAAGGCCGGCAAGGCCGGCAAGGTCGGGACGGGCAAGTAATGATCAAGAAGCTTTCGCGCGACACGCTGCGTCGCAAGCGCCACGAACGGATCCGGCTTCGCATCACAGGCAGCTCGGAGCGCCCGCGCCTCTCGATCTTCCGCAGCGCCAAGTTCATCTACGCCCAGGTCATCGACGACAGTAGCGGGCGCACGCTTGCCTCCGCCTCGAGTCGGGAGGCGACCCTCGCCGGCGGCTCCGGCAAGGTCGCGTCGGCCAAGGCGGTGGGCCTGGCTCTCGCCCAGCGGGCGAAGGCGGCGGGCGTCGGCGCCGTGGTCCTCGACCGCGGAGGATATCGGTATCACGGGCGGGTTCGCTCGCTCACCGAGGGCGCCCGCGAGGGCGGCCTCGACCTGTAGCGGAGGAACCATGGCTCGAATCGATCCAACCAAGCTCAACCTCGAGGAGAAGGTCGTCCAGATCAACCGCGTCGCGAAGGTCGTCAAGGGCGGCCGGCGCTTCAGCTTCAGCGCGGTCGTGGTCGTTGGCGACGGAAACGGGATCGTCGGCGCGGGGCTCGGCAAGGCCGGCGAGGTGCCTGAGGCGATCCGCAAGGGGGTCGAGGATGCCAAGAAGCACCTCATCAAAGTGCCCCTGGTCGGTACCTCGATCCCGCACATGGTGAGCGTCGACTTCGGTGCCAGCACCGTCCTCCTGCGACCGGCCTCGGCCGGCACCGGCGTCATCGCCGGCGGCTCGGTCCGCGCCGTCGTGGAGGCGGCCGGCATTCGCGACATCCTCTCGAAGTCGATGGGCAGCAACAACCCGGTCAACGTGGTGCGAGCGACGATCGAGGCCCTGCGCTCCCTGCGCTCCGCCGACGACATCGCGCTGAGCCGGGGCACGACTGCCGAGCGGCTGCTGGGTAAGCGCGGCGCGGAAGCTTCCCGCCGGCCGCATGAGTACGTCGAGCGACCGGCACCCGCGTACCAGGGAGGCGGCCGTGGCAGGTAAGCGCAAGGCGACGACCACCGGGTCGATGCTTCGCGTCACCTGGGTCAAGTCGACGATCGGCCACAAGGCAGGTGCCCGCGGCACCATACGGGCCCTTGGCCTGCATCGGCTTCATGAGACCGTCGAGGTCGCAGACACCCCGGTGATCCGGGGCATGCTGCGCCGGGTTGCCTTCCTCGTGACGGTGGACGAGCCCTCGACCGCCACGGCGAAGGGGGATGGCCAGGCATGAAGCTCCACGATCCGCGACCGAATCCAGGGTCGCACCAGCTGCCTCGCCGGCTCGGGCGCGGCCACGGCTCGGGCCGAGGCAAGACCGCCGGACGCGGCACCAAGGGCCAGAAGTCGCGCGCCGGAGGCGGCATTCCCGCCTGGTTCGAGGGTGGCCAGACGCCACTCCATATCCGCACCCCCAAGCTGCACGGCTTCAAGAATCGATTCCGGGTCGAGTACGCCCCGCTCAATCTGGCGCGCCTGTCCGACGCGGCAGCAGGAACCTTGATCACCCCCGACGTCCTGCGTCACGATCAGCTCCTGCGCGACCAGAAGACGAGGCCGATGCCGGTCAAGATCCTGGGCGGTGATGACGCACCGCGCGGCGTCACGATCCACGCTCATGCCTTCACCCGCTCGGCGCTCGCCAAGCTGGCGGAGGCCGGCAGCACGGCCCAGCTGATCAGCTGGCCGGATGGCGCGCCGATCTCCTTCGAGCCGGAGGCGAAGCCGGAGCCGAAGCGCAGGGCGAAGCGCGCGGCCAAGCCCGCCGCAGACGCGATCGAGGAGGACGAGCCAGCCGCGGATGACGCACCGGCCGAGGACGACGCGCCACCCGCAGTGGAGGCTCCGGGCGCCGAGGAGGAGGCCGAAACCAAGACCGCTGACGAGAGCGAAAGCGAGTCTTGACGTGATCGAGTCCCTGGTCCAGGCCTTCCGCGCCCCGGACATTCGCCGCAAGATCCTCTTCACGCTCGGGATCCTGCTCGTCTTCCGGGCGCTGACCAACGTTCCCGTTCCCAACGTGGACCAGGCGCAGCTCAAGAACCTGTTCGAGTCGAACCAGCTGCTGGGCCTGCTCGATCTCTTTTCCGGTGGCGGCCTGGCCACCGCGTCGATCATCGGGATGGGGGTGAACCCCTACATCAACGCCAGCATCATCATGCAGCTGATGCAGGGGGTGATCCCGAGCCTGGGCGAGCTGGCTCGGGAGGGCGAGTACGGACGCAATCGGCTCAACCAGTACACCCGCCTGCTGACCATCCCGATGGCCTTCGCGCAGGGCTACGGCTTTTCCGTGCTCCTTGCCGCAAACGGGGTCATCCCGCAGAACCCGCTCTTCAGCTTCGAGACCCTCTCGCTCCTGCTCTCGTTCACCGCCGGCACAATCCTGCTGATGTGGCTGGGTGAGCTGATCAGTGAGCGCGGACTCGGCAATGGGATCAGCTTCATCATCTTCGCCGGCATCGTCGGACGGCTGCCGCACACGGCCGCCCCGATCGTCAGCGGTCCCGACGGGCTTCTGCGCATCATCCCGTTCATCCTGATCGCAATCGTGGTGATCGCCGGCGTTGTCTTCATCAACGAGGGCCAGCGGCGGATCCCGGTCCAGTACGCCAGCCGCGTGCGCGGTCGCAAGATGTACCAGGGCCAGACCCAGTACCTGCCGCTCAAGGTGACGATGGCCGGCGTCATCCCGATCATCTTCGCGATCAGCATCCTGCTCTTTCCGGCGCAGATCGCCCAGTACTTCACGGCCTCGACCATCGACTGGGTCAAGAGCGTCGCGAACTTCGTGGTCGCGAACCTGAGCCAGAGCAACCCCGCGGTCTACGGCGTGCTCTACTTCGTGCTGGTCGTCTTCTTCACATACTTCTACACCGCATTCCAGTTCCGTCCCGATCAGACCGCCGACTACCTTCGCAAGAACGGCGGCTTCATCCCCGGCATCCGGCCCGGGAAGCCGACTGAGGAGTTCCTCGGGCGCATCACCAACCGGATCACGCTGGGCGGCGCCCTCTTCCTCGCGACCCTCGCGGTGCTGCCGCTCGTGGTCTCAACCGCGATCCCGGGCACGCAGGGGCTGCAGCTGGGTGGCACGAGCGTGCTGATCGTGGTCAGCGTGGTGGTCGAGACGATGAAGCAGCTCGAGGCACAGATGCTGATGCGCCACTACGAGGGCTTCATCCGTTGACCGATGCGGGCGGCGGCACGGCGTCGTCGTCCATGGGACGCCGGATTCTTCTGCTGGTCGGCTCGGTCGGCGCGGGCAAGGGTACGCAGGCGGCCGCGCTCAGCAGCGAGCTTGGCCTGGCGCACCTCGCCTCCGGCAACCTGTTCCGCCAGGCGCTGCGCGATGGAAGCCCGCTGGGCGAGCAGGCGCGCGCCTACATGGAGCGCGGCGACCTCGTGCCCGACGACATCACCATCCAGATGTTCATGCAGGAACTCTCGCAGCCGGCCGCGGCTCGCGGCGCAATCCTCGATGGCTTCCCAAGGACGGTGGCCCAGGCTCGCGCGCTGGATGCCACGCTCGCTGAGCGCGGGGAGCAGATCGAACGGGTTATCTCGATCGAGGTGCCCGTCGAGGAACTGGTCGCGCGCGTCGCGGGGCGTCGCGTCTGCCCCGTGTGCGGGACGCCCTACCACGTCGACAGCGATCCGCCGCGCGTGGCGGGTCGCTGCGACAAGGACGGCGCTGAGCTGCAGCAGCGCGACGACGATCGGCCGGAGGTCGTCCGCGCTCGGCTCGAGAAGCAGGTCAAGCCGATGCTCGAGGTGCTCGACTACTATGACCGCAAGGGCGTGGTGCAGCACGTGGACGGCACCCAGCCGATCGCTCGCGTGACGGAGGAGATCCTCGAAGGCGTGCGCGCCGGATGGTGACGATCAAGCGTCCCGAGGAGGTCGCCCGCATGCGACATGCCGGCACCATCCTGGCCGATGTCCTGCGCGTGCTCGAGGGCGAGCTGCGTCCGGATGTCACGACCGCTGATCTCGACGTCATCGCGGAGCGGATGATTCGCGACGCCGGGGCGACCCCCTCCTTCCTGGGCTACGGCGGCTCGCGCCAGACGATCCCGTTTCCCGGCTCGATCTGCGTCTCGCTCAACGACGAGGTGGTCCACGGGATCCCCTCCACGGGGCGTCGTATCGGCGCCGGCGACGTCGTGAAGCTGGACATCGGGTGCATCTGGCAGGGGTGGCACGCCGATACCGCGCGCACGTTCGCGGTCGGGCCGATCCCCGAGCGGCTCACCCGGCTGATCGATGCCACACGGCGCGGCATGGAGGCGGGGATCGCGGCCGCTGTCCCGGGAAACCGGCTGGGCGATGTCGGCGCCGCCATCGAGGCGGTCGCGCACGAGCACAGTTACGGCATCGTGCGACCGTTCGTGGGCCATGGCATCGGCACCGCCATGCACGAGGATCCACAGGTTCCGAACTATGGCCGGGTCGGGACCGGGATGCGCATCGAGGCGGGCATGTGCTTCGCGATCGAGCCGATGTTCAACCTCGGCGGTGACGACGTTGCGCTGCTGGACGACGGGTGGACCGTCGTCACCACCGACGGCAGTGTGTCGGCCCATTTCGAGGACACGATCGCGGTCACGCCATCCGGCCCGGAGGTGCTCACGCGTGCCTGATCGCCGCTCTGATCGGCTCGGCACCCCGCCTCGTGTATACTCCTCCTTCCGTGGTCGCCCCGAGCGGCGGCCTTTCCGTGTGTTCCCAACTCATTTGCAGCTAATCAGCAGTTCGAGGGTGCGTAGCGCTTGGCGAAGAAGGATGCGATCGAGGTCGAGGGCGAGGTTGTCCTCCCCTTGCCCAACGCGATGTTCAAGGTGCGACTGGAGGATGGACACGAGGTCCTCGCCCACATCTCCGGCAAGCTGCGCCAGAACTTCATCCGCATCCTGCCCGGCGACACCGTGCGCGTCGAACTGAGTCCATATGACCTCACCAGGGGTCGCATCACCTACAGGATGAGATGAAGGTTTCTGCTTCCGTCAAGCCGCGCTGTGAGCGCTGCAAGGTCATCAAGCGCTCCGGCGTGGTCATGGTCATCTGCGTCATCCCCAAGCACAAGCAGCGGCAGGGCTAGGCGCGAGTGGCACGCATCGCCGGTGTCGACATTCCCCGCGAGAAGCGGGTCGTCATCTCGCTGACCTACATCCACGGCATCGGTCCAAGCTCATCACAGCAGATTCTGACGGCAGCCAACGTGCCGCAGGCGACCCGCGTACGCGATCTCACCGAGGAGGAGGTCAACCGCCTCCGCGAGGTGATCGACAAGCGGTTCAAGGTCGAGGGCGACCTGCGACGCGAAGTGAGCATGAACATCAAGCGGTTGATGGAGATCGGCTCCTACCGGGGCATTCGCCATCGGCGCAACCTCCCGGTGCGCGGCCAGCGCACCAAGACGAACGCACGTCAGCGGCGCGGTCCGCGCAAGACGGTCGGCGTTCGGCGCAAGAAGTAGCGACACAGGAGTTCCATGGCTGAGCGAAAGAAGGCGACCCGCACCAAGAAGCGCGAGAAGAAGAACGTGCCGACCGGCCACGCCCACATCCAGTCGACGTTCAACAACACGATCGTGACCATCACGGACATGACCGGGAACGTGATCAGCTGGGGGAGCGCCGGACTGGTCGGGTTCAAGGGCTCGCGCAAGAGCACCCCGTACGCCGCCGCGCAAACCGCCGACGGGGCGGCGAAGCGCGCCATGGAGCACGGGATGCGCCAGATCGAGGTCTTCGTCAAGGGCCCGGGTGCCGGCCGCGAGCAGGCGATCCGCTCCCTCCAGACCGCCGGCCTCGAGGTGACCGCCATCACCGACGTGACGCCGATCCCGCACAACGGCTGCCGCCCTCCCAAGCGGCGCAGGGTCTGAGCCGATGGCACGCTATACCGATCCGGTCTGCCGCATCTGCCGTCGCGAGGGGCTCAAGCTCTTCCTGAAGGGGAGTCGCTGCTTCAGCAAGAAGTGCGCCTTCGAGCGTCGCAGCACCCCGCCGGGCATGAACACCCAGCGCCGCCGCAAGGTCAGCGAGTTCGGGATGCAGATGCGCGAA
Organism: Chloroflexota bacterium; assembly: GCA_013816405.1. GTDB lineage: Bacteria > Chloroflexota > Limnocylindria > QHBO01 > QHBO01 > CF-167. The sequence goes on along the minus strand of JACDEL010000014.1, from coordinate 12,370 downwards.
AAGCAGAAGGTGCGCCGCAGCTACTCAGTCCTGGAGAAGCAGTTCCGCAACTACTTCGAGAAGGCCGAGCAGCGCAAGGGGATGACGGGCGAGAACCTGCTCCGCATGCTCGAGATGCGCCTCGACAACGTGGTATTCCGCATGGGCTTCGCGCGGTCTCGGGCCGAGGCGCGCCAGCTCGTCAACCACCGGCACTTCGCCGTGAACGGCCGGCCCACCAACATCCCGAGCTTCGGGACCAAGGTCGGCGACCGGATCGAGGTCCGGGAGAGCCGACGCGGTCGCGAGATCTTCAAGACCGCAGCCGAGACGATGAAGTCGGCAGCGATCCCCGAGTGGGTGAGCACCGAAGCGGCCAAGCTGGCCGGGTCAGTGCTGGCCGAGCCCGCGAGGGAGCAGATGCCGCTCGAATTCAACGAGCAGCTCGTCGTCGAGTACTACTCGCGATAGCAGCAGGAGTCATACGCCTTCATGATCGAACTTGAGTCCACGCCGACCACCCGCATCGAGGAGGTCGAAACGCGCGGCGACCTATCAATCTTCGAGGTCAACCCGCTGGCCGATGGCTACGGGGTGACGCTCGGCAACGCGCTGCGCCGCGTCCTCCTGAATTCCCTCGAGGGGGCTGCCGTCACGTCGGTGCAGGTGGCCGGCGTCTTCCACGAATTCAGCACCATCGACAACGTCAAGGAGGACGTGACACAGATCGTCCTCAACATCAAGAAGCTGCGGCTGCGCTCGTTCGCGCGCCACCCTGTCACGCTCAAGTTGATGAAGCACGGTGCCGGAGCCGTCACCGCTGCCGACATCACCGAGTCGGCCGACGTCGAGATCGTGAACCCGGAGCTGCTGCTGCTGACCCTCGACTCGGACGCCGGATCCATCGAGATGGACCTGACTGTCGAGACCGGCGTCGGCTATCGACCCGCCGAGCATGCCGAGGATCTGCCGATCGGGATCATCCCGGTCGACGCCATCTTCACCCCGGTGCGCCGCGTGAACTTCATCGTCAGCGACACCCGCGTTGGCCAGATGACCAACTTCGACCGCCTGAGCCTCGAGATCGAGACCGATGGCACGACCACCCCCAAGGCAGCGCTGTCGAGCGCCGCGGAGATCCTGGTGCAGGAATTCAGCCGCTTTGCCGAGATCGGTCGACGTCCGGTGCCCGGTACCGAGGATGTCCCGGCCCTGGTGAGCGCGAACCTGCTCGACGCACCGATCGAGGAGCTCGACCTGCCGATGCGCGCCTACAACAGCCTGAAGCGCAACAACATCACCAAGATCGGCCAGTTGCTGGCGCTCGGTGACGACGAGCTGCTGCGGATGCGGAACTTCGGCAAGAAGAGCCTCGACGAGATGAAGGAGCGCCTGGCGCTCCGCGGCTTCATCGTGCCGGAGGGCGGCGCCGGAAGCGTCGACGAGTCCGACCTGCCGGCCGCGGCCGAGCTCGATGAGGCAGTCGCCGCCGAGCTCGATCGAGAGGGCTGAGCAGTGCCCCATCGGTTGGCCGGCCGCAGGCTTGGCCGCGCGAGCGACCACCGCCTGCACATGCTGGACAACTTGGCGGTATCGGTCCTCCGCTACGAGAAGGTGCGCACCACCGAGGCCAAGGCCAAGGAGGTTCGCGGCCGGGTGGACCACATGATCACGCTGGCCAAGCGCGGCGACCTCTCGGCACGCCGTCTCCTCATCTCTGCCATGCCGGACGAGCCCCTCATCATCGACAAGCTGATGGGCGAGCTGGCCACCAAATACGCCGACCGTGCCTCCGGCTACACCCGCATCGTCAAGATCGGGCTCCGGCTGGGAGATGCGGCGGCCATCGTCCAGATCGAGCTGGTCTAGCCAGACCGGCTGCAACTGGGCGGACAATGGAAGACGGACCGATGCCACCCACTGGACGACGATGTGCACGGGCGGTGATCGAGTACGACGGAACCGACTTCGCCGGCTCCCAGTACCAGCCGCGGGTGCGGACGGTGCAGGGGGAGCTGGAGGAGGCGCTTAACAGACTGACCGGCGAGCGGACGAGAGTCCGATTCGCCGGGCGAACCGATGCCGGGGTGCACGCCACCGGCCAGGTCGTGGCCTTCTGCCTCGCTCGCCGCCGTCGCGGAGAGGGGATCGGATGGCCGGAGCTGCGGCGACGGCTGAATGCAGCCCTCCCGCCGGACCTGGCACTGCGGTCGCTCCGCCCGGCGTCCGCGGGATTCGACCCGCGGCGCGACGCTCGCATGCGCGTCTACCGCTACCGAATTCGGATGGCGGGCGACAAGCGGCCAGCGGACCTGCATCGGACGCTCGAGATCGGCGATCGGCTCGACGTCGCGGCCATGCGGGCCGTGGCGGCGGAGCTCCCAGGAGAGCGAGACTTCGCAGCTCTGGGGAGCAATGCAGAGGGTCGAACCATCCGCCACCTGCGGGAGGTCTCGGTCGTGCAGCGCGGGACCTCAATCGAGATCCGTGTCACGGCCAACGCGTTCCTGAGGCGAATGGTGCGCAGCATCGTGGCCCTCCTGCTGGAGGCGGGGCGCCGGAGGCTGGCACCGGGATCGGTCGCCGGGCTGCTCGACGCGGGTGAGCGTGTCCTGCATGGACGCGCGGCACCGGCGCGGGGGCTCACCCTCGAGCGGGTCATCTATTCGAATACGGCGTCGGCGACAATGGGATCGAGGAAGAAGGCAACGTGACAACGTACGCAGTCAGGGCGAGCGAGATCGAGCGCAGCTGGTGGTTGGTGGATGCCACCGACCAGACGCTGGGTCGCCTCGCCACGCGCATCGCGACGCTGCTGGAGGGGAAGCACAAGCCGATCTACACGCCGCACCTCGATACGGGCGACCACGTGGTGGTGATCAATGCCGCGCGGGTCAAGGTGACTGGCAACAAGCTGCTGCAGAAGACCTACTACCGCCACTCCGGCTACCCCGGCGGGCTGAAGGAGGAGAGCCTGCAGGCCCTTATGGCGCGCAAGCCCGAGATCGTCATCGAGCGAGCCGTGAAGGGGATGCTGCCCCAGAACCGCCTCGGTCGGGCGATGTTCAAGAAGCTCAGGGTCTACCGCGGGGCGGAGCACCCACATCAGGCCCAGCAGCCGACCGCGGCTGAGCTGTAAGAGGAACGCACCGGTGAGCACCAGTTATGTCTACGGAACAGGACGACGCAAGGAGGCGGTCGCTCGCGTACGGCTGCTGCCGGGCGACGGCAGCATCGTGGTGAACGGCAAGGATGCCGCCGACTACTTCGGCGGGACGCCCGGGCTCGCCACCCTCCGCCTTCCCTTCAGGGTGACGGAGACCGAGGGTCGCTACTCGGCCAGCGTCCTGGTCGCGGGTGGTGGCTTCTCCGGGCAGGCGGGAGCGATCCGCCACGGGATCGCCCGAGCGCTGCTCAGCGCGCACCCCGACGCACGCGCCGCGCTGCGAGCGGCAGGGCTTCTGACGCGGGATCCGCGTGCCAAGGAGCGCAAGAAGTACGGCCTCAAGCGAGCCCGCAAGGCACCGCAGTACACCAAGCGCTAGCCGCGGGCGACCGAGTGGCGTCAAAGGTGGGTCGGGGGGCCTTTGGTATCATCGGTGCCCTTGTTGGACGCCATCGCTGACTTCCTCCGGCTTTATCTGCTCGGCAGCTGGACGTCGGTCGTCGACATCCTGCTGGTTGCGTTCGTCATCTACTGGGTCTTCATCCTGATCCGCGGCACCCGCGCCGTGCGAATCGTGATCGGCCTTTCGATCCTGTACCTCTTCTACCTTGGCGCCCAGGTGGCCAACCTGCGGCTCCTCTCCACCATCCTGCAGACGGGCGCGGTGGTTGGCCTCTTCGCGATCGTGGTCGTCTTCCAGCCCGAGCTGCGGCGGGCCCTGGAGCAGATCGGCCGCTTCGGCTCCTTCAATCGCCTCTTCGTGAGCAGCGACATCGCCGAGGCCGAGCGGGTCGCCCGCGAGATCAGCCGGGCCGCTCGCCTGCTGGCAGGATCGCGCCACGGTGCCCTCATCGTGCTGGAGCGCGAGACCGGGCTCGCCGACCTGGCCGCCGAGTCCGGAGTGCTCCTGCATGCCGATCTTCGAGCCGAGCTGCTGGCGACCCTCTTCTATCACGGGACGGCGCTGCACGACGGCGCGGTGATCATCTCCGGGGATCGCATCCTCGCGGCCGGAGTCCTGCTGCCGCTCTCCCAGAACGTGCTCGACTCCGAGCGCTATGGCACCCGTCACCGCGCCGCCATCGGGATCAGCGAGCAGTCGGATGCAATCGTGGTGGTCGTCTCCGAGGAGACGGGATCGATCTCCCTGGTGATGCGCGGTCGGATCGAACGCAACCTGACCGAGGAGCAGCTGCGACGGCGGATCCTCAACCTCATCCGCCCGCAGGCGCCGCGTCGCCAGGCACCGCTCCTGCGGCGTTCCCTGGAGGGCCGCTGGGGGGTCGCCGCCCCCGAGGTCGTGGAGCCCCCCATCGATCCCGATGCCCGCGTGGTCAAGGTGACGGCCGAGGACAAGCCGATGATCGCCGGCGCCGCGGCGGAGCCCCATGAGCCGGCCGCCGCCGCTCCCGGTTCGAAGCGCCCCTAGATGGCCTGGCTCTTCCGCAACTGGGCCCTGAAGCTGGGCGCGCTCGCCCTGGCCACGATCCTGTATACCGGCCTCGTCTTCTCAGGCTCGTTCAGCGACAAGACCTTTCCAGGCGTCTCGGTCACGGCCCTGGCGCAGCCCGAAGGGACGTACCTGCTCACGCAGCAGCTCGGGACGGTCGACATCAAGTACCGCAGCGCCACCGACCTGCCCGCTAGCGTGACCGCCGAGTCCTTCGCGGTCACCATCGACCTTTCCACCTACGACATGTCCCAGGCGCCGCAGGTGCAGTCCCTCAGGATTCACGTCCGTCCCCTGGTCGACGGCGTCGAGGTGCTGACCTACACGCCGGATGCCGTCTCAGTGGCGATCGATCGCCTCGCCGAGGTGCAGGTCCGTGTCGCCGTCGATTCGGGCCAGGTCCCTCCCGGCCTGGAGATCAGCACCCCGCAGCTCAGTGTCCAGCGGGTTGCGGCCAGCGGCCCCCAGAGCCTCCTGGACCGCGTCGACCGAGCGCTGGCCACCGTGCGCATCGACCCGTCCGGGATCGACTGTTGCGGGCAGGTCGACCTGGTGCCGGTCGACGCCGACGGGCGCCGTGTCGAATCCGTGGAGCTGAACCCGTCGAGCGTCCGGGTCCAGATCGACGTCAACACGGTCGAGACCAGCCGTACGGTGGCGATCCGTCCGCTGCTGATCGGATCGCCAGCGGCCGGCTTCGAGGTCGGCTCGGTGACCGCGGACCCGTCAGTGGTGACGTTGCGCGGCGCGCCGGAGGTCCTCTCGGCCATCGCCGAGGTGTTGACCGAGCCGATCAGCCTGTCGGGCAGCAACTCGACCCTGCGGGCGAGCGGCACGCTGGTGCTGCCCGAAGGAGCGCGGCTGGCGGATGCGGCGGCCGCGGAGCCGACCGTGGTGGTGCAGATCCGTGAGACGGTTGCCACTCGAACGCTCCTGCTCGGACTGGTCTGCCAGGGTGCCCCAGCCGACAGCGCCTGCCTGCCGCACGTTCAGCAGGTCGCGGTCACCGTGCGCGGGACCGTCTCGGCCCTCGACGCCATCGACCCTGGCGGCCTTACGGCGACCCTCGATGTCACGGGCCAAGGCCCAGGGGATCACCTGATCCAGGCGACCGTGGGACTTCCTCAGGGAGTGTCGCTCGTCACCATGTCGCCGATCTCGACCACGGTCACGATCGCTCCGCCGGCGACGCCGGCGCCCTGATGGGTCGCCTCTTTGGGACGGATGGAATCCGCGGCGTCGCCAATGTCGACCTGACGCCGACCCTCGCCTACGACCTGGGCCGCGCCGTCGGGCACCTGCTGGAGGCGTTCGGACGTCGCGTGGTGATCGGCCAGGACACGCGCCGGTCGGGAGACATGCTGGTTGCCGCGGTCTCCTCGGGCCTGGCCGCGGTCGGCGCGGACGCCATCCAGCTGGGGGTGGTGACCACGCCCTGCCTCGCACACGCGGCCGCTAGCGGTGAATTCGCCGCCGGGATCATGGTCTCGGCGTCGCACAACCCCGCCGACGACAACGGGTTGAAGGTGCTGTCGGGCGGGCGAAAGATCGACGACGAGGTGGAAGAGGGGCTCGAGCGCCTGCTCTTCCAGGCCGAGTCGCTGCCCGGCATGCCAAATGGGCAGATCGGCCGGATCACGCGCGATGCGCGGCCGGTCGAGGACTACCGCGCCTTCCTCGTTTCGGAGGCGGGCGATCTGCTGCGCGGGATGCGGATCGGGATCGACTGTGCCAACGGCTCGGCGGCGGCAATCGCTCCCGACCTGCTGCGCGAGCTGGGGGCGAGCGTCACCGCATTGTCGGCATCCCCCGACGGGACCAACATCAACCTCGATTCCGGGTCGACCCAGCCGCAGGCCCTGGCCGCCGCGGTTCTGGCAGAGAGCCTCGAGATGGGGATGGCGTTCGACGGCGACGCCGACCGACTGATCGCCGTCGATGAGCGCGGGTCGATCGTCGACGGAGACGGGGTGATGGGCATCTGCGCCCTCGCGCGGCTGGCCGAGGGGACGCTGCGCAACGGGATCCTGGTCACTACCGTGATGAGCAACGGCGGGCTCGACCGCGCCATCGGCGCTGCCGGGGGCCGCGTCATCAGGACACCGGTCGGCGACAGGCATGTCTTCGAGGCCATGGAGCGCGCCGACGCATGCCTTGGCGGCGAACAATCGGGCCATGTCATCTTCCGCGACCTGACCGTCACTGGGGACGGGATTCTCACCGGCATCCAGCTGCTGCGGACGCTGCGCGACACCGGCGCCACGCTGGCGGAGGCGGCCGGTCAGATCCAGATGCTTCCGCAGGTGGTGATAAACTCGACCGTCCGCCATCGGGACCAGTGGGAGGTCGATACGGAGTTCGCGGCCGCGGTGGCAGAGGCCGACGCCCGTCTTGGCGCGCGTGGACGGATCCTGGTTCGGCCCTCCGGGACGGAGCCGAAGATCCGAATCATGGTCGAGGGCGAGGACGCTGACGAGATCAACCAGATTGCGCGGGAGCTGTCCGAGCTCGCCCGCGCGCGACTGAACTAGGAGCCACCAGAGACCATGTGCGGCATCGTGGGGTACGTCGGCCCGCGTGACGCGGCGCCGATCCTGCTCGAGGGCCTTCGCCGCCTCGAGTATCGGGGCTACGACTCGGCCGGGCTGGCGGTCCTCACCGACGACGGAGAGGTGTTCGTCGAGAAGAAGGCGGGCAAGCTCTCCAACCTGACCGATCACCTCAACGGGAGCGCTCCGGCGGGGCACCCCGGCATCGCCCACACCCGCTGGGCAACCCATGGACGCCCGAACGACGCCAACGCCCATCCGCATCGCGACTGCAGCGGCCGCCTGGCGCTGATCCACAACGGGATCATCGAGAACTACGCCGAGATCAAGGAGCGGCTGCTGTCCGCGGGGCATCGGTTCACCTCGGAGACCGATACCGAGGTCCTGGCGCACCTGATCGAGGAGCGGTACCAGGGCGACCTGGTCGAGGCTGTGCGCGACGCCCTCGGCGAGGTGCGTGGCGCATATGCCATCGGGGTGATGCACCTCGACCACCCCAATCGCATCGTCGGGGCGCGCATGAACGTGCCGCTGATCGTGGGACTCGGGAACGGCGAGGGGTTCCTGGCGAGCGACGTTCCGGCCATCCTGGAGCACACCAAGAACGTCGTGATCCTGCAGGAGGGCGACATCGCCGACGTCACGCCGGAGGGGGTCACGATCATCGGGATGGACGGGGTCAAGGTCGAACGCCCGGTCACGAAGATCCGGTGGAACATCGCTGCGGCGGAGAAGGGCGGATTCCCGCACTTCACCCTCAAGGAGATCTACGAGCAGCCACACGCCATCGGAGAGGCCCTGCGCGGTCGTGTCGACGACGCGGGCAACGTGAAGCTCCCCGAGCTCGAAGCGATCGAGGAGAAGCTGCGACGGGTCGAGCGGGTGTACGTGGTCGGCTGTGGCACGGCACGGTACGCGGGCGAGGTCGGTGCGCACCTCATCCAGAGCTGGGCGGGGCTGCCAGCAAACGGCCAGATCGGCTCGGAGATGCGCTACTCGCCGCCGCCCATCGATGACCGGACCCTGGTCATCAGCGTCAGCCAGTCGGGCGAGACGGCCGACACCCTGGCGCCCCAGAAGCTTGCCTCCGAGCGCGGCGCGGTGATCGTGGTCGTCACCAACGTGGTCGGCAGCGCCCTGACCCGCGAGGCTGATGCGGTCTGCTACCTGCAGGCCGGGCCGGAGGTCGCCGTCGCATCCACCAAGGCGTTCGTGACGCAGGTGGTCGTGCTCGAGATGATCGCGCTCCACCTCGCGCAGCTGCGAGGCACGATGAGCGATCGCCGCCGCCGCTCCTTCGGGCTCGCCCTGCGCGACCTCCCCGGCCAGGCTGCCGAGGTGCTCAAGCTGGCTCCCCAGGTCAAGAAGCTGGCCAGGCGCTGGGCCGGCGTGCGCGACGTCATGTTCGTCGGTCGGGCGCTCGGATTCCCGGTCGCGATGGAGGGAGCGCTGAAGCTCAAGGAGCTCTCCTATGTCCACGCCGAGGGATACGCCGCCGGGGAGCTGAAGCACGGGCCGATCGCGCTCCTCGACCCGCAGACGCCGCTGGTGGCGATCGCGACGAAGAGCGCCACCTACGAAAAGGTGGTCAGCAACGTCGCCGAGGTGCATGCCCGCGAGGCGCCCGTGGTGGCGGTCGCGACGGTGGGGGACGAGGTGATCGATCGGTATGCGCAGGATGTCCTGTACGTCCCGGAGACGCCCGAGGAGATGTCCCCGGTGATTGCGATCGTGCCACTGCAGCTGCTCGCCTACGAGGTGGCCGTCGCGCGCGGCGCGGACGTCGACCAGCCGCGCAACCTGGCGAAGTCGGTCACGGTCGAATAGCGGCCGCGACGCTGCCGCGATGAGCCGCCACGAGATCGGCGTCGACCTGGTCGACATCGATCGCATCATCGCCACGCTCGGCCGCTTTCCCGATCGATTCCGCGAGCGCGTCCTGACCGACGGCGAGGCGCGCTACTGCGGTGCGCGAGCCGAGCGCATTGCGGGGCGCTGGGCCGCCAAGGAGGCGATCAGCAAGGTGCTGGGCCTGGGCGTGCGCGGCGTCGGTTGGCGGGAGATCGAGATCCTCCCCAACTAGGCCGGCGCCCCACAGGTCCGCCTGCACGCGCGCGCCGCGGCCCGCGCAGCCGCGCTCGGGCTCGAAGACGTGACGGTGAGCATCTCGCACGAGCGGCACATGGCGGTGGCGGTGGCGGTCGCGCATCGCGCGCCGGACGCATAGGCCGATGACGGTCGTGGGACTGTCCCAGCGGTGGGTCGCCGAGCACCTGCCGGCGCGTCCGCCACGGGCGCACAAGGGCACCTTCGGCAGGCTGCTGATCGTGGCCGGCTCGATGGAGTATTCGGGGGCGGCGCTGCTGGCCGGGCTCGGCGCCATCCGTGCGGGGGTCGGCGTCGCCTGTCTGGCCACCCCGGAGGCAGTCGGGATCCGGCTGATGGGGCTCGTCCCCGAGCTGATCTCGATGCTCCTGGTCGAGGAGGCGCCCGGTCTCACGGCACCGGGTGGCTGGCGTCGGCTGGCCGCCGAGGCTCCGGCCTACGACGCGCTGGTTGTTGGTCCCGGGATCGGCCGGCAGCCGGCCACGCTGCGTCGGGCACGCACGTTCATCAGCGAGCTCCGCCAGCCGGCAGTGATCGACGCCGACGGCCTGGTGGCGCTGGCGGAGGTTCAGCGCTGGTGGGAGTCGATTCGAGCGCGCCTGGTCCTCACGCCGCACCCGGGCGAGTTTGCTCGACTCATGCGGATGTCAGAGGGCCTGGCCGATGACGATACCCAGCGCGCGGAGGCGGCCGGCGAAGCGGCGGCCCGCTGGGGCCAGGTCGTGGTCCTCAAGGGCGCGCACACCGTCGTCGCCTCGCCGACCGGCGAGCTCCTTCGATCCGCGGTCGCCACGCCGGCGCTGGCAACGGCCGGAAGCGGTGACGTGCTCGCGGGCGCGATTGGGGCATTCCTGGCGGCCGGGCTCGAGGCGTTGGACGCCGCCGGCTGCGGAGTGGCAGTGCACGCCGCGGCCGGCATGCTGGCCGAGCAGCGGATCGGGCAAGCCGGCGTGGTGGCGCGTGACATCGCCAACCTGCTGCCGACGGCCATCCAGCAAGTTCGTGGCGGGCGGGGCCGGTGAGCTCTGCCACAGGGCGCAGCCCGCACCGCGCCTGGATCGAGGTCGATCACGTCGCCCTGGCAGGAAACCTGGCGGCGCTCCGCCGGCTCGCCGGAGACCACATGACCGTGATCGCCGTGGTCAAGGCGAATGCCTACGGCCACGGAGCGAACCAGGTGGCTCGGACGCTGCTGGACCACGGCGCCGAGCGACTCGCCGTCGCCACGCTGGGGGAGGGGCTCGAGCTGCGGAAGGCCGGGATCGAGGCTCCGATCCTCGTCCTCTGGGCGCTGGGAGGTCCGGAGGCCGAGCCGGCCGTGGCCGCCGACCTCGAACCGGTCGTCTACGACGAGGCCGGGATCGAGCTGCTGGAACGAGCGGCAGCCGCGGTCGGGCGCCGGGCGGCGGTCCAGCTCAAGATCGACTCCGGGCTGGGACGCCAGGGCAGCGAGCCGGCAGTCGCTGTCCAGCTGGCGCTGCGCATCACCCGGAGCCGGCACCTGCACCTCACAGGAACCTTCAGCCACCTCGCGGTCCCCGGCGAGGACGAGGCCTACAGCGATGTTCAGCGGCTCAGGCTGGCCCAGGCGCTCGACGCCATGCGATCGGCCGGAGCCGATCCCGGGATCGTTCACCTGGCGGCCACCGGGGGCGTGGTGGCCGGCGCAGGCGCCTTCGGCGATGCGATTCGGCCCGGGCTTGGACTGTACGGCATGGCTCCCGGCTGGGCCGGCGACCGAGACCTCGGTCTGCAGCCGGTCCTCTCCCTCAAGGCGCTTCCATTGCGGATCTTCGACCTGGCGGCCGGAGAGGGGCTCGGGTACGGGCTTCGCTTCCATGCCGAGCGCGCGACCCGCATCGCCACCCTGGGAATCGGTTACGGGGACGGGTGGCCACGCGTTCACGCCAACAACGGCTGGGTGCTGTTGCACGGTGTTCGTCGTCCCGTGGTTGGGGCGGTGAGCATGGACGGCATAACCGTCGATCTGGGCGACCTTGATGATGTAACCTACGGCGACGAGTTCGTCCTGATCGGCGAGCAGATGGGTGCCCGCATCGTCGCCGATGAGGTTGCCGCCCAGCGACGCACCATCAACTACGAAGTGACGACCGCTCTTCGTGGCCGCCTCCCGCGCGTGCATCTGTCGGAGGGCACCGCGAACGCCGGGTGAGGTCGTCGAGCGAGCGACCATGCGTGTGGGAGAAGTGCAGCGTGGAGCGGTCCGACTCCGTCGCCGATGAGCTCGAACGGCGCGGAGTCGCAGCGCCGGCGGCGCTCCTGATGGAGGCGCATCGGCCCCTCCTGCCGCTCCTCCGCCAGGGAATCATCTTCCTCGGCCCGCTGCTGAGCCCGCTGCTCGGCACCCGCCGCTTCGGCATGCTGCGCGAGGCCCTCGAGGACCCTGCCGTCTACGACCGCATCGCCGCCAGGCTGACCGGCGAACGCCGAGATCCCTCGCGCTAGATGCCAAACCTCGGCGAGTTCGCCTCGCACCTGATCGGCCTCATGACCGACGCCATCGGCTCATCGTCGATGCGCCTTGGCGCCGCGCCGACGGTTGCCATCCTGCTGGTGCTGCTCGTGGTCCTGTCGCTGGTCGCACGGCCGGGCGCGCGGTGGGTCGGATCGGACCTCGGCGGACTCTCGCGGGTCGGTCGCATGATGGCGCTCGCGGCGGAGTCAGGGGCCGATGCGACGATCTCGTTGGGCAGCGCAGGCGTGAGCCGCGCCGCCTCAGCAACCGAGCGCTTCCAGACGATCGCGGCGCTGCCGCTGCTCGGCCACGTCGCGGATGCGGCGGCACGGGCCGGCGTCCCGCTGCGGGTGACGACCAATGATCCGGTCGCCGTGCTGCTGGCGCAGGCGACGCTGGCGGGGGCGCATCAGCGGACCGCCACTCCGGAGCGCGCCTCCCCGACGGCGGTGGAGTACGTCGGCGAGGGTCGATCGTCTTCGGCTGCCTTCGCCCTGGCATCGGCGCAGCCGCACGGCGTGGCCGTCGTAGCCGGCGCGCTCGGCGAGGATTCCCTGCTCGTGCTCGACGGCCTGCTGGGTGACGCGGAGTGGAGTCTCGCCGCCACGGCCAGCAGCTCCCAGCTGGCCGGCCCCTTGCTGGAC
>JACDEL010000013.1 GCA_013816405.1 Chloroflexota bacterium | reverse complement strand
ACCGGCAACACCGCCGCCTCAGCGGCCGCCTACGCGGCCGCCGCCGGGCTTCCCTGCCACGTCGTCCTGCCGGCCGGCAAGGTGGCCCGCGGCAAGCTGGCCCAGGCGCTCGCCGCCGGGGCTGGGCTCATCACGGTCGAAGGCAACTTCGACCAGGCGCTGGCCGCCGTCAGGAGGCTCGGCGACGAGGGGAGTGTCGCCGTCGTCAACTCGGTCAACCTTGATCGCATCGCGGGGCAGCAGACCGGTGCGTTCGAGCTCGTCGACGAGCTCGGTCAGGCACCCGATGCCGTCGCCCTGCCGGTGGGCAACGCGGGCAACATCACCGCCTATTGGGCCGGATTCGTGCGATACGCCGCCTCCGGTCGGACCGACGGCCGCCGCCCGCGCATGCTCGGCTTCCAGGCCGAGGGCGCAGCGCCGATAGTGCAGGGGGCAGCGGTCGAATCGCCGGAGACGGTGGCCACGGCCATCCGCATCGGGAATCCAGCGTCCTGGGAGGGCGCGGTGGGCGCTCGCGACGAGTCCGGCGGACTGATCGAGGCAATCAGCGACGAGGAGATCCTCGCAATGCAGCTGCTGATTGCGCGCAGCGAGGGGATCTTCTGTGAGCCCGCCTCGGCGGCAGGTGTCGCGGGCGTGGCTCGCCTCTCCCAGGATGGCCGGCTCGCCCGCGCCGAGACGGTCGTCTGCATCCTGACCGGCCATGGGCTGAAGGATCCCGACGCCGTGGCCGGGGAGGAAGGCTCGCTCACGCCGGTCGCGGCGGATGCGGCGGCGATCCGCCAGGCGATGCGCCTCTAGCCGAACCGCCCGTATCGGCGCATGACCTCGACCAGCCGCTCGTGCGGCAGGGCATGGAAGGCGATCCCATCCCGCCCGACCATCGTCTCGGCGGCGATCATCGAGTTGAGGACCGCCTCCTCGGTCGCCTCGATGGCCGCCCAGAAGAGCTCGCTGATGTGGTCGTCGTTGAGCATCTGCAGCGGAAAGCTGATGGGGGCCTGACCGTCATCCTCTGCGCGCAGGGAGCGGTTGCCGGTCGCGAAGGCGAGGAAGAAGTCGCCGCTGTCGTTCTCGCCTCCGCCTCCTCCACGGGCCACCCCAAGGCCGGCGCGCTCGGCGAGGCGGCGGCATTGTTGGGGGAGGAGCGGCGCGTCGGTTGCGACGACGGCGATGATGGACCCCGTATCGTCCGGCAGGTCGGGGCCAGCGATCTCGTCGCGCGTGATCTCGCGGCCGATCGGCACACCGTCGACCATCAGCCGCTCCCGGCGGCCATGGTTGGCCTGCACCAACACGCCGACGGTATGCCCGCCGTGCTCCTTGCCCACATGCCGTGACGCGGTACCGATCCCGGCCTTGAAGCCGAAGGCCTTGGTCCCCGTGCCGGCGCCGACGCTCCCCTCAGCCACAGGCCCGCCGGACGCGGCTGCGAGGGCCTCGAAGACGTGCTCGGCGCGGACGTGCTGGCCGTTGACGTCATTGAGATAGCCATCCCAGGTCTCGGCCACAACCGGGAGCGACCAGAGCCCAACCTCGTTGCGCCCGGCCACGCTCGCGGCGACCAGCGCGTCGCGCACGACCCCGACGCTGTGCGTATTGGTGAGGCCGATCGGCGTGGTCAGCAGGCCGGAATCGCCGACCCATTCGAGCCCCGTCATCTCGCCGTTGCCGTTGAGCGTGTGGCTGCCCGCGAACAGCGGCTCGCGTCCCGGGTCCCAGTCGTGCGGCAGGATCACGGTCACGCCGGTTCGAATCGGTCCCTTACCCACCACAAGCGGGCCCTCGCCCTCGATCAGGGTCGCGTGGCCAACCAGTACCCCGCGAACGTCGGTGATCGCGTTGAGAGGGCCTGGCTTGAGCGTGCCGATGATGATGCCGAGGTCACGAGCCCTCATCGGTCTGGCTCCTTTCGTCCACCGCCACGTTGAGGCGCGAGTGGATCACGGTTTCGGCGGCAGCTGCGGCCACCGGCTGCCCGGTGACGATCTCGACGAAATGATGGCGGTCCAGCGCAAGCAATTCGACAGGCACGACGGCGGCAATCGATGCCGTCCGCCGGATGTCGCGCAGCAACGCGATCTCTCCGAATGACTCGCCCGCACCCATCGTGCGCACCGGTACCCCGTCAACGGATACCTGCACCGTGCCGCTGGAGATGATGTAGAAGCGATCGCCCACATCCCCCTGCGTGATGATTCGCGTTCCCTGGCGCACCGTGACCGGTATCAGGGCGGCGGCCAGGCGTTCCAGCGCCTGACCAGGGAGCGACGTGAAGAAGGCGACGCTCATGAGCGCCGCAAGCTCGCGAGGCCGGACCGTCCCCGCCGCGTCGGTACGCAGCAGGCGTCGCCAGCTGAGCCCCGTGAACGCGATCAGGGCCACTCCGGCAGTGATGAATGCGCCCCGCGTCCCGGCCACCGCCAGTAGAGCGGGAGCGACCACGGATCCGACTGCCAGGGATGCGTTGTCGATCCCCTCCAGCACGCCGAAGACCCGGCTCAGGAGCGCGTCCGGCGACACTCTCTGGAGGAGGGTCCTGCCGGCGACGTCCATCACCACCCGGCCCATCCCGGCGACGGCGAGCAGCAGCACCGCCACGAGCGGGAGGGGGAGCAGTCCGATCGCGGCGAGCGCCCCGCCCCAGAGCAGAAGGCCCACCCCGAACGGGCCTGCCAGGCGAGCGCGACCAACCAGCAGAGCGGCGAGCAGTGCTCCGGCGATTCCGCCCGCGCCGATGGCGGAGTTCAGAAATCCCACCCCCGACTGCCCAATCGAGAGCTCGTCGAGAGCCAGGATCACGAGGAGGACGTCGATCGCGCCCCACAGCACGGAGGCCGAACCGAGGAGCATAACGACGGAGCGCGGCCGCTCCTCCCGGGCGAGCATCGCAAAGCCCGCCAGGGTCTCGGCGATGGCGGAGCGAAGGCCCGCCGTGCTCGTCTCCCGACCGGCAGCGACCGTGCGTGGCAGGCCTGCCACCAGGATCGCCGCGGCCAATGACACCACCGCGGCGCCGGCGAAGACTGGCGCAGGGCCGAGCCCCTGGAGCACGACCCCGGCCACGGCCGGACCGACAAGGATCGCCGTGTTCTCGATGCTGCCGGCGGCCACGTTGGCGGCTGTCAGCTCTGCGGGCGTGCGTGAGAGCGACGGCAGGATGGCGGCCTGCACCGGACGGGTCAGCGTGATCGCGACATTGGCGGCCGCAGCCAGTGCGTAGACCAGCGCCACCGGGGCACTCGCGAGCAGGGAGAGAGCCATCGCGGCCGCCACGGCTGCCTGCAGGAGATACGCCGTCAGGAGGACCCGCTCGCGCGGATAGCGATCGCCAAACGATGCGGCCAGCGGGGCCATCACGGCCGCCGGCGCGAGCTGAAGGACGGCCACCAGCGCGACCTCGCCGGCACCTCCGTTGCCATAGGCGAAGACGAGGACGGCAACCCAGATCGCCCATTCCGTCAGGCTGAATCCCAGGTAGGCCAGCTCAACCCGACGCAGGGCAGGGTTACGCACGACCGCGCCGAACGCGCCCGCGGACGCGGCGAGGCGCGCATCGATGCGAGGCCTGAGGGACATCGCCGCCGATCATGACACGCGCCGGATCGCTCTAGACTCCGGCCATGGTCGACGCTCGCCCCCGCTGCCCCTGGGGAACGGGCGACCCGCTGACCCTCGCCTACCATGACACCGAGTGGGGAGTCCCGATCCACGACGATCGGCGGCTCTTCGAGCTGTTGAGCCTCGAAGGCGCGCAGGCGGGCCTGGCCTGGATCACCATCCTGCGCAAGCGCGACGGCTACCGGCGTGCCTTCGAGCGTTGGGATCCTGGCCGAATCGCCGCCTACGGACCAGACGATGAGGCGCGCCTCCTCGCCGATCCCGGGATCGTGCGCAATCGCGCCAAAGTCAGATCCGTCATCGGCAATGCCGGAGCCTACCTGCGCCTGGCCGATGCCCCAGGTGGCTTCGACCGCCACCTGTGGTCGTTCGTCGGCGGGAAGCCGGTCGTGAACCGATGGACCTCGCTCAGTGGCGTGCCTCCGGAGACCGATGCCTCACGGGCCCTCTCGCGCGACCTCAAGAAGCGCGGCTTCTCGTTCGTCGGGCCGACCATCGTGTACGCCCTCATGCAGTCCGCCGGGCTGGTCAACGACCACCTGGTCGGCTGCTTCCGCCACGGCGAGGTCTAGCACCCGGCCGTCCGTATACTCGGGCCGCATGTCCACCCCCATCGCCACGATCGAGGTGCCGGCCAGCAGCGCCAACCTGGGAAGCGGCTTCGACTGCTTCGCGGCCGCGCTCAGCCTCAAGCTGCGCGCCGAGTTGTTCGCAGGCGACGAGGCCGGCATCCTGCTGAACGCCCATGGCGAGGGGGCACCCGGCCCTGATGACGACCCGGAGCAGAACCTTCTGATCCGGGCATTCCGCGAGGGCCTGCGCCTGGCCCACGGGTCGGAGCACGGTGCCGGCGCATGGCGCATCGAGGTGAGCAGCATGATTCCGGCCGCCCGTGGGCTGGGGAGCAGCGCCGCCGCGATCGTGGCCGGCCTGCTGCTCGGAGCGGCTGCAGGACGTCACGCCCCCGACGCCGACGAGCTCCTCACGATGGCGGCGACGCTGGAGGGCCACGCGGACAACGTGGCGGCCGCCCTGTACGGGGGCGTCACCCTGTCCGTGGCCGGGGGCGTGGGCACCACGCCAGTGCTGCGACGGTTCCGCGTCCCTGAGGCGTGGGTCCCGGTCCTGTTCATCGCATCCGCCACCAGCCGGACGCAGGGGATGCGCGATGCGCTCCCGGCAGCGGTTCCGCACCACGAGGCCGCGGCAGCAGCCGCGCGCGCGGCGCTGCTGGCAACGGCTGTCATCACGTCCGACGCGGGGCTGTTGCGCACTGCAATGGAGGATCGGCTGCACCAGCCGTACCGGCTCCCGCTCCTGCCAGGGACGCGCGAGCTGATCGACGAGGCGTACGAGCATGGGGCTGCGGGAGCGGCGCTCTCCGGCGCCGGCCCCAGCGTGCTGGCCATCTGCGACTCGCCGATCACCGCCCACGCGGTCGAGAAGGCCTGGGGCGTGTCCGGTGTACCGGGCATGGCCACCCGCCTGCGCTTCGACACCGATGGAGCGCGACTCAGCACGCCCGAACCGGTCCGATGAGCCTCGTCACGCTGACCGGCATCGCCAAGAGCCACGGCGCCCAGCACCTGTTCGAGGACGTCAACCTGCAGATCGGCACGGGGCGGCGGATCGCCATCGTCGGGCCCAACGGTGCCGGAAAGACCACCCTGCTCGAGATCATGACCGGAGAGCAGGAGGCGGACGCCGGGACCGTGACCCGCGGCAAGGACCTGGAGATCGGCTACCTGCGCCAGGAGGTGGCTCAGGCACAGGGCCGCACCGTAGTAGCCGAGGTAGTGGCCGGCGCCGGAGCGGTCAGCGGCATCGAGCGGCGGATGCGGCACATCGAGACGGAAATGGCCGAGGCCGGCGGCGAGGCAGCCACCGAGGCCGAGCTGGCGGAGCTAATGGACGAGTACGGCCGGCTGCAGCATCGCTTCGAGCAGCTCGGCGGCTGGTCGCTGGAGGCGGAGGCGCGGCGGATCCTGGCCGGCCTCGGCTTCGCACAGGCAGACATGGACCGTGACATCGGCCAGTTCTCCGGTGGCTGGATGATGCGGGTCGCGCTCGGTCGCCTCCTGCTCGCCAACCCGGACCTGCTTCTGCTCGACGAGCCGACCAACCATCTCGACCTGGCCTCGGTCGAGTGGCTGCAGGGGTTCCTGGCCGAGTACGCCGGCGCCGTGGTGCTGGTCAGCCACGACCGCGACTTCATCAATTCGGTCGTCAATCGCGTGGCGGAGCTGAACCACGGCATGTTCACCGAATACGTTGGCGACTTCGCCGACTTCGTCGACCAGCGTGACGAAAGGATCGCCCAACTCGACATGGCTGCCAAGGCCCAGGGCCGCACCATCGCCCGCATCGAGCGCTACATCGAGCGCTTCCGCTACAAGAAGGCGAAGGCCAAGCAGGTCCAGAGCCGGATCAAGCAGGTCGCGCGCATCGATCGGATCGAGGTCCCCACCAACCGGACCAAGGCCGTCAAGTTCCGCTTCCCGGAGCCACGGCGCAGCGGCCGGGTGGTCATCACGCTTGACAGGATCGTGAAGCGCTACGGGGCGCACACCGTCTACGACGACCTTGACCTGGTCCTGGAACGTGGCCAGAAGGTGGCGCTCATCGGTCCGAACGGAGCCGGGAAGAGCACGCTGCTGAAGATCCTTGCCGGCGTCCTGCCCTTCGAGGGAGGCATCCGCGAGCTCGGCAGCAACGTGCAGGTCGCCTACTTCGCGCAGCACCAGATCGACGCGCTTAACCCCGCCAACACGGTCTTCGAGGAGTTGGCCGGGGCGGCAGCGCGGATGAGCACCGCGGAGATGCGCCGCCTGCTGGGCGCGTTTCTCTTCACGGGGGAGGCGATCGAGAAGAAGGTCGAGATCCTCTCGGGCGGCGAGCAGACGCGGCTGGCACTTGCGAAGCTCATGGCCGATCCGGCCAACCTCCTCTGCCTCGACGAGCCGACCAACCACCTGGACATCCAGTCGCGCGACGTGCTGGAGGACGCCCTCAACGCCTTCCCCGGCACGATCGTGCTGATCACCCACGACCGATACCTGATTCGGTCCGTCGCCAACGCCATCATCGAGGTCAACGCCGGCGAGGCCACTCTGTACCCGGGCGACTTCGAGTACTACGCGGCCAAGCGCGGGCTGGACATCGAGACGCGCGGGGCGGTGGAGGGGATCGCCACTCCCCGTGGGATCGAGGCGGTGCCCGCGCGTCCGCGCGAGTCGTCGGTCGAGGCCGCGGCACGCAAGCGGGCGGAGGCAGAGGTGCGCAATCGCCGCTATCGCCGGACTCGTGACCTGCGTGACGCCCTGCAGCGGGTCGAGCAGGAGGTCGGGGAGAACGATGCCTCCCTGGCCGAGATGAGCGAGCGCCTGGCCGATCCTGCCACCTACGCCGATCACCACGCCTCTCGTGAGCTGATCGAGCGTCATAACGCGGCCCGTGACCGAGCCGACGAGCTCGGGGCCGAATGGACACGACTGACCTCCGAGCTGGAGGCAGCCGAGGCGGAGGACAGTCTCACTCCAACCGCCCGATGATCTCGCGCCCCTCCTCCAATGTCCTCGGCGCCGTGCTGATCGTTGTCGCCGCCTCATCCTTCGGAGTGCTCGGCGCGATGGCCCAGTACGCAAATCAGGCTGGAGTCTCGAGCCTGACCCTGGTGACGTGGCGTGCAGGGGTCGGCGCCATCGTCGTGCTGCTCTTCATCGCCGTACGCGCCGCGGGCGGGACCCGCCTGTGGCGGCCGTGGCGTGAGCTGCCGCGGCGCGATCGGCTCGTCCTGGCGCTTTCAGCGCCGACCAACGCGGCCCTCAACCTCGCCATGTTCGTCGCCTTCGTGCGCATCGGGATTGCCCTCGCATTGCTGATCTTCTACGTCTACCCAGCCCTGGTGGCCCTGGCCAGCGTGGTCTGGTTCGGGGAGCGGCTCGACCGGCTGCGGTGGGCGGCGCTCGGCATCTCGATGGCAGGAGTGGTGCTGGTCGTGGCCGGCGCCGGCGACCTGGGATCACTCGACACATTGGGAATCGGCCTGGCGGCGGTCGGCGCGCTGGCCCAGATGTTCTACGCCCTTGCCGCGCACCACGGCTTCCGGGCCGTCCCCGGGACGCAGGCTGCGGCGTTCACGATGGGCGGCGCCGCCGTCCTCTACCTGCTTGCGTTTGCGGTGATCGGCCGCTTGTCGGACATGGGCCAGCCGCTCACGAGCATGGCAGCGCTCTGGCCGGTGGTTGTGGCGGGGCTGGTCGGCGCAGGCGTGGCAACCGTCTGCTTCATCGCTGGCATCCGGATGCTGGGCGCTCCCCGCGCGACCATCCTGTCGACCCTCGAACCGGTCGTCGGCGTCAGCTTGGCTGCGCTCCTGTTCGGAACCCTGCCGACCGCCCTCCAGGTCGCCGGCGGGGCGTTGATCATCGCCGCCGGGATCGTGCTGCAGCTGCGTCCGAGCGGCGAGATCGCCGAGCACGAGGCGATCCCCGAGCTCCCCGCCTAGCTCGCACTGACGATCTCCGGCAGCTCCGCCAGCGAAGCGATCACCGTGGCCCGGGGTGGAACGGCCTCCCGCCGCTCCTGCCACTCCGGCCGGCGGATGAGGATCCCGTCCATCCCCGCGGATTCGGCACCCTCGATATCGGCCCGGTACGAGTCTCCGACCATCAACGCCTCTGCGGGTGGGACGCCGGCGCGGGTGGCGGCGAGGCGGAACAATGCCGGATCGGGCTTGGAGAGCCCCACTGCGCCCGAGGCGATCACGAAGTCAAGATCCGCCCCAAGGCCGAGCCCATCGACGATCGGCAGCAGGTTCGAGCCCCAGTCCGAGACGACGCCGAGCCGCAGGCCCAGCTCCCGCAGCTTGCGGACCGCCGGCAGCACGTCGGGGTAGAGCTCCCACGACTCCGGGGCGTACTGTGCCGCCAGCATCGTGTCGATCAGCTGGTGGCCGGAATCATCCACCCCCAGCTCGCGAAGCATGAGCGAGTGGTACTCGCGCCAGGCCGCGTCGATCTTCGCGTCGTCACCCCACGTGTCGTTCTCGGGACGCTGGTAGTTGTCCCAGAACCAGCGGTCCGCGACCTCCCACGCTCGATGCACCTGCTCGTCCGTGATGTCGTGGCCGTGGTCGCCAAGCACGCCGCGCAGGGCCTCGCCCAGGGTGCTGCGAGGCGCGAGCAGCGTGAAGCCGGCGTCCAGGCAGACGAGGCGGTAGCGCATCCCGACGTACGGTAGCGCGACCTGGCGCCGAAGTGTCAAGTGATCTGATCAGTTGCGGGGTACCCTCCGGGGATGGCCGATCCCCTGACCGATGGCTCCGCGCTGGCGCGCGTTCGCTCCTCCCTGCTGTCGTGGTTTGCGACCGATCACCGCGACTTTCCATGGCGTCGTACGACCGATCCATATGCCGTGCTGGTCAGCGAGGTGATGCTCCAGCAGACCCAGGCCTCGCGCATCGCCGAACGATTCCCGATCTTCATGAGCCGATTCCCGACGGCCGCAGCCCTGGCCGCCGCAGGCGAGGCGGAGGTGCTGGTCGCGTGGTCGGGCCTCGGCTACAACCGACGCGCGCTCGCCCTTCGCCGAGCGGCGCGCGAGGTGGCCAGGCATGGCTGGCCGCAGGGCGTGGCCGCGCTCGAGCGGCTGCCGGGCATCGGCCCGTACACGGCGCGAGCCATCGCCAGCCTCGCGTTCGGGGAGCCTGTTGGCGTGGTCGACACGAACGTCCGTCGCTGGCTGGTCCGCCGGTTTGGGCTTCGGGCAGACCGCCCGCCGCGCGATCTCCAGGTCCTCGCCGACGGCCTCGCAGAAGCTGGTCATCGCGCCGACGTCGCACCCTGGACACACGCCACCATGGAGTTCGGGGCCTCGATCTGCACCGCGCGAAACCCGCGCTGCAATATCTGCCCCATCTCCGACGAATGTCCTTCGCGTGGCGCGGCCACCGTCATTCCGGTGCCTCGCCAGGCGGCGTTCGCCGGTTCGGATCGAGCGCATCGCGGCGCCATCCTGCGGGCCCTCACCCGAGCGCCCGATCAGAGGATGACGATGCGGGTGGCGCGCGGGCTCGTGCCCCCGGACGCCGTTGGGCGCCTGGTCGCCGGCCTCGAACGCGATGGGCTCGTTCATCGGTCCGGAGCACGCCTGGTCCTGGGCGGTGCGCCGGAGCCCGCCGCTACAATCGGCTCGTGAGCACCGCGACCGGCGGCCTGAAGGTGAAGATCGGCGACCAGATCCCGTCGGTCGGTCTGCGGGCCACGGACGGGTACCTGCTCAACCTGCGGAGCCTCGTCGGGAAGCAGCCGGTGATCCTCCTCTTCTTCGGCGGGCCGACGCTCAAGGGAGCAGCTCGCGAGCGCGGCGACGCGCTGGCCGAGGCCCTCAAGGATGCCTACCCGAGGCTCACCAAACAGGTCGTGACGGTCATCGGCGTCACGACCGACAACGAGCAGCAGCAGGCCGCCTACGTGAAGGAGCTCGAGCTGCCGTACCTCCTCTTCTCCGACGAGCGGCGGATCGCGGTCGCGCAGCTGGGCATTCCCACAACCGAGGCTCGCGGCAACGTCAACGCCGAGTCGACCGCCTTCGCGGTGGGGATCGACGGAACGATCCTGGACATCGTCGAGCAGGCCACTCCGAAGGGCCTTGTCGCCCGTCTGCTCGAGGCGATCTTCCCACCAGGCTAGGCCGATGCTCGCCGTCAGGACCTATGCCCCCGGCGAGCCGCTGCGCATCGAGGAGGTGCCCCTCCCCACGCCGAAGGGCACGGAGATTCGCATCCGAGTCGGCGGTTGCGGCGTGTGCCATACCGATCTGCACATCGCACGGACCAATCGGATCCGCGTCCTGCGGCCCCTCACCCTGGGACACGAGGTCGCCGGCTGGGTCGATGCGGCCGGTCCGGGCGCCGCCACCGAGCTCAAGCGGGCGCGGCTGGCGGAGGGAGACGGGGTGCTGGTGTACGGCGGCTGGGGCTGCGGCGCCTGCACGCAGTGCGCGGCCGGGGAGGAGCAGCGGTGCGAGCGCTCCGCGTCGCCCGGATTCCAGCGGGACGGAGGCTACGCCGACTACATGCTGGTGCCCCGGGCGCGCCACCTGGTGCCCCTTGGCCATCTCCACCCTGATCACGCGGCCCCACTCGCCGATGCGGGCGTCACGCCGTGGCGCGCCATCCAGCGTGCATCGGCCTGGCTGCAGCCCGGCGCTCGGGTGCTGCTCATCGGCTTTGGGGGGCTTGGCCAGTTCGCGCTCCAGTACCTGCGCCTGATCCCCGACCTGACCGTGGCGGTCCGTGAGCTGAACCCCGAGAAGCTGGCACTCGCCGGCGACCTGGGCGCGGACCTGGGGCTGCTGATGGGCGACGAGGCTCTGGTGGAGC
This sequence comes from Chloroflexota bacterium, assembly GCA_013816405.1. Lineage (GTDB taxonomy): Bacteria > Chloroflexota > Limnocylindria > QHBO01 > QHBO01 > CF-167. The sequence goes on along the minus strand of JACDEL010000013.1, from coordinate 34,739 downwards.
TGGGTCTCGGCGGCCCCGCCGACGTGGTCTTCGACTTCGTGGGCAACGATCAGAGTCTCGACTACGCGGCCCGCAACGTCGCGCCGGGCGGCCTCGTCTCGGTGGTTGGCGAGGGCGGCGGCCGATATGAGTTCACCTTCGACCGCCTGCCGGTCGAGGCCAGCCTGACGACGACCGCCTGGGGCTCCTTCGCCGACCTTCGCGAGGTCGTGCGCCTTGCCAAGCGCGGCCGGCTGAAGTGGCACGTCGAGCGGATGCCGCTCTCCGATGCGGTAGCGGCACACGACCGCCTGGCCGATGGGCAGGTCAGCGGCCGGATCGTCCTCGTCCCCTAGGTCAGCGCTCCGCCCCATTCCTGCGCCAGGTTTCGGGCGCGCTCGACGAGGAAGGTTGCGCCTTTGCGCTCGTAGAGCTCCGCCGCCTCGCGGGCGGTCGCCACGGCCTCTTCGACCTTGCCGGCCGCGTGAAGGACGTGCGCCAGGTGGACGAGCGCGTCGCCATGCAGGGCAAGGTAGTCGGTGCCCGCCATGATCGTGACCGCCTCGCGAGCGAGCGCCTCTGCCTCGGGGTGCCGGCCACGCGCAGACAGGACGCGCGCCTCGATCTCCCTGCTGCGGCCCTGGGAGGCGAAGTCATCCCGCGACGAGGTCTCGCGAGCGTCGACGGCGTATCGCAGAGCCTGGTCCAGGTCCCCGACATCAAGGTGGGCTTCGGCCAGTGCGGTGGCCGTGGTGGAGGCGCCCGCCGGATCTCCGGCCGCCATCTTCTCCTCGTGTGCGAGCTGCAGGTTGCGGATGGCCTCGCGAACGTCGCCCTCCATAAGGGCCACGTTCCCCGCGACCTCGTGGGCCTCCGATGGCAGCATGCGACCTCCACGCTCAGCCATCTGGTCGATCGTGCGAGTCAGGGCGGCGCGAGCCTCGGCAAAGCGTCCCTGCAGGCACAGCATCCTGGTGGGACCCGACGCGCCCCCAGGGAACTGGGTGGTATGCCCCAGCTCTCCCTCGACAAGGCTCAGGGCCTCACCCGCGGGCATTGGCCCTGCCATCGCCGCCACGGCACGCAGGACCCGTGCCCGGTTTGCCAGGGAGCCGGAGCTAGAGCCCGGGACGGCCTCCAGGACCGCCTCGGCGCGAGCGCCCCCTTCCCCGGCCCTGCCGACCACGAAGAGGCCCAGCCCGGCCAGCAGCTCCGCCTGCTGCGCGCCTTCCGCGTCGCCGAGCTTCCGCAATCGGTCTCGCAAGAGCTCCGCCTCGCGAGTGTATTCCGAGGCCTCGCTGGACTGCGTCGAGCTCTGTACGAACAGCAGTCCAAGGTGCGCCCAGGCCGCGCTCCGCTCATCTGCGGCCTCCTCCGATTCGGCAATCACCTCCTTCAGCAGGATCTCCGCTCGCGGACCGTCCCCCGCGAACAGCAGGTTCGGCGCCACCTGCGCGATCAGCAGCCGGCGTTCGGCGGTGCGAGGGAGCAGCTCGGCGGCACGATCCATGAGGTCCACGCTGGCTTCCACGTCACCGCGTGCCTCGGCTCGTCGCGATGCCTGCGCGAGCATGGTTCCGGCCCGCGTGGCCAGCTCTGCCGCCGCAGCGTCGCGCGGCCCTAGCTCGGTCCGGTACCGATAGGCCTGCTCCAGGTGATAGGCAATGATCTCGCCGTACTCGAGCACCCGGTCGCCGACCATGCCTTCCAGCCAGCTCGCGACGCGCTCGTGCAGCTCGGAGCGCGTCTGCTTCGCCAGCCCCTCGTAGGCCGCATCGCGGACCAGGACGTGTCGGAATCGGTAGGCCTCCTCGCCGGGGAACGAGGCCTTCTCGACCCGCACCAGCTCCATGCGGACCAGGTTGGCAAGCGTCTCCGGGATCCGATCCCGAAGCGGTTCCGGGACAAGCGCGACGACAGCCCCCCGGTGGAAGGTGGTCCCCTCTACTGCTGCCCGCTCGATGACGGTCCGTTCCTCCACGCCCAGCCCGTCGAGGCGGGCTGCCAGCACGGACTGGATGGTCGGTGGCATCGCAATGTCCTGCAGATCGCCAGTAGCCGTCCAGCCGCTCTCGGTGCGGAGCAGGAAGCCGTCGTCGATCAGCTTCGCGAGCAGCTCCTCCACGAAGAGCGGATTGCCCTCCGCCGCCTGGCCGATGCGCGACCGGAAGCCGGCGGGCAGCTCCGCGTGGCCCAGCAGGGTGGCCACCAGCTCCTCGCTCTGGACCTCAGAGAGCGGCTCCAGCTGAACGGTGGTCGACCACCGCTTGCCGCCGCCCCACAGCGGGCGAGTCTCCAGCAGCTCGACGCGGGCAACTGCGATCAGCAGGATCGGCGCATCGCGGGTCCAATCGGCGATGTGCTCGACCAGGTCGAGGAAGGTCGGCTCGCCCCAGTGAATGTCATCGAGGACCAGCGCGAGGGGCCGACGACGAGCCAGGGCCTCAAAGGTCTTCCGCACGCCCCAGAACAGCTCCTCCTGGTCGTGGGCCTGCGCATTCATGCCCAGGAGGCTGCCGACCGCCGCCGTCAGGCGATCCGCCTCTGGCTCTCCGCGCAGGACCGCCGCCAGCCCGGCCCCGGCACCGTCCTCCGCCTCGGCATTCGCGAGGCCGTTGCGCAGCGCCTCGGCCACCGGCCAGTAGGTGATCCCGCTCCCATAGGCCAGGCAGCGGCCCGTCGCCACCGTGGCCTGGTCACCCAGCCCGCCGACGAACTCCTCCACCAGGCGCGATTTGCCGACCCCTGCCACGCCGAGGACCGTGAAGAGATGGCACACGCGCTCGTCCACCGCCGCGCTGAACGCGTCCTCCAGCATGCGCAGCGGGCGCTGTCGACCGACCAGCGGCGCCTCCTGCGGACGAGAGCGTCGATGCGACGTCTCCTCGACGCCGGTCAGCCGCCACGCCGGCACGGGCTCGCTCTTGCCCTTGAGCTTGAGCGGGGCGAGGGGCTCAGCCGTGACCGCGTCGCGCACCAGGGCATAGGTCACGGCGCCGATCACGATCTCGCCCGGCGATGCGGCGGCCTCCAGCCGGGCGGCCACGTTCACCGCATCGCCCGTCACGATCCGCTGCCCGGAGACGACCTCGCCCGCCAGCACCGGACCGGTATTGATGCCCATCCGCCATTCGATGGCCACACCCAGGTCGGCCCGGATCTGCGGCTCGATCTCCGCCAGACGCCGATTGATCCCCATGGCCGCGCGGCAGGCGCGCAGTGCGTCATCCTCGTGAACCGTCGGTTCCCCGAACACCGCCAGCACCGCATCGCCGATGAACTTCTCGACGACGCCGCCGTGGGCGTCGATCGCGTCGCGCATGACGTCGAAGTAGCGGGTCAGCACCGCCCGCAACGATTCCGGGTCCATCTGCTCGCCGAGCGTCGTGGAGGAGACCGCGTCGATGAACATGACGGTGACCATCTTGCGGGTCTCGCGCCGAGAGGCAGGAGAGTCAACCATCTGTGCGGGTGGCCACGTCAGCCCCTGAGACGAGCCTGTGCCGCCTCGATGCGCGCCAGGGTCCGTTCCCGTCCGAGCAGCTCCATCGAGCCGAACAGGGGCGGCGAGACGAGACGGCCGGTGATCGCCACCCGCAGCGGCCGGAAGAAGTCGCCGGCCTTCCAACCGTGCGCCTCGGCGGTGGTCCGGCAGATCGCCTCCAGCTCGCCCGCGGCGAAATCGGGCTCAGGCACTGCGGCCAGCGCCTCATGCGCGAGAGCCAGCGCCTCTGCAACCTCGGCGCCTGACCGCCCCTTCGGCAGGAGCAGCTCCGGTTCATGCAGGTCGGCGACCTGCGAATCGCTCTCGGTCAGGTAGGCGGCCAGCTCCGTGGCATCGCCCAGCCGAACGAGCCGCTCCTTGAGCAGCGGAGCCAGGCGCATGAGGATCCCGTCATCGAGTGCATCTGGCAGGAACGGGCGCAGGCGGTAGGCGAGCTGCCCATCGGCCAACGATCGGATGTACACCCCGTTGAGGTAGTCAAGCCGATCCTTGTCGAAGACCGCGCCGGCCTTGTGGACCTCACCGATCTCGAAGCGCTCGGCGAGCTCGGCGAGCGAGAAGATCTCCTCCTCCGTTCCTGGCGACCAGCCCAGGAAGGCGAGGAAGTTGACCATCGCCTCGGGCAGGTAGCCCTGCTCGCGATAGGCGGTGATCGCCGTCTGCGACTTGCGCTTGCTCATCTTCGAGCGATCCGGGTTGAGGATCAGCGGGATGTGCCCGAACTTCGGCTCCCGGTAGCCGAGCGCCCGGATCAGGGCGATGTGCTTGGGCGTGTTCGACAGGTGGTCCTCGCCGCGCACGACGTGGGTGATCTCCATCGCCTCGTCGTCGACCACCACCACGAAGTGGTAGAGCGGCATCCCGTTGCTGCGCACGATCACGAAGTCGCCCAGCAGCGCGTTGTCGAACTCGACCTCGCCGCGGATCAGGTCATCGAAGCGGATTGGCTCCGGTGGGACCTTCAAGCGCAGCGCCGGGCGGCGACCCTCGGCCTCGAAGGCGGCGCGGTCGGCATCGCTCAGGCGCAGGCAGCGTCCGTTGTAGCGCGGCGCCTCGTGGTTGCGCTCCTGCTCGTGGCGCACGGCCTCGAGCTCATCGGGCGTGCAGTAGCAGTGGTAGGCGGCGCCGCTGGCCAGGAGCCGATCGGCCTCGCGCGCATACAGCTCCATGCGCTGGCTCTGGCGGTAGGGCGCGTATGGACCGATGTCCTCGCCCCCCGCCACCTGCGGCCCCTCGTCCCAGGAGATGCCGAGCCAGTGCAGGTTGTCGATGATGTCGCGCTCCCATTCGTCGGTACCACGGGCAACATCGGTGTCCTCGATGCGCAGGACGTACGTCCCGCCCACGTGCTTGGCGAAGAGGTAGTTGTAGAGGCTGGTGCGCGCCGTCCCGATGTGCAGCGAGCCGGTCGGGCTGGGCGCCATCCGCACGCGGATGCTGGTCGGATCGGGGGTGCTCATCGGTCGCCCGATGGTAGCAGGGAGGCCTCGGCAGTCGGTGGCGCACGCAGGTGCCCGCCGCGTCATGACCGTTCGTGCAGCCGTGCTGCACGAACGAACGCGACAGCAGCGCTGGCGGCCGATGACTCCTTCCCGGACGCCTAGGCGTCTGAGTTGTCGGGGCCTAGGTCTAGAAGGGCTTGGCGGCGCGTCGGGTGAACTAAGAGCCGCGCCTTCGTACCGCTCTCGAGCTCAGATGACCAGGGCGCGTCGGGTGAACTAAGAGCCGCGCCTTCGTACCGCTCTCGAGCTCAGATGACCAGGGCGCGTCGGATTCGAACGCCTCGGCTTGCGCACCATTTGGGGAGGGATGAAGAGCAGGCCGACGAGGGTTACGGGCAGGCCAAGGACCAAGGCGAACCCCGCCAGAGCGATGTCCGGCGCGCTCCAATAGGTTGAGACGAGAAATGGCCCAAACGGGACGCGCCGAGGTGGATTCGGCTTGATGGGCACTGCTGCTCGTGCCGCCTCGGTGACTGTGGTCATCAGTCGAACGCTCTGAGCAAGGCTTCGACCTCCGGCTGGATCGCGTCGACCCACATCGCGTATTGGGCACCCGAGGGATGCAGGCCGTCGTCGGCGACCAACGACCGGTCACTCGCGGCCGCCTGCGAGACCGCGAAGACCTCTGGCACGAAGCCGATGTCGCGCGCGGCACATGCCTCCGCGAGCACCTGATTCCCGCGCTCGATCCCCGCCCGCTGCTGCTCTGGCGACCCGAACGCTGCCCCCTGTGGGGTGACCGTATAGTCCGGCGTGGCGATGCACAGCGCGCGGTCCACCGCGACCGACCCGAGCATGGCATCGAGGATCTCCTCCACGTTGGCGCGGTAGCGCTCCTCGGGGACGCCCTGGACGACGTCATTGACGCCGATCAGCAGCGTGACGAATTCCGGCCGCAGCCCGGCCAGCGCCGGCAGCTCCTCATTGATCAGGTCAGTCGACGTATAGCCGTTGACGCCCAGGTTCCCGACCAGCTGGAGTGCCGGCACCCGGGCCACGAGTTGGGTCGGCCAGCTCTCGGCGGGCCTCACCGAGGTGCCAATGGTGTACGAATCGCCCAGCGCAACGTATCGCAATGCACTCTCCCGGTCCTCCGATGAGGTCGAGGCCGCGCCGCAACCTCCCAGGCCGATGACGAGGACCGCGGCTGCAAGGCCGGCCTTCACCGTCCGAGCGTCGGGTTGCCCTTCGCCGTGTTCAGCTGCACCGCCTGCTTCACGAGCTCGCGCAGCGCATCGGCCGGGATGTCATCCACCGACGTGATCTTGATGTGCCGCATCCGCTCGCCGTCGCCGGTCAGCACCTTCTTCGGGTCATCCATCTCGGTGCCCCGCCAGAAGCCGATGTCGACGTGCTTCGGGTAAGCCTTCATCCAGATCATCGGTCCGTTCCATTCCCACACGGGCTGCGCCCACTTGATGCCCACGGCGGAGTGTGGCGCGCCCTCCTTGACGACCTCGCGCAGCCGCTTCATGGCGTCTGTGCGCCAGTCATCGAAGGCGGCGATGTACTCGTCAACGGTCTTCTGCCCGTTCATCGGTCAGCTGGTCCTCATGCGTGTGGCAACAATGTAGCCTCGCCAGGGTCACCCGACCCTATTTCGCCGCGTCCACTCGAGGGTGCCGGATCAGGCCCGCGTCGATCTCGTCGGCCGCCGCAACCTCCTCGAGCTCCCCAGAACCGTGGATCTGCGGCTCGAAGAAGGTCGTCGCGAGCAGCGTCGGCACGACAGCCGAGAGGATAACCGTGGTCACCAGGATCGTGTACTGCGGCTGGTCGATCAGTCCGTTACGCAGCCCGAACAGGGCCGAGATGGTCCCGAATGTGAGCCCGGTCGACATCAGCAGCGTCGTGTAGCTCGCCTCCCGAACGGCCATGCCCGAGAATCGGGCCACGGGCCATACGCCGATCGTCTTGGCTCCCACCTTGATGAGCAGCAAGATCACGATGAGCCCTGCTCCAGCCGCGACGGCCGGCAGCGACACAAGCAGCCCGGCCTTGATGAAGTAGAAGGGCGTCAGCAGCGAGAAGGCGATGGCGCGCATCCGATTGACAAGGACCCGGCTCCGCACGAAGACCCCCGCGAAAGCCAGGCCGATGAGGTAGGCCGGCAGGACGGCCTCGCTGTTTGCCGCCGTCGCGAGGCCGCCGAGCGCAAGAAGCACCAGAAGGACGAACTTGATCTCAGGCTCGGAGGCGCGATCGGGCACGGCCTTGATCAGCCAGGCCAGGACCCGCGGGAGGATGAGCAGGGCAGCCCCAGTGATGGCCACGAACAGGACCAGACCGGGACCGGGTTCGGCGAAGAGGACGCCAAGGGCGAGGACGGTGCCCAGGTCGGTCACAAAGCAGGCCGCCAGGATCAGCTTGCCGATCTCCTGGGTTGCGAGACCCGTCTCGATCATGACCGCGTACACAACTGCCACCGAGGTGGTGGACAGGGCAATCCCGGCGATCTCGGCGGCGTGCAGGTCCCAGCCAGCCACCACGAGGGCGAAGAGGAATGCGGCGGCCGCAGGCAGCGCGAACGAAACCGAGCCGATCGCAAGAGCTCGTCCCAGGTGGCGTCTCAGGGCGCTTGGGTCGATCTCGGCCCCGGCCAGGAAGGTCAGCAGCACCGACCCGAAGAGCGCCAGAAAGTCGATCCACGAAGTGGTGCCCAATCCAAGGACGTTCCCGCCCACCACGCCCAGCGCGATCTCGATGAGCGCGACAGAGATCCCCAGCCGGATCGATACAAGACTGGCGAGGAGCGCGAGGCCGACCCACGCCGCCGCAATGAAATAGGTGTTGTCCACTCTGAACCTCCCCCAGGTAGCGCGACGCCCCTGGCTGCATGTGCACCAGGGGCCATCAGCCCGACCGGGCGGTTCAGACGTCTCCACGTCTAGGCGGACACCATCGCCAGAGCCAAGCCTATCCCCGGCGGCCCAGCGCCGTCAACGGATGGATCGCTCGGATGGAGCCGAACCATCAGGCGGCGCGGGGACGCGGTTCGGGCGCGGCCAGCCGGCGGCGCACATCAGCCTCGAGCTCCAACCGATCCCAGACGCGAGCCGTCATGGCGGTATCGAACATCTCGTAGCGGTCCCGGCCATTTTCTCTTCGCCTCGCAGAGCGCGGTGTCGGCGCTTCGCATCAGGTCCTCCGGCAGGTCCGACGCGGAGGTGCTGACGACAATCCCGATGCTCGCCGACACCCTCGCCTCGTGCCCGTTGAGCACGAATGGCTGGCGGAGCCGCTCGAGGACGCGGTCGGCAACCACGCGGGCCTCAGCCTCCGTCACGTTCTCCAGGAGAACGGTGAACTCGTCGCCACCAAGCCGCGCGGCGGTGTCCCCCGGGCGCAGGGAAGCATTGATGCCTTCCGCGACCGCCACCAACAGCTCGTCGCCGGTCGGGTGGCCCATGGTGTCGTTGATCAGCTTGAAGTTGTCCAGATCGAGGAAGAGGACGGCCTGGCAGGCTCCATCTTCCGGCCGCGGCCGCCGAGCGCGGTCCAGCGCATGACGCAGCCTGTCCTGGAAGAGGACGCGGTTCGGCAGCCCCGTCAGGGCGTCATGCATGGCCTGGTGAGCGAGCGCGCGGCTCGTCTCGCCGAGGAGCTGGTTGGTGCTCGCGAGGCTGCGGTTTGCGCCCGACAGCCGGCTGGTGAAGAACCCGCTGACAAGGATGATCAGCAGGAAGAGCGGCCCGACGGTGATCCCCAGGATCAGCCGATCTCTATCAGCGTTTGCGTACAGCTCGACGGTCGGGCTGGCGAGGGCCACGATCCGGTCCGAGCTCGGGATCACACGGTAGCTCGCCCGGAACGAGACCCCGCCGTCGACGAACGAGACGTTGCCGAGATTCCCGCCGACCATCGTGGCGACGGCTTGCCGCCATGAGAGGGAGCCCGATACGCCAGCCACCGGAAACGGCGCAGACCTCGGATCGGTCGGCAGGCCCTGTGCAGATCGAAAGTCGGCAAGCTGTGGGCCAAAGAGAAGGTGACCTGAGCGGTCGAGCAGCATGCCGTAGCCTGAGCCGCCGAACATCCTTCCAGTCAGCTCGTGCTCGAATCTCTGGATCGGGATCTCGAAGTGAAGAACGCCGGCGTGCTCACCAGTTGCGAGGACGATGGGCGTCGCAACACCGATGACCCAGCGGTTCGCGTCGGGCGACACATACGGATCGGATTGGTAGGACCCGTCATCGGGGAGGGACATGGTCGGAATGAAAGCCGGATTGTCCAGGCGCTCGTCGGCGGACAGCTCGGTCACCGGAGCAATGCCCTTTCCACTGACCCAGCGGGCCGTCTCCCGCCCGTCCGCTCGAATGAGGCAGATCTCGTCTACCCGGTACCGCTTGCCGAGATAGATGATGGCCGCTTCGACGAGCCGGCGGTTGGGCGTCAGCAATTGTCCGGAGGTGGCTGCCAGGGCCTCGGCGAAGACGACGTTTCGTGCGGCCAGACGAACGTCGCGGGAGACTCCCGCCATGAGCTCCTCCAGCGCAGCGGACTGGTCAGCCGTATGGTTCTCGAGCTGAGACTCGGCCTCTCTGGCCACCTGCTCTCCGACCTGGGAGACGACCACGATGCCGAGGACGACCGCCAGGCAGGTGACGATCGCGAGGACGATGGCCGCCGGCGAGCGGAGGCCGGCCCACCGGCCGGCCGGTGAGTGTCGTCGTTTCCCCGCTGGGACCTCGTGTTCCAAATTGGGCGACCTAGCTGGACGACCATCGGTCGCCGTAGGCAGGAACATATTCCGAATTGGTGAAAAGAGCGATGGGACGCAGGTCCTGCCCCTGCCGCCTGAATTCGCCGCCCAGATGCGACGCCGCGGCTATGCGGTCGCGAGCTCGAAGACGGACCGCATGGTGCCCGCGGGCATGCCGCGCGGATCGAGGACCGGCGGCGAGGCGTACTCAGCCACGCGCTCGAGAGCCTGATCGTCAAGCACGCCGAGCCGGCGCAGTGCGGCGCACGTGGCCACGTTGCGCGCCCGGTTCGACGAATCGCCGTCCTCGATCTTCAGGGCGAGCCCAGCTGCCGTGCTCGATGCGTCGAATCCGGCCAGCACGCCCACTGCCTGGACCCCCTCCGCGCCGGCCTTGGCCACGAGGCGAGCGGGAGCGGCCCGCATCAGCGCCGTATCCAGCCGCCGGCGCTCCCCTGCCACGAGCTCGGGATGGGCCATCATCGCGTCGCGGATCCGCTCGAACGCGCTCCGCATCTCCGGGTCCGGGACGGACGAGGGATCCGCGAGGCGGGCGAACGCCAGCGCCAGGCCGCGGAGTGGCAACCCGAACGACATGACGCCGCAGCCGTCGGTGGCCGTAACGATCTCGGACCGGGCGATGCCGCTCATCAGGGCGACCATGTCGAGCGCCAGCTGCTGCACCGGGTGGTCGGGCTGCCAGTAGGTCTCGATCGGCCAGCCGACGGCCTTGGCGTGGAGCGCCATGGCGGCGTGCTTGCCCGAGCAATTGTGGCGCAGCGGTGTCAGTGGCTCGCCGTCGCGGATCAGGCGCTGGGCCGTCTCCGTGTCGAACGGCGGGTGAACGCCGCAGGCGAGCACGTCGCGGGTCAGTCCACCGGCGCGCAGGACAGCCTGCACAGTCCGCACGTGGCGGTCCTCTCCGGAATGCGAGGCGGCCATGATCGCCAGCGATTCGGTGGGGTTCGGGAAGTCGTAGGCGTCGAATCGGCCCGAAGCGACGAAGGGAGCCAGCTGGAACGGCTTGGCGGAGGACCGGATGAAGGCGAACTCGTCCGCGTCACCGAACGACGATGAGAGCTCCCCCGACGAGGAGACGACGGCGATGGAGCCGCGATGGCGCGACTCGACCCTGTCGCCGCGAGTGACCTCGACCAGGAGGCGGGCCACCCGGCGCGCGACCTATCGGGTCAGGAGTTGCTGCCGGTGCCGGTGCCCGAGGCGGCCCGGTCGGGCGCTGACTGAGCCTCGCGCTCCTTGTTGAAGATGCCTCCCTGGCCCTGTGACGCCGCCGCCGACTGGGCGGCGGGCTGTGCGTTGCCTGCGCCCTTGGCGGGTGCGCTGGCGGCTGCCGGCGCGGGCGCGTTCAAGGTGGCGCGGCCCTCGGGCGTCATCATCACGGCGCCCTCGAAGTGGGCGCCCTCCTTCACGACGAGGACCTGGGCCTTGACCTTGCCCTTGACCCGGCCGGTCGAGCCGATCTCGAAGCGGCCCCCACAGTCGACGTCTCCCTCGTAGTCGCCGTTGATGATCACGTTCGCGGCGGTGATCGAGCTGCGGACCTTGGCCTGCGGGCTGATGATCAGGGTGCCAGAGCACTCGATCTCACCACTCGCCTCACCCTCGATCCGCAGGTCGCGGTCCGAGACGTACTTGCCGTTGAAGCGGGCGTGGGGATCGATGACGCTCTCGTTGCCCGCATCGGGCCGGCGGAACTCCATCGGATTGGGCGTCATCTCTGCCTCATCGGGAAAGCTATCGGGATACAGGTTGCCGACTACGTCCTCTCGGAGGCCAGGGTCGGCCTTGGTGTCTCGCTTGGTTCCGAAGACCACAGCTGGCTCCTTCCTCAGCGTCGCCTAGCACAACGTGCCGGCACAGGTGCGACGTATCGGCTCAAGGACGGATAGCCTAGCAGTCAAAGGGAAATCGAGGTAGTGGGCAATCCAGGGTCCGCATAGAATTCGCCCGATGGATGCCCCCCGCTTCCCGAATCTGCATGTTTCGCAGCATCCGCTGGTTGCGCACAAGCTTGCGCTGCTGCGCGATCGAAGCACCGAGCCAAAGAAGTTCCGTGAGCTCGTTCGGGAGCTCTCATGGCTGCTCGGCTACGAGGCGATGGCCGACCTGACCACCCAGCCGATCACCGTCGAAACGCCGCTGGAGCCGATGGCTGGCGCCGAGCTCGAGCCGAAGGTCGGGCTGATCCCCGTGCTGCGAGCGGGGCTGGGGATGGTGGATGCGATGCTCGAGCTGATGCCGAGCGCCGAGGTGTGGCACATCGGCCTGTATCGCGATGAGCGCACCCTCAAGCCCGTCGAGTACTACAACAAGCTGCCCGACGCGGCAACGGTGCAGGTCTGCCTCATCCTGGACCCGATGCTGGCGACAGGTGGCTCGTCGTCCGCCACGGTCGACATCCTCAAGCAGTGGGGTGCGGCCCGCCTCAAGCAGATCTCGCTGATCGCCGCGCCGGAGGGGGTGGCCACGCTCTCGGCCGCGCACCCGGATGTCGACATCCACGTGGCGGCCGTCGATCGGGCGCTCAATGAACGGGGGTACATCGTCCCGGGGCTGGGCGATGCCGGGGACCGGCAGTTCGGGACCTTCGCGGGCCCGTCGTCCGAGCCGGGCCACGATCCCGACGACGAGACCGCGGAGGTAGTGAGGCGGCTGCAGCGCAACCTGGCCGGCGAGCCGTGACCGCATCCGGGCAACGAAATGTCCCGAAGGAACCGCCGCCGGTCCGTTGATGCAATCTCGGGTGCCCTTGGCTGCCCCTTCGGGACAACCAGAGAATAGGCGCCGGTGCGAGGTGCTGGCAATCCCACTTATCCCCGAACTTCAGGGATCTTTCACAACTTGTCCACAGACGATCCCCGAGTCCCCCGCTACGCTGACCTTATGAACAGGCGCCGTGTGCTCTTCGTATGCACCCACAACTCGGCCCGCTCGCAGATGGCGGAGGGAATGCTGCGGGCGTGGGCCGGCGACCGATTCGAGGTCGCCAGCGGCGGGACCGAGGCGACCGGAGTTCGCCCCGAGGCGATCGCGGCCATGGCGGAGCTTGGGATCGACATCAGCGGCCACGCCTCCAAGACGATCGAGCGGTTCATGGGCCAGCCGTGGGACTGGCTGATCCCCGTTTGCGAGGAGGCCTGCGAGGCGTGTCCCTACGTCCCTGGGGCGAAGGTCGTCCTCCGCTGGTCGTTCGACGATCCATCGGCCGCGACCGGCACCGATGAGCAGCGGCTCGTCGAGTTTCGCCGCGTGCGTGACGAGCTGGCAACCCAGGTTCACGCCTTCATCGCCGCCACCTGAGCCTGGTTGCCGCAGACCCGGCGATGGGGCGCTGCGCTAGACTCGATCGTGATGCCCGACTCGCACGTGAAGGTGGCCGTCACCGGCGCCGCCGGACAGATCGGCTACGCCCTCCTCTTCCGGATCGCCTCCGGCCAGATGTTCGGCCCGCGCACGACCGTCGACCTCCATCTTCTCGAGCTCGAGGCTGCCCTGCCAGCCCTCGAGGGAGTGGCCATGGAACTCGAGGACTGCGCCTTTCCACTGCTGCGACGCATGGTGCGGACCTCGAGCGCCGACGAGGCGTTCGCGGGGGTCAACTGGGCCCTGCTGGTGGGGGCCGTCCCGCGCAAGGCGGGGATGGAGCGCAAGGACCTGCTGACCATCAACGGCGGCATCTTCTCGGCACAGGGCAGGGCGATCGCGCGCAACGCCGCCACGGACGTGCGCACGCTGGTGGTCGGCAATCCGTGCAACACGAACTGCCTGATCGCCGCCGCAAACGCGCCGGAGATCCCGACTGATCGGTGGTTCGCGATGACCATGCTCGACGAGAACCGCGGCCGCTCCCAGCTGGCTGCGCGAGCGGGCGTGGCGGTCGAGTCGGTGACCGACCTCGCCGTCTGGGGCAACCACTCGTCGACCCAGTTCCCCGACTTCTATCACGCCCGCATCGGTGATCGGCCCGCCGAGGAAGTCATCGACGACGAGGGCTGGCTGCAGGGCGAGTTCATCAGCACGGTGCAGGAGCGGGGTGCTGCGATCATCGCGGCGCGTGGCCAGTCCAGCGCCGCCAGCGCGGCCAACGCCGTGATCGACACCGTGCGGAACATCACTCAACCGACCGGCGAGATCTTCAGCTCGGCGATCCCGGCGCCCGCGGATGGCGGGTACGGCGTTCCCGAGGGAATCGTCTTCGGCTATCCGCTGCGGGCGACCGCGCCCGGCACCGTCGAGATCGAGTCCGGGATCGTCCACAATGCATGGGCACAGGCCAGGGTCGACGCGACGCTGGCCGAGCTGATCGAGGAGCGTGAGGCCGTCATGGAGCTGGTCGGATGACGAAGGCGACGCTGGCGGTCGCAGACACCGCCACCATCACAGTGGCCGGGCAGAGCGCCAAGCTCCCGGTCGTTCGTGGCACTGCCGGTGACGACGGGATCGACATAGGTGACCTTCGAGCCCAGACAGGGGTCGTCACCCTTGACAACGGCTACCGCAACACCGGCTCGTGCGCGAGCGCGATCACCTACCTCGACGGCGACGAGGGGATCCTCCGCTACCGGGGCTACCCGATCGAGCAGCTCGCCGAGAAGAGCACGTTCCTGGAGGTAGCCTACCTCCTGATCTACGGCGAGCTGCCCACCACGGCCCAGCTCGACCCCTTCGTCGACAGCATCACCCGCCACTCCCTGATCCACGAGGAGATGCGCCGGTTCTTCGACAGCTTCCCGAAGAACGCGCATCCCATGGCGGTCCTGTCGGCGGGGGCCTCGGCGCTCTCGACCTTCTACCAGGACAGCCACGACCCGTTCAAACCCGACCACGTCGAGATCAGCACCCATCGGCTCCTGGCCAAGATGCCGACGATCGCGGCCTGGGCCTACAAGAAGAGCATCGGGCAGCCGTACGTGTACCCGCGGAACGAGCTTCCCTATGCGGCCAACTTCCTGAACATGATGTTCAGCGTGCCGGCCGAGCCGTACGAGGTGGACCCGGTGGTGGCCGAGGCGCTCGACCTGCTGCTGGTGCTCCACGCCGATCACGAGCAGAACTGCTCCACCTCGACCGTTCGCATGGTCGGGTCCAGCCACGCCAACCTGTTCGCGTCGATCAGCGCCGGGCTGGACGCCCTGTGGGGGCCACTCCATGGCGGCGCCAACCAGGCGGCGATCGAGATGCTCGAGCAGATCGCGGCAGACGGCGGCGACGTGGCCAGGTACGTGGCCAAGGCCAAGGACAAGAAGGATGGCTTCCGGCTGATGGGCTTCGGGCACCCGGTGTACCACAACTTCGACCCGCGGGCCAAGATCATCAAGGCCGCCGCCGATCGGGTGCTGCACGCGCTGGGTCGCGACGACCCACTCTTCGAGATCGCGCAGCGCCTCGCGGAGGTGGCGCTCAACGACGAGTACTTCATCGAGCGCAAGCTGTACCCGAACGTCGACTTCTATTCGGGACTGATCTATCGGGCCATCGGCTTCCCGAACTCCATGTTCACCGCCATGTTCGCGATCGGCCGCATGCCGGGCTGGATCGCGCATTGGCGAGAGATGATCGCGGACCCGGCGACCAGGGTCGGTCGCCCTCGCCAGGTATACGTCGGCGCAGGCGCGCGCGACTATTTGTCCCTCGAGCAGCGCTGAGGCCTCGTAGATGCGGTTGACAGTGTTGGGGCGCAGCCCCGCGCGGCCGAATCCGGGCGAGGCATGCGCCGGCTACCTGATCGAGGGTGGCGGGTCGCGCATCCTGATGGACGTCGGCCCTGGCGTGGTGGCCCAGCTGCTCCGTCGCAACACGCCCGACGAGCTGGATGCGGTGGTGATCAGCCACATGCATACCGACCACTGCCTCGACCTAATCACGCTTCGCTACAGTTACCCGTGGATCGACGTCGCAAAGCATCGGTTGACCGTGATCGTGCCGCCCGGCTCCACCGGCCAGCTGGCCGAGATGGCCCTGGGCGCGGGCTACGCCAACTTCTTCGACAAGAGCTTCACCTTCGTGGAGCACGACGGCACGCGCCCGATCGAGATCGGCAACCTGCGCCTGGAGCCGGAGGAGACGCAGCACTACGTCCGCACCTGGGGCTTCCGCGTGTCAGCCACCGGGACCGATGAGGACCCTGACCGCATCCTGACCTACTCAGCGGACTCGGGTCCCTGCGACGCGCTCCCGCGCCTGGCCGATGGCGCCGACCTCTTCCTGTGCGAGGCCGCGCTGCGATCCCTCAAGGAGGACGATCCGGAGCCACAGGGCCGTGGCCATCTGCTGCCCTCGGAGGCGGCCGCCACGGCGCGCGACGCAGGAGCCAAGAGGCTCATCCTGACCCATATCCCGATCGCGGATGGCACGGACTGGGCGCTGTCCGAGGCGCGGGCGGCCTTCGAGGGCTCGGTCGAGGTCGCGGAGCCTCTGCGCAGCTACGAGGTCTGATCGCCCTCGGAGACGACCCGAGCGCTGGCAATGTAGCGATCCGCCGACCAGGTGGCGAGCGCCCATACCACCGAGACCCCCAGCGTGAAGCCGAGGACGCCGATCGTCACGCGAAGCGCCCCGGGACCCAGCGCCGCCCCCATCACGACCGTCACCAGCAGCAGGCCGCCGACGAGGATCCCGGCCATCACCAGCCCGATCTTGGCCGCGGTCAGCATGAACCAGCGCAGGGACCGCCCCTGCGCCCGGCCGGTCATCCACAGGACCGTCGGGCCGGTCGCCCCGTACAGCGACACGTAGAGTCCCGGCGCGCCGAAGAGGTGCTCGGTCCCCAGGCGCAGCTGCAGCACGATCGCCGCGAGCAGCCAGGCCGCCAACAGCGCGCTGCCCGCCCCGACGCCGATCAGCCACACCAGCAGGACCGTCGCCGTGCCGCTGGAAAGGCGCTCGACCAGCTCACCGTCGTTGCCCTCCACCAGCCGGGTGGGCCCGTCCTCGGGGAGCTGCGGCGGGAGCTCGTTGGGCATCGTTACGCCGAGGCTTCCTGCAGCGCCGCCTCCAGGTCGGCGAGCAGGTCCTCGACCGCCTCGATCCCCACCGATAGGCGCACCAGCCCTGCCGGCACCTCGAGCGGCGACCCGGCGACCGAGAGATGGGTCATTGCCGCCGGCAGCTCGATCAGCGACTCGACCGCGCCAAGCGACTCGGCGAGGGTGAAGAGGCGGGTCGCCTCCGCCAGGCGACGGGCTGCGGGCTCGCCGGCAGCCAGCTCGAAGCTCAGCATCGCCCCCGGCAGGCGCATCTGCCGCTTTGCCAGCTCGTGCTGTGGGTGATCGGCCAGGCCGGGGTAGTACACCTTCGAGACCTCGGCTCGCCCGGCGAGCCATTCCGCGATGGCCGCGGCGTTAGCGGCCGCTCGCTCCATTCGCACTGCAACGGTCCGCATGCCACGCATCACCAGCCAGCAGTCGAACGGAGACGGGACCGCACCGGCGGCGTTCTGGTGGAAGCGCAGGCGCTCCTCCAGGTCGTCGCGACCGGTGGCCAGCAGGCCACTGATCACGTCGGAGTGCCCGGACAGATACTTGGTCGCCGAATGCATGACCACGTCCGCGCCCAGCTCCAGGGGGCGCTGGAGAAACGGCGTGGCGAAGGTGTTGTCCACGACGGTCATCGCGCCGGCGGAGGCGGCCAGCCGCGCGACAGCGTTGATGTCGACCACCTTGAGGAGCGGGTTGGTCGGGGTCTCGACCCAGACCATGCGCGGGGCGGGCGTACCGCTGAGCGCCGCGGCCAGCGCGTCGAGGTCGCCCAGGTCAACCGCATCGGTCTGCACCCCATATCGGCTCCAGACCTTGGAGGCCAGCCTCCAGGTTCCGCCGTATGCGTCGTCCGACAAGATCAGCCGATCCCCCGGCTCGAGCAGGTAGAGCAGGTTCTGCGTCGCCGCCAGGCCGGACGAATAGGCAAGCCCGTGGGTGCCGCCCTCCAGCTCCGCGATCGCGGCCTCGAGGGCCTGGCGCGTCGGATTGCCGCTCCGCCCGTACTCGTAGCCCCGGCGCGGCTTGCCCACGGCGTCCTGTCGGAAGGTCGCGCTCATCTGGATCGATGGCGAGACGCCGCCGCTGATCTCGTCGGGCTCCGCGCCGGCATGGACGGCCAGCGTCTCGAATCGGTCGGTCATTCGGCTTGTCAGCGCGTGCGCGGGAAGCCGAGGTCGACCTTGCTCGTCGCCGGATCGGGCCAACGCGACGTGACCACCTTGGCCCGGGTGTAGAACTGCACGCCCTCGGGACCGTACATGTGCAGGTCGCCGAAGAGCGATGCCTTCCAGCCGCCGAAGCTGTAGTACGCGACCGGCACCGGGATCGGGACGTTGATGCCGACCATGCCGACGTTCACGTCGAACTGGAACTGGCGAGCTGCCCCGCCGTCGCGTGTGTAGATGGCCGTGCCGTTGGCGTACGGGTTGTCCTCGATGACCTGCATCGCATCGTCGTAGGTCGGGACACGCACGATCTCGAGCACCGGGCCGAAGATCTCGTTGCGATAGCACTCCATCTCCGGCGTCACGTTGTCGAGCAGCGAGAGGCCCAGGAAGAAGCCCTTGTCCTCATGGAAGAGGACGTGCTTCCGCCCGTCGACTCGCAGCGTCGCACCCTGTGCTGGACCGCTCTCCAGGTAGGAGGCCACCTTGTCGCGGTGCTCGCGCGTGATGAGCGGACCCATCTCCGACTCGCCATCGGTGCCCGGGCCTACTTTGATCTTTGGCAGCCGCCGCTCGATCGCGTCGACCAGCGGATCGGCCACCTCGCCGACCGCCACGATCACGCTGATGGCCATGCAACGCTCTCCCGCGGAACCATAGGCGGCGGAGACGGCGGCATCGGCGGCCATCTCAATGTCGGCGTCCGGCAGGACCACCATGTGGTTCTTGGCGCCGCCCAGCGCCTGGACGCGCTTGCCGTTCTTGGTACCGGTCTCGTAGATGTGCCGCGCCACCGGGGTTGAGCCCACGAATGAGACGGCGGCAATATCGGGGTGCTCCAGGATCCGGTCGACCGCTACCCGATCGCCCTGCACAACGTTGAAGACGCCGTCCGGGACCCCCGCCTCCTTCAGCAGCTCACCGAGATAGACCGATGCCGACGGGTCCTTCTCGGATGGCTTGAGCACGAATGCATTGCCGCAGGCGATGGCGTTGCCGAACATCCACATCGGCACCATGGCCGGGAAGTTGAAGGGCGTGATGCCCGCCGCTACGCCGATCGGCTGGCGGATCTGGTACACGTCGATGCCGGTGCTGACCTGCTCGCTGAAGCCACCCTTGAGCAGGTGCGGGATGCCAGTCGCGAACTCGAGGTTCTCGAGGCCCCGAGCGACTTCGCCCAGGGCGTCGCTGGGGACCTTGCCGTGCTCGCGGGTAAGGTGCGCTGCGATTTCGGCGCGGTGCTCCTCGACCAGGTTGCGGATCCGATACAGGATCTCCGTGCGTCGGCTGAGGCTGGTCGCGCGCCAGGCCGGGAACGCGGCCTTGGCCGCCGCGACCGCCGCATCGACCTCTTCGACCGATGCGAAGTCGACCTCGCGCGCCAGCTCCCCGGTCGCCGGGTTGTAGACCGGCCCGCTGCGCCCGCTACTGCCGGCCACGTGGCGCCCATTGATCCAATGGTTGACGCGGTCGGTCGTGGGCTTGGGCCCTGCCTTGGCGGCCGGCGGCTGGGCGATGCTGGTCATCGAGCTGGAACTCCGTCGTGCGTGAGCCTCAAGGGTACTGCGCCTCCCTGCGCACCACCAGCCTCGGCTCGGTGGCGCGCCAGTCGTAGCCGGCGACCTGCTCCTTGGCACCGATGATCCCGACCTCTCGCAGCCAATCGTCGCTGTACAGCTTGCCCAGGTAGTTGCGTCCGCTGTCGGGCAGCAGGATGACGAACAGCGCATCAGGGTCCTCGATTGATCGGGCGACCTGAAGGGCGGCCCACAGCGCCATCCCGCCCGACTCCCCGACCAGGATCCCCTCGCTGGTGGTTGCCTGCCGGGCGGTGAGCATCGCGTCGCGGTCCGAGACCTGGACGATCAGGTCGCAGACGTCGGTGTCATAGGTGCCGGGCCAGAAGTCCTCGCCGACCCCCTCGGTCAGGTAGGGCTGCGCGTCCCCGCCGGAGAAGACGCTCCCTGCCGGGTCGGCCCCGACCACGACGAGCTTTGGGTTCTGCTCATGGAGGAATCGCCCCGCACCGCTCACCGTGCCCCCCGTTCCCACCCCGGCCACGAAGTGCGTGACACGACCGTCGGTCGAGTCCCAGATCTCGGGTCCGGTGGTGGTGTAATGCGCCTGCGGATTGGCCGAGTTCGTGTACTGGTTCGGCTTCCAGGCGTTGGGGATCTCGCGCGCCATGCGATCGCTGACCCGGTAATAGCTGCGCTCGTCGTCCGGAGGGACGTCGGTCGGGCAGATCACGACTTCGGCCCCGTACGCCCGCAGCAGCGCCCGCTTCTCCTCCGACTGCTTGTCGGCCATCACGAAGATGCACCGATAGCCCTTCACCGCGGCGGCCATGGCCAGCCCGACGCCGGTGTTGCCGCTGGTCGGTTCCACGATCACGCCGCCCGGCTTCAGCAGACCGGCGCGCTCCGCTGCCTCGATCATCGGCAGGGCGATGCGGTCCTTGACCGATCCGCCTGGGTTCATGTGCTCGAGCTTCGCCGCAACCTTCGGCGCCAACCCGACCGCCAGCCGATCGAGCGCAACCAGGGGCGTGCCGCCGACGGCGGCGGTCACATCGGGCAGGATGCCCTGCCGGTCAGCCAGGCTGCGCCTCCGGGGATGGCTCACTCTTCTGCGCCTCACGCCTCTGCGCTTCGGCCTGCGGGATCCAGGCGCCCGGCGTCCCCCAGCCTCGGGCATGGCGCAGGTAGAGGAATCCTCCGGCCAGGAGGAACCCTCCCAGCCCCAGCCAGGTGGCGGTCGGGATGCCGGCGATCAGCCAGTTCTCAACGCGGAAGGTCTCGAGGTAGGAACGAACGACGCCGTAGAACATGATGTAGATGAGCAGCATGTCGCCGTCGTACAGCCACTGCGCGAAGCGACGGCTGATCCAGATCATGGCT
This sequence comes from Chloroflexota bacterium, assembly GCA_013816405.1. GTDB lineage: Bacteria > Chloroflexota > Limnocylindria > QHBO01 > QHBO01 > CF-167. Next base: position 13,984 of record JACDEL010000013.1, on the reverse strand, counting down.
CCCAGCGTCACCAGGCTGGCGATCGCCTCGTACGCGAAGAGGGGATGAAAGCGGGTCGTCGCCTCGGGGTAGAGACTGAGGTTCGCCCACTCGGGCACCCGGTGAGCGGCCGAGATGGGGATCCCCCACGGCAGGTCCGTAGGCGGGCCGTACAGCTCCTGGTTGGCGAAGTTGCCGAGCCTTCCGATCGCCTGGCCGAGCGGCAGGGCCATGACGAAGATGTCGAACCAGCGGCCGGTCGGCAGATGGCGAAGGCGGGTGTAGGCCCACACCGCCGCAGCACCACCAGCGACCGCACCGGGAATCCCCAGGCCACCGTTCCAGACCTGCGGGATGAGCGAGATGTTCGCCGAGTAGAAGTCCCACTGGTGAATGACGTGATAGATGCGGGCGCCGATGACGCCGCCGGCCACAGCCCACAGGAGCATCGACCAGCCGACCTCCGGATTCTCGCCCCGGCGCCGCGCCTCGCTCGTTCCCAGCCAGGCCGCGGCCAGGATCGCGGTTGCCATGATGATCCCGTACCAGTGGACGGAGAGGGGGCCCAGCTGCAGGGCGATCGGCTCGATCACGCGGCGGATGATACCGCGCCCGCCCGATGGAGCCACCAGACCGGCGGGCCAGAGTCTTCCGTAAAGAGGGACGGCGTCGTAGGCTGCACCGATCGGAGAGGAGCACACGATGCCGGAGGCGACCGCGGACCCCAGCGCCGCCGACGATCGGGACGAGTTCGGTCGACCCAAGACGGCCTTGAGCTGGGTGCAGCTGCTGGCGGTGACCGCCTACTGGCTGGCCATCACGGTCCTGTGGGGCGCCTTCACCTTCAGTGTCATCCCTCGCCTGGTCGAATCGAAGGGCGTCCTGGGAAGCTCGACGCATCCGCTGGCCGGGCTGGCGATCGGGGTGATCACCACCGCCGGCGTCCTGATCGCGATCCTCGTGCAGCCGACCATGGGCGCCATCAGCGACAACACGCAGGCTCGCATCGGCCGCAGGAAGCCGTACATCCTGATCGGGACGGCGATGGACCTGATCTTCCTGACCTTCGCCGCCTGGGCATTCTGGAACCAGGACTACTGGGCCTTCGTGGTCGCGGTCGCACTGCTGCAGTTCAGCAGCAACTTCGCCCAGGGTCCCTACCAGGGATACATTCCCGACCTCGTTCCGGGGCGCCAGGTCGGGATCGCGTCCGGCCTGCTGGGTGCCGCGAACATTGCCGGCAACCTGCTTGGGCCGGGACTCGCGATCCTCTTCGTGGCAGTCCTGCCGGGGGTCATGGGCTTTCCCGAGATCACGCTGGGGCTGTTCGTGGCGATCGCGGTGGTCGAGGTGACCACCATGCTGATCACGGTCTTCATCGTTCCCGACCGGCCCGCCCCACCGACCAGCAAGACGTTCCGGGAGCGAGCGTTTGGCGCCTGGGGGACTGACCTGCTGGCCAACCGGGACTATGTGTGGCTGCTCATCAGCCGGCTCTTCGTGCTGACCGCCCTGGTCTCGCTCCAGGCGTTCGCGGTCTTCTTCCTGGAGAACGCCCACCACATGCAGCCGGACGAGGCTCAGACATCCCAGTTCCCGATCATCATCATGGTCGCGGTGGCGGCACTCCTGAGCGCTGTGCCCGGGGGTTGGATCTCCTCGCGGATCGGCCGCAAGCCGGTCCTGTTCGTGGCGATCGCCCTGGGGATCGTCGGCGCGGTCGTCATCGCCTTCGGCCCTGACTACTGGATGGTGGTGGTGGCCGCGGTCCCCATCGGCATCTGCAGTGGCGTGTTCCTGGGCGTCGACTGGGCACTGATGACCGACATCATCCCGAAGGCCGAGTCGGGCCGCTACATGGGGATCAGCAACATCGCGGTCGCCAGTGCCGGACCGATTGCCAGCACGGTCGGCGGCCTGCTCGTCTTCTTCGTCAGCCTGGCCACCCTGGGGCCTGAGCTCGCGTATCGGGCCATCTTCCTGCTGATGGGCGTTGAGCTCGCCATCGGCGCATGGGCTCTCCGCCGAGTCACGGAACCGGCGCGCGGCGGCACCCTCGAAGCGCGACCGGTGCCCGCGGCCTGATGGATCCGGCCGAGCGGGCGCGGCGCACGGGACCTCGGGAACTGAGCGTCGAGGTAACGGCACGCTATCGGGTCATGCGCTGGCTGGACGTGCTCGTCGTCCGCATCCTATTCGACATCCGCGTCGAGGGACTCGAACGCTGGCCAGCCGCCCCCTTCTGCCTCGTCCTCAACCATCACAACGGCTGGGACCCGATGCTGGCGCTGGCGGCCACCCCCGAAACGCCGCGCGTGACCTGGTTCGGGCCGAAGGAAGCCGATTTCTCCCACGGCTTCCGCAACCGGGTGATGGCGTTCGTCGGCGGGGTGATCCCGTACAGCCCGGAGAAGACGACTCTCACCTCGGCGGTACGGGCCGTTCGGCGCGTGTTCGCGTCCGGTGGCGTGCTGGGCATCTTCGCCGAGGGGACGGTCGGCTTCCGCGAGACGGAGCTGCTGCCGTTCGAAGAGGGAGCGGTGGCCTTCGCTGCGGCCAGCGGCGTGCCCATCGTGCCCTGCGCGATTGTCGGCAGCACCTACATGTGGTTCCGCAGGCGGGTCGTCTTTCGCTACGGCGATCCGATCCCGACGACCGGGACCCGCGGCCGGGAGGCGCGCGACGAGCTGGATCGCACCGTACGAGCTGCGATCCAATCACTCATGCCCAAGACCGAGCCGCGCCTGCCACGGCGGAGGCCGCTCAGCTTCCTGGGCGACCTGCTGACGGGACCAGCGGACCTCGAACGACGGAGGGCCCAGCTCGGGGAGTAGGCCCGCGCTAGCATCGCCGGATGCTTCCTGTCATCTGGGCCGTGTTCACCGTCTGCATGGTTGGCGGCTTCATCACCATCGCGGCGTACTGGCTCGACGTGCAGGACCGCCCCGACCTGACCGTTCGACAACGTATCGGCTGGTCGCTGGGGATCGTCCTCTTCCCGATTGTGATCCCGGCCTATGCCCTCCTTGGCGGGCCTGGCTGGCCCCGTCCGCTCCTCGTCGGCGCCTTCCTGCCGGCCGTGGCGCTGGCCATGGCGGGCGGGTTGGCGACGGGGTTCCTCAGCTAGGAGCCGGCTCTCAGCATGCCGCTTGGACGCGGCCGGGGACTCGTCGCTTCCGCGGCCCTATGATCCACGAATGACCAATCTCGACACCGCTCTCGCATATCTGCGCGAGCACGCCGATGAGCACATGGCGGGGCTCGACGAGTTCCTGCGGATCCCCTCCGTCAGCGCCGATCCGCAGCGTCGCGGCGATGTCCGCCGCGCGGCGCAATGGATCGCCGAGGAGCTGACCAGGATCGGCGCGGAGCACGCGACCATCACCGACACCAGCAGCCACCCCATAGTCACCGCCGACTGGCTGCACGCGGGGCCCGAAGCCCCAACCGCGATCGTGTACTGCCACTACGACGTCCAGCCTGTCGACCCGCTCGACGAGTGGGTGCGGCCGCCGTTCGAGCCGCGCTACGAAGACGACATCGTCTATGCCCGCGGCTCCGGCGACGACAAGGGCCAGCTCTTCATGCACCTCAAGGCTGCCGAGGCGTGGCTGAAGGGCGTTGGGAGCCTGCCCCTCAACCTCCGCTTCTTCTTCGAGGGCGACGAGGAGCACGAGGCGGAGCCCTCGGAGACCTTTGTGAAGACGCACCCCGAGCTGCTGGCAGGCGACCTATGCATCGTCTCGGACTCGGACATGCAGGACGACGAGGGGACGCCGGCCATCACCTACGGCCTGCGTGGCCTCGCCTACTGGGAGGTGAAGGTATTCGGCCCGTTCCAGGACCTCCATTCGGGGCAGTACGGCGGTGGCGTCGACAACCCGGCCAACGTCCTGGCGCGGATGGTTGCGTCCCTCACCGACGAGCGCGGCCGCGTCACCGTCCCCGGCTTCTACGACCGGGTGCGCGAGCTGACGCCCGAGGAGCACGCGGACTACGCGGCGGTGCCATTCGACGAGGCGGATTGGGCCGAGCGGATCAAGGTCACCGGCCCGATGTACGGCGAGCCTGGCTCCACGCTCCTCGAGCGCCTCTCGGCCCGCCCCACCTTCGACATCAATGGGCTGTGGGGCGGGTACTCAGGCGAGGGGTCGAAGACGATCATCCCGGCGTTCGCCGGGGCCAAGATCAGCAGCAGGCTGGTTCCGGACCAGGACCATCGCGAGATCGAGCAGCTCCTTGTCGAGCACCTGCAGCGGGTCGCTCCACCCACGGTGCGAGTCGAGGTCAAGGTGATCCAGGGCGGACAACCGGTGGTCACGCCGCTCGATCATCCAGCGCTGGTGATCGCGGCCCACGCCCTGGAGGAGACCTTCGGCAAGCCGCCGGTCTTCCATCGCAGCGGTGGGTCGATCCCGGTGGTGGCGGCCATGGAGCAGGAGCTCGGATTGCCCTGCATCATGGTTGGCTTCGCATCCCCGAACGGGAACTTCCACGCACCAAACGAGTGGATGCCGCTCGCCAACTACCGCGGTGGCATGGACGCCCTGCTGCGCCTCTGGCAGGAGCTGGGAGCCGCCTCCCCGGCCGACCTGCGTGCGCGGTGACCGTGGCCGGCCCTGACGATCCGTGGCTGGCGCTCGGCGCCGCCAGCCGCCTGGTGGGAGTGGCTCCCGACACGCTCCGGCGCTGGTCGGACTCCGGGCGGGTTGAGAGCTTCGTGACCCCCGGTGGCCATCGCCGCTTCCTGCGATCGGCCCTCGAGGCGATGATGAATGCGCCGCGCCGGCACCGATACGGCGTCGATCGGCTGACCGGGTCGGCCGGCACCATCTCGGGCGAGGTCCATCGCCGGATGGCGCGAAGCGGTGCAGCTCCGCCCTGGCAGGCTCGCCTGAGCGCCGACCAGCGGGCCGATTTCCGGCGCTGGGGACAGCGCACCTTCAACCTCGTGCTCGAGTACGTGGCGGCGGGCAAGCGGGCGGAACGGACCCTCCTGCTGGGCGAGGCGGAGAAGATGGGTGCCCTGTACGGGGCCGAGGCCTCTCGCGCCGGCCTGTCGCTGGCCGAGGCGGTCGAGGCCTTCCTCTTCTACCGGTCGCCGGTGCTCGAGGCGATCGCAGCGCACCTTCGCCGTCGGGCAGCCGAGTTCTCGGACCTGACGACGGCATACCGTGAGGCGACCGCGGCGATTGACGAGGTGCTCACCGCGTTGGTTGCGTCGTTTCGGGAAGGGGTCAAGTAGGCGTTTCGCGCCCTGGCATGCGCCAGGCAGCTACTCGACGACGATCAGCTCGGTGCTGTTCGTGTTCAGGCGCTCGCCGCCGGCATCGGTGCAGACCACGATGTCTTCGATCCTGGCGCCCCACTGGTCGGCGATGTAGATCCCCGGCTCGATGCTGAAGGCGTGGCCGGCCACCAGCGGCTCGTCATTGCTCTCAACGATGTACGGCTCCTCGTGCGTCTCCAGGCCGATGCCATGGCCGGTCCGATGCATGAAGGCGTCGCCGTAGCCCGCCTCTTCGATGATCTGTCGCGCCGCGCGGTCGATTTCGCGCGCCGGGATCCCCGGGGCGATGGCGGCGCAGGCCGCTGCCTGGGCCATCCGCAGCACCTCGTACATCGCGGCGAAGTCCGCAGGCGGCTCACCGACGAATGCGGTGCGCGTCGTATCCGAGCAGTAGGCGTCGCGGGTGCCGCCGATGTCGAGCACGACGGCGTCGCCGGCCTGGATGACCCGCTCCCCGGGCGAATGGTGCGGGCTCGCCGAGTTCGGTCCAGACGCGACGATCGCGAACTGAGCGGTGTCGTGTCCGGCGGTCAGCAGCAGCTCGTTGATGCGCCGGCTGACCTCCTCCTCGCTGCGCCCCGAGAGGCGCTCGGCGGTGATCGCCAGCATCGCTTCGTCCGCCGCCGAGGCCGCCGCTCGGAGGCGATCGATCTCATCGGGCTGCTTGATGCGACGGACGGCGCCGATCGCGGGACTGGCATCGACCAGCTCCGCCGGATCGAGCAGGGCACGCAGCCGCAGCACGAAGCGCGACCACATCTGGTCCTGCAGCCCCACCCGCAGAGTTCCCCGCAGGCGACCCTTGACGAGTTGGAAAGGATCGTCGGTCTCCTCCCACGGCACGATCTCGATACCATCTGCCAGGGCGCCGATGGCATGGCGCGCAAGCGGCTCCTCGAGCCGTGGCACGACGAGTGCAGGCACCCCATCCACCGGCAGGACGAGGCAGGTCAGCCGCTCCATCGCCGGGGGACGATAGCCAAGCAGGTACTCGTAGTCCGCTGACGGCGTGACAAGGAGCGCCGCAATGCTGCGCGTTGCCGCTTCGGCGGTGGCACGCAGCAGCCGATCGGCATAGACCGTGTCGGCGAATCGCGAGCCGGCCGTGGAGATGATGGGCATCGGGCTGAAGGTTACCCGATCGTCAGGGGCACCTCGAACGCCTGCCCGCGATAGATCCGCCATGCGCGGAGTGCTCGCGCGGGTCGCGCATCGGGATCGGCCAGGCTGGCCAGCAGGTAGAACGCGTCGGGGTACATCGCGGTGCGACGGTCGGTCGCCGATGGCACCGCCGCAGACCGCGTGTGCGAGTGGAAGATCGCGGCCAGCTCCTCCCCTTCGTCCTCGATGGCAAAGGTGATGCGCACTAGGTCCTCGGGGTGCACGTTGTAGCGGAGGGGCGATGCCTCCACGTTGCGGGCGGGATGGAACCGGGAGACGCGGCCATTCGCAGGCGATCCGGAGAGGAGCCCGCAGGCCTCGTTCGGCAGCTCGGCACGAGCGTGGCGCATCAGCTCGTCGGCGACTGATGGTGGCAGGACAAGGGCCTTCACCACAGCAGCGAGCGGTCCAGCTCGTCCTGCAGCTCGTCCAGCTCCCGCTCGTAGATGCCGGTGGAGAGGTACTTCCAGCCTCCGTCGGCCAGCAGCACGACGATGTTCCCCTCCCGCATCTCGCCCGCCGCCCGCAGCGCCACGTGCAGGGCCGCACCGGACGAGAGGCCGGCGAAGATCCTTTCCTCGCGCATCAGGCGCCGCACGCCGATCACCGCATCCCGATTGCTGACCAGGTATCGGTCGTCCAGGACCGATGCGTCGAGCACCGGCGGCACGAAGCCCTCCTCCAGTGATCGAAGCCCTGTCACCTGCTCCCCGGGGAGCGGCTCCGCGGCGATCACGCGCACCCCGGGCCGCTGTCGCTTCAGGAAGCGGCCGACGCCGGTCAGCGTCCCGCCGGTTCCGAGTCCGGCCACGAACACGTCAACCTCAGGAATCGCCGCGAGGATCTCCGGGCCTGTTCCCTCCTCGTGGGCGCGGGGATTGACAGGATTCCCGTACTGATACGGCATGAAGAGCGAGGCGTCAACGGCGCTCAGTTCCTGCGCCAGGCGGATGGCTCCATTCGAGCCCTCGGCCCCGGGGGACGGGACGATCTCGGCGTCGTACAGGCGCAGCAGCTGCTCCCGCTCGACGGTCGTGTTGTCCGGCATCACGATTCGCACGGGATGCCCCATCAGGCGACCGATCATGGCCAGGCTGATTCCCGTGTTGCCGGAGGACGGCTCCAGGATGGTCTGACCCGGCTGGAGCGCCCCCGTCGCGCGCGCTTCCGTGAGCATGGCCAGCGCGATCCGATCCTTGACCGATCCGGTCGGGTTCGCGCCCTCGAGCTTGGCGTAGAGGCGGATGCGGGGAGCAGGTGCGAGGTGCGGCAGCTCCACCACCGGCGTGTTGCCGATGGTGGAGAGCAGGTCGCGCATGGGGCTAGCCGGTGCCTCCGGCCATAGCAGGCAGCAGGATGACCGTGTCATCCGGCCCCACCTGCGTCTCCAGCCCCTCGCGGTAGCGGACGTCCCGGTCGTTGACGTAGACGTTCACGAACGGCGAAAGCTCGCCGTCCGAGGTGACGCGCTCGCGCAGGGCCGGATAGTTTGCGAAGAGGTCGGCAAGGACCTCGTCGACCGTCGCCCCGTTCGCTGCCAGGCTTCGACTTCCGCCGACGGTCTCGCGCAGGACCGGCGGGATGCGGACCGTGCTCACTGGATCGTCCCCTCGCCGCAGGCCGGGCAGGCCGGGTCGCGCCAGATCCTGACCTCGCTGAAGTCGGTCGACATGGCGTCGAACATCAGCAGTCGCCCCGCCAGGGTCTCGCCAACACCGAGCACGAGCTTGAAGACCTCGTTGGCCTGGAGCAGACCGGCGATCCCCGGCAGGACCCCGAGCACGCCGGCGACGTCGCAGGCCGGCGCCAGCTCGGGTGGAGGCTGCGTCGGGTACATGCAGCGGTAGCACGGCCCCTCGAACGGGACGAAGGTGGTGACCTGGCCGTCCCAGCGATAGATCGAGCCGTGGACCACCGGCTTGCGGAGCCGGACCGCCGCGTCGTTGAGCAGGTAGCGCGTGTCGAAGTTGTCGGTCCCGTCGACGATCACGTCGTAGTCAGCGATCAGGCGCTCCACGTTGTCGGCGTCAAGCCGCTCCCGGTGCTCCACCACGGTGGTCTCCGGGTTGAGTGCGCCAAGGGTCATGCGTGCGCTCTGGGTCTTGGGCATCCCCACCCGGTCGGAGGTGTGCAGCACCTGGCGCTGGAGGTTGCTCTCGTCGACCACGTCGTCATCGACCAGGCCGATGGTGCCGACCCCCGATGCGCCAAGGTAGAGCGCCGCCGGCGACCCCAGGCCCCCGGCTCCGATGAGCAGCACCCTTGCGTCAAGCAGCTTGCGCTGTCCGGCCTGCCCGATCTCGGGGATCAGGACTTGGCGGCTGTAGCGGCGCTGTTGTGCCGGCGTCAGCAGCTGCTCGGGCGCCTCCCATGCCCCACCAAGCCGGCGCCATTCGAGGAGCGAGGCCCGCAGGCTGACGACATTCGTGTATCCGTTCTGGATCAGCCACGCCGATGCACGCAACGACCGGGCGCCGACGGCGCAATGCACCAGCAGCGCCTCGTCGTGGTCCGGTGCGACCTCCGCGATGCGCGACGACAGGTCAGCGAGCGGCAGGAGCGTGGCGCCCGGGATGTGGCCCTCGTTCCATTCGACCTGCTCGCGGACGTCGAGGATCCGCCAGCCTGACGCGGCCAGCTCGAGCGCCTCGGCGGCGCTCACCTCGCGGAAGGGAGTCGCGGGTCGCAAGGTCAGCCGGCCGCCTCCGCCTCGGCCGGCCAGGCCACTTCGCCGCCGCGGACCGCGCCCTGCAGCACCTTGTACGCCAGCAGCGCGCACTTGAGCCTGGCCGGGCCGATCGGAACACCAAGCTCGTCGAGGAGATCCTTCGGGTCCATATCGCGTACCTCGTCCAGGCTCTGCCCGCGCAGACCGTCGGTGAGGATGGATGCCGATGCCTGGCTGATGGCGCAGCCCTGGCCGTCGAAGGCGACGTCGGCAATCGCAGCGCGGGATGAGTCAAGGACAAGGCTCATGCTCATCTCGTCGCCGCAGGTCGGATTCGAATCGGCGAAATGAAGGTCGTGCGGGTCCAGGCTCCCCTTGTTATGGGGATTGCGGTAGTGCTCCAGGATGAAGTCGCGGTACAGGTTGTCCATTCAGGTCACCCGGCAAAGAGCGTCTGCGTGGCACGCACCGCGGACGTGAGCGCGTCGATGTCGTCAAGGTCGTTGTAGACGTAGAAGCTGGCGCGCGTGGTGGCGGGGATGTCGTAGCGCAGCATCACCGGCTGGGCGCAGTGGTGGCCGGCCCGAACCGCCACCCCCTCGCTGTCGAAGACAGTGGCCACGTCGTGCGGGTGGATCCCGTCGAGCACGAAGCTGATGACGCCGGCGTGGGTCTCGGCGTCATTGGGGCCGAAGCGTCGGACGCCCGGGATCTCGCCCAGGGCGGGCCAGGCCCGCTCGAACAGGTAGCGCTCGTGCTCGCGCACGGCATCCATGCCCAGGTTCGTCAGGTAGTCGATCGCTGCGCCCAGCCCGATCGCCTCGACGATCGCCGGCGTCCCCGCCTCGAACTTGTGGGGAACCTCGTTCCACTCGGCCCCCTCCATCGTGACCTTCGTGATCATGCTGCCGCCGGTCATGAAGGGCGGCATCGCGTCGAGCAGCTCGCGACGACCCCACAGCGCCCCGATCCCCGATGGGCCGAGCATCTTGTGGCCGGAGAGCGCCAGGAAGTCGCAATCGAGCGCGGCCACGTCGATCGGCATGTGCGGGGCTGCCTGGGCAGCGTCCACGAGCACCAGCGCGCCCGCCTCGTGCGCCATCTTCACGATCTCGGCGAGCGGGTTGATGGTGCCGAGCGCGTTGCTGACCGCGGCCACGGCGAGCAGCTTCGGTCCGTTGCCCAGCTTCTCGCGCAGGTCGTCGAGCTCGAGGCGCCCGTCGTCGGTGATCGCCACGTAGTCGAGCGTGGCGCCCACCTCGGCGGTCAGCTGCTGCCACGGCACGATGTTGGCGTGGTGCTCGAGCTGGGTCGTCACCACCCGGTCGCCCGAGTGCACGTTGGCGCGACCCCAGCTGTAGGCGACCAGGTTGATCGCCTCGGTCGCGTTCCGCACGAAGACGATCTCGCGCTTGCTGGGTGCACCGATGAATGCCGCGACCTTGCCGCGCGCCGCCTCGAACAGCCCCGTCGCGTCTTCGGACAGCTCGTAGATGCCGCGATGCACGTTGGCGTAGTGATGCGAATAGGCGTCGGCCATCGTGTCGACCACGGTGCGCGGCTTGGGGGCGCTGGCTGCCGCGTCCAGGAAGACGAGCCGCTTGCCGCTCCGGGTCGGGCGATCGAAGACCGCAAAATCGGAGCGCAGCACGGTCCCGGAGAAGGCTCCGGGGGTCAGCGCGCTCAGCGCCGGTTCGACGGCCATCTGCCTATCTTAGACGTGCTCCGCCACCGGCTCGGCGACCTCGTCGCCGACCCCCGATGGCAGGCCGACCTGCTCGCGCACCCAGTCGTATCCGTTCGCCTCCAGCTTGTGGCTGAGCTCCTCGCCACCGGACATCACCACCCGGCCGTCGAGGAGGACGTGCACGAACTGCGGCTTCACGTAGTTGAGCATGCGCTGGTAGTGGGTGATCATCAGCACCCCCATCTCCGGCGAGAGGGTGGCGTTGATCCCCTCCGCAACGGTCCGCAGCGCGTCGATGTCCAGGCCGGAGTCGGTCTCGTCCAGGATGGCGATGGTCGGGTTGATGATCGCCATCTGGAGCATCTCGAGGCGCTTCTTCTCCCCGCCGGAGAAGCCCTCGTTGACATAGCGCGCCGCCACCGCGGGATCCATGTGGAGGAGCGCCATCTTCTCCTCCATCAGCTTGCGGAACTTGGCCAGCGGGATGCCCGTGTACTTCGGCATCGCTCCATCCGACTCATCGGCGGCCGGCTGCTTCGGGTGGTGGACGGCATTGTAGATGTTGCGCAGGAAGCTGGCGACGGTCACGCCGGGAATCGCGCTCGGGTACTGGAAGGCGAGGAAGATGCCCGCCTGGGCGCGCTTGTCCGGGGTCATCTTCTTGCTCAGCAGGTCCTCGCCGCGCCAGGTGACGGAGCCCGCGTCAACGTGGTAGTCGGGGTGGCCCATGAGCGTATAGGCCAGGCTTGTCTTGCCCGAGCCATTGGGCCCCATCAGGGCGTGAACCTCGCCGACCCTCACCGTCAGCGACAGGCCCTTAAGGATCTTCTTCTGCCCGATGCTGACCTCGAGGTCTCGGATCTCCAGTTCGTCGATCATGCTTGTCTGCTTCACCTCCTGCTCAATTCGGGGGCGGGGTATCGGCCGATGGGGCCGCCGTGGACTTCGAGTGAGCGGCCACCACGCGCCGGCGTACCGCGGGGGGGTAGGGCGGGCCGCCGGTTCCGGCGGCGACCTCGGCCAGGGTGGTTCCGCCCAGCATGCCGCTGAGCGAGTCGTGCAGTCGCTCGAAAACCTCGTGCACGCTGCAATCCTGGGGCCGGTCGCACGACTCGAGATCGGCCGGCCCGGCGCAGGGCATCTCCAGGATCGGGCCATCGAGGGCTCGCACCGCATCGACCAGGGTGATCTCCTCGGCCGGGCGCGCGAGGCGGTAGCCACCCGAGTGGCCGCGGGTGGCGGTCACCAGGCCGGCTCGACGCAGCGCGCCGACCAGCTGCTCGATGTAGGCGTGGGGCAGCTTGTCCGTCCGCGCGATCCCGGCCAGCGAGGTGGGCCGATCGCCATCGGCGTGCGCTAACGCGACCAGCACCCGGATCCCGTACTCGGCGCGGGTGGAGAGCTTCATGACAGGTCCACCACGATCTCGTCGCCCTCGACGTGGACCGGGAAGGCCTTGACCGGGACGACCGGCGGCAGGGCGAGCACGCGCCCGGTGAAGAGGTCGAATCGGCCACCGTGGCGTGGACATTCCACGGCGTCGCCGTCCAGCTCGCCGTCAGCAAGGTCCCCGCCGTCATGCGTACAGACGTCCTCGATGGCCCCCCAGCGCCCATCGAGGGTGTGCCCGACGCAGACCGATCGGCCGTCGACCACGACGGTCACGACGGTGCCGGGCGCGACATCGCTCGCCCGCAGGCCGGCCGCGAATCCGGTCGTCATGCTGCGGCCTCGTCGGCGCTGCCGATGCGGGCGGCGAGCGCATCCAGGACGCGCGCCTTGATCGGCTCCGAATCGATCTGCGCCACGACCCGCTCGAAGAAGCCGCGCACGATCATCCGCTCAGCTGACTCGGCCGACATTCCGCGGCTCTGGGCGTAGAAGCGCTGGACCGGGTCGATCGCGCCTGCGGTAGCGCCGTGCCCGCAGCGCAGGATGTCATTCGTCTCGATCTCCAGCACCGGGATCGGCTCCGCGCCTGCATTTGGCGATAGGAGCAGGTTGCGGCACTCCTGGTAGGAGCTCGTCTGCTTCGCCTCAGGGCGGACCCGCGTGACGCCGTAGAAGGATGCATGCGACGCGCCGTAGAGCGCCGACAGGTAGAGCAGGTCCGACGTGGTGTGGCTGCCGATGAGGTCCTGGACGCTGTTGAAGTCGATGCTCTGCGCGTCCCCGGCGGCGAGGAGTCCAAGCAGCCGGCTGCTCCCGCCCTTTCCGGTCATCCGCACGTCCATCCCGACCTTGCTGATGGCCGAGCCGATCTCCGCGTTGAGTGTCGTCACGTTGGCGTCCTGGCCCACCTCGACCCGCTGGGCGCCGATCCGCCACACCTCGTCTCCGAGACGCTGGAGGTTCGCGTAGCGCAGCCGCGCGCCGTAGCCGGCCCGCACGTCGGCAGTGCCGCCGAACCAGACCGGCTGGCCGTCCGGGGAGGAGACCTCCTCGAGCAGCGTGGCCGAGGCGCCCTCCTCCACCACCACGAGGGTGTGCGGCAGATAGGTGTAAGCGCCGGAGGGGAGCGTGGTGCGCGCCGTGAGCGGAACATCCATCGTCACGCCCTTGGGCACGTACAGGAAGGTGCCGCCCGTCCAGGCGGCGAGGGAGCGGGCCCAGAAGGGCATCTGGGCTGAGAGCGTCTCGTGCCTGCCAAGGTGCGCACGAACCAGGTCGCCATGCTCCCAAATGGCTGAGGCCAGGTCGCTGAAGATCACGCCTCGTTCAGCGAGCCGGGGGTCGAGCTCGTAGGTCGCTACCGGTGCGTCGAGCAGCAGGCCGCCGTCTCGTGGCAGGTTGTCCAGCGACGTGCGGCGCCACTCCTCCTCGGCTCCCGTCGGCCACGGATCGGCCTCGACGCGGCTCCACCACTCGGTGCGGAGCTCCGCAAGCCACGCGGGCTCGTCGCGCGATACGCCTTCGACGGCGTTGGAATCGAGCGGCTGCATGAGTGCTAGCGGCGCCATCACCGGTCCAAGTGGTTCGTGTCAGGCCTGTTCGTGCTGCACGAACGCACAGGTGCACGAACGCACTGAAGCGCGAACGCCTCTGGCAGGGACACGCGATGGCCTGACCGCGGCTTGGCGACCGTCTCCATCGGGCTAGCCGACCGCGCCTTCCATCTGGAGCTGGATCAGGCGGTTCATCTCGACCGCGTACTCCATGGGCAGCTCCTTCACGATCGGCTCGATGAAGCCGTTGACGA